>VBAK01000083.1 GCA_005882275.1 Candidatus Segetimicrobium genomatis
CGCCGCGCGTCGCGCCGTCACGGCGGAAGGCGGCGGGCGCCCGGGAGCAGGGTCGCGGGCGCCGCCAATCGACCCAGCCGCTCGTCACCGTCGCGAAGGCGGAACACCGGGACGAGGCGCTCGCCGGCCTCGAACGCTGGAAGGCGAGGCACCCCGATGCGGCGGCGCTGCTGCAGGCGGACGACATCCTCATCGATTCGATGCGCGGCCGCTCCAGCACATGGACGAGGATCCGGATCAACCTGCGCCACGTTCCCGAGGGCAAACGCCCCCCCGAGGGGCCGCCCGATCCCGACTACGACCCCTGGCGACGCTTCAGATCCGGGTCACGGGCGCCGAAGACTCGCCCCAGCTCGTAAGCCGGCGTGACCTCCAGCTGATCGTAGCGGCAGTCCTGCGGGCGTTTGTCGGGGCGCCAGCGAACAAACTGTGCGGCGTGCCGGAAGCGTGACCCCTGCAGGTGATCGTACGCCACCTCGCAGACGCGCTCGGGCCGCACCGGCTCCCAGCTCAGGTCCTTGCCGCGGTTCCAGCGGCTCGTCGCGCCGGGCAGGCGCAGTCCCTTGGCGTCCGCGTCCACCTGAGCCTCGGCCCAGTCGCGCCAGGGGTGGCCTTCGAGCGCGCGCTGACGGAGCGGCGCCAGCTCGGCGACGAGCTGCTTGCGCACGGCGTTGGAGAACGCCGCGGTGACCCCAACATGCTGCAGTCTGCCCTCGTCGTCATACAGGCCGAGCAGGAGCGACCCCACCATCGTGCCCGCGCCGTTCTTGTGCCAGCGGAAGCCGGCGACCACACAGTCGGCCGTGCGCGTGTGTTTGACCTTGATCATCGTGCGCTCGCCGGCGCGATACGGCGCGTCCAGGCGCTTCGCCATGACGCCGTCGAGCCCGGCGCCCTCGAATCGGCGGAACCAGTCTTCGGCCACCGCCCGATCCCGCGTGGCCGGCGAGACGTGCACGGGCGGCGCCGCGCGCGCCAGCCCCTGCTCGAGCCGTTCGCGCCGCGCCGCAAGCGGCTCGCCGCGCAGGTCCTCGTCGCCGAGCGCCAGGAGATCCCAGGCGACGAAGGACGCCGGCGTCTGCGCGGCCAGGAGCTGTACGCGCGACGCGGCCGGATGGATACGAAGCAGCAGCGCCTCAAAGTCGAGCCCGCCTGCGCTGACGATCACGATCTCACCATCCACGACGCAGCGCTCGGGCAGCGAGGCGGCGACCGGTGCGATGAGCTCCGGAAAGTATCGGTTCATCGGCTTGCCGTCGCGGCTCTGGATCATGATCTCGTCGCCGTCGCGAAACACCAGGGTCCGAAACCCGTCCCACTTGGGCTCGAACAGCCACCCGTCGCCCTCGGGCAGGCGGTCCGCGGCGGTGGACAACATGGGCTCAAGAGGAGGAGCGAAGGGCAGCCGCATGACACAATTCTAGAGGGTTGCGGCCAAAAACGGTAGAACGAAGGGAGACGACGATGGCAGGCAGCGACAAATATTTCGACGTGATCGTGGCCGGCGGCCACGTGCTCGACCCTGGCGCGGGCATCGAGGGCGATTACGATCTCGGGATCACCGACGGGCGCATCACCGCCGTCGCGGCCGCCCTCACTCGGGGGCCCACGACCCGGATCATCGACGCCCGCGACCACATTGTCACGCCGGGACTTGTGGATCTTCACACCCACGTGTACTGGGGCGCCACGTATTGGGGGATCGAAGCGGACCCGGTGGCCGCGCGCAGCGGCGTTACGACGTGGATCGATGTCGGCAGCGCGGGGGCCTACAGTTTCCCCGGCTTCCGCCGCTACGTGATCGAACACAGCCGGGCCAGAATCTACGCCTTATTGAACCTGTCGTCCATCGGCCTCATTGCCCCCACGTGGGAGTTCGCGAACATCGACTATTGCGATGCCGACCTGGCCGCAAAAATCGTGGACGCCAACCGCGACATCATCCTTGGGATCAAGGCCCGCATCGACGGCAAGACGACGCGAGGGGTAGGGATCCGGCCGCTCGAGATCGCCAGGGCGCTGGCTGATCGGGTGGAGCTCCCGCTCATGGTTCACATCGGCAACGGCCCACCCACGATCGAGGAGGTCGCCCGGCTCCTGCGGCCCGGCGACATCCTGACGCACTGCTTCACCGGCGGCGACATGCGCATCGTCACCGCGGACGGTCGTGCGCAGGCCGAGATCAAAGCGCTCCACGATCGGGGGCTCATCCTCGACATCGGGCACGGAGCCGGCTCGTTCAGCTACGAAACCGCCGAGCGGCTGCTCGCCCAGGGGATTATGCCCGATGTCATCAGCAGCGACATCCACCAGTTGAGCATCCAGGGGCCGATGTTCGATCTGCCGACGACGCTCTCCAAGTTCCTGAATCTCGGCATGAGCCTGCGGGATGTGATCGAGCGGGCCACGGCGCGGCCCGCTCGGGCGGTGCGCCGGCCGGAGCTCGGCACGCTGAGACTCGGCAGTCAGGCCGACCTGGCGCTCTTTCGGCTCGAGGAGGGGGAGTACGCATTTCACGACGTGGAGATGCGGCGGCGCAGCGGAACGCGGCGTCTGGTGAATACCCTCACGCTGGTGGCCGGCGAGCCGCTCGCGAAAACTCCTGAACGCCCGCTGCACGTGTGGGCGGTCCTCCCTGAGCATCAGCGGCCGATCCTGGAGCGCGGGAAGGAGGGTGGCTCGACCATTCATTCAAACGCCGACCTCTGATCGCTAAAGATCAGCCTCTTCGAGTTTGATGCCCTTCCCAGCGGCGATACTCCTCCGCGCTTGGGCGATCCGCCGAAGAAATCGCGGATCATGATCAAGTCGATACTCGAACCAATCATCCTCCGACGAGAACCCGATGAGCACCCCGGCAGGCTTGCCGTGCCGCGTGATAACGATTTCCTCCTTCTCCGCATCCCGGAGGTACTTGGAGAGATCGTCTTTTGCCGCGTGAAGAGGGACCCTTCTCATTTCACTTCCCCGCCTCTCGTACCCAATCGTCCACATGCTCCTTTGACACGACCGAAAGAATATGAACCTCGTTATCCCTCACATCGTAGAAAATGATCCTCAGCGGCAACCATGCCGGAGCGGTTCGCGATATCGTTCGCGGCGTCCTTCGCGTCGCGTCCGGCCACGGCGCCCCGGAGTGATCGCATATTCTCTCGCTTAGAAATGGCCGCAGGTCTCCTCCCGGGGACACGGAGCCGACCAGCCGCATCTCGAACGCCAGCGCACTCGTGGCATGCGTGATCTAGGGTAAAATCCTACCAGGCGCCTCGTCCGAATTTGGAGCGGTTGGGGCATACAGAATTCTGTGGTCGGCGCAGGCAGTAGGCGCAACCGTGGCAGCGCAGATCCAATTACTGACCGGAGGAGGGAGTAGACATGTTTGAGCCAGGCATCTTTGCCATGCAGGTCTTTCCCCACCGTTCCACCAGGCGTCCGCAGAGAGCCGGGGGCTTCGCCATGAGGGTCATCCTCCCGGTTTTGGCAATCGCCGCTTTCACCCTGCCGAGCGTGGCGGGGGAGGCCCCCCCGATCTCCCCTACTGAAGAGCATCCTACCGCTGACAAGCAAGTCATGGTCGCGATGTTCGACGAGACGGACAGCAAGTGGAAAGTTTCAGAGCTGACGGGCCCAGAACCCCCCGTGTCCCTCAAGAAGTTCGGCGACCAAAATATCTGGATCTTCTATGGTGTAAAGCCCTCCACCGCGAGCAAAGGCACCCTGAACATAAAGGTGAGCCGAGTCTTTAAGGACCAAAGTCCGATGGACACGGACTACTCATTCCAGTATGAAACCACCGAGTTGGGGAGCTGGATCCCATTCTACATCGGGACCGGTGGGAGTTATTCCAGTTCGCTCCAGCAGGTCACGATTGTGATCAACGACGTTGGCGCCAGCGGCCCGGGGGCAGAGGTCAAACGCGTCTTGGTCAAAACTGCTGAGTAACCATGCTTTGATCTGCGGTGGAGCCGGCGATCGGATTTGAACCGATGACCTGCTCATTACGAATGAGCTGCTCTACCGCTGAGCTACGCCGGCCTCTAGGGCACTGCCTAGTATACTCAGTCTAGGCGTGGAGGACAACCAGTCGCGGGTCGCCACGCACCAAGGCGCCTGCATGGGGTGAGGGCCTGCTCGGAGTTCACAAAGCAGGTCCACTCGAGGACGCCGCGGGCATCGCGGAGGCCTTCGTGTCGGTTTGTCCGGTCACTCTGTGGTCGTCTACTCTCCTCCTCCGGGGTGCGCTGAACATCGCGACAGACCTTCTTTGTGCGTTTGCCGAGTGCCCAATAGCGGCTATCCTGCCGCCCTTTCCTCCCTACGCGACCAGATGCGCCAGATATAGTAGATAACGATCACCGTGTTGATCACATCGAGCGTGATGGCCGTTCCGGTCAGCGGGCCGAAATCGGCAAATGGGTCGGCCGGCCCGGCCCCTCTGGGGCGCACGGGCGCGGCGGCCGCCCCGTGGGCCCCCGCCGCGATGAGGAAGACGACCGCGCCTATGAGGCGACGATAGATTTTGGCTGCCATGTGCCTTCCTTTCTCCCCGACAGCAGGTAGCCGAGGTAGGTGCGCCGCACGCGCGGCTCGATCATCCCCACGCAGCAGAGAAACAGCAAGACACCGCACAACGCAAACACCTCGAACGCGTGTGAG
>VBAK01000084.1 GCA_005882275.1 Candidatus Segetimicrobium genomatis
AGCGCAGATTGCGGATGCTGAGCGACAGAATGTATACAGCGGCTTGGCGTGTCACGGCGTTGCGGCGATGAGCCTGGTCACACCAACGGTGTCGGCTTTGGGCCGCCGGGCGGCTGCGGCAATCACGGGCTGGGTTGCCGCCTCCATGGGACGCAGCGTCGAACTGGACGCGAAGCGCCGGTCAGCCGTGCATGCGGCAGGCTTCCGTGTTCCACGTGGAACACAAACGGACGGCGCTCGGTCAGCCCCGAGCCACGTGCCAGGGTTCGCGCGGGATCGCGTCGCAGCCGTGAAAACGCCGACTTCGGAACGAGCCGCTCCGGAACGTCGCACTCTCGCGCGCCTCTCCATCTCTCGCACTGGCGCTCATCACCGTCGTGCTCAAAGTCACCGGTGGCGCCGCCCGGACGAGCTGGACGTCCGCGGATTCGCCTGGTGTCGGTCTCATGGAAAGAGGGATTCGACGCATATACGATTCTATTCACGCCATAATGAGCTTTAACGACTCTATAGAGAGACAATCTACGGGAAAGTCGACCTGGCGCCGAGACAGCGCGGGCCCGATCGGGTACCTGACTCGACGGAGCACCTGGCCACTCTCTCCGTGCAACGTTCCACGTGGAACAGAGAAAGGCGTCAGCAGGCGCCCGCTCCCGGGTCCGTTCCGCACCTCCTTGAGGAACTCGATGTTACGTGACGTCGGGCGGCCCGGGCGGGAGTATCCAATCACCCGGGCCGGACCCCAGCCGGCTCCTGGGATTGACGGGCTGTGCCTACTTGGAAAGAATTCTCTGAGCGATGCATCCGGCCGCCCAGCTTGCACGGCGACCAAGTGAGAGAACGTCGGCAGCTACAGGAGGGTCATGAGCCATGACAACGCGATACATCTCGGCCGTGTCCCTGGCCGTTGCGACCACACTCGCGATTGCAGCGGCATCCGCACAGAGTCCGCCCGCACAGAGCCCGCCCGCACAGAGCCAGGCGGGTGCCTCCGCTCGGGCGTCGGGAGAAGGCGCGGTCGGTGTCGATCGTTCCGGAGTCAAGGCGCAGGACAACGCCAGCTCTTCCGCCGCCGCGCACGCCGGCGACAACAGCGCGGCACTCGCCGGCGACTCGTCCGTGAATGCGGTGCTCACGAAGCCCGTGGATTCGAGGAGAAGCAAGCCGGGAGACCCGGTCAACGCGCGCACCACGCAGCCCGCCAGGACCGAGGATGGGAGATCCATTCCCAAGGGCAGCACGCTCGTCGGTCATGTCTCTGAAGCCCACGCTCGCGCGGAGGGCCAGGCTGACTCGGCGGTCGGGATCGTCTTCGACAAGGCGGTCACCCGCGACGGTCACGAGATTCCGCTCCGCAATGTCGGCATTCGTGCCGTCGCTGCCGCCGAGGGGGCTGCCTCGAGCGGCGTCGGCGACAGCGGAATGCTGACGGGATCCGGGGGTGGCATGGCAGGTGGACGCGCGGGTGGCGGCGGCCTCGTGGGTCGCACCACAGGCGCTGTCGGAAGCACTGTGGGTGCGGGCCTCGGCGCCGCGGGAGGCGCCGCCGGGTCGCTGGCTGCGGGCGGTGCCGGCGTCCTGCAGGCGGGACCGGGCGCTGTGGGTGGAGTGGACGCCTCGGGGCTCCTGACAGCAGGCAGCGCCGGTGTCTTCGGGTTGCGCGACCTGAGTCTCTCGAGCACAGCCTCGGGTGCGGCTCAGGGATCGGTAGTGAGGTCGACGGGCAAGAGCGTTCATCTCGACCAGGGAACCCGATTGCTGCTCGGCTTGCAGGCTGGTGCGTCCGGTGAGACTCGCGGCGGCCGCGAGCCGGATGGCGCGAAACCGACGGGCCCCAAGGGACCCTCTACTGATAAGCGGTAACCGCGTCACTCCGCCTTCAGGCCCCGTCGCTGACGTGTTCCACGTGGAACACGTGGGCGATGGGGCAGCCTCTCCCCGCCAAAGCACCAGGCGAGCGAACCCCAGGACTCCACTGACAGATCCAGGCACTGGCCTGAGTGGCTGAAAAGCAAGCGCACCAGCGTGGTTGTGGGCTTTTGACTCTCCAGTGAGCCCGTTTCACTCTGGAACAATGCGATTGTCTCGCGGGCGAGTGGATCTGGGCCCGTTCTCGCGCCACTCGAGCCGCTGGGAGAGCAGGACTTATGGGTCCTGGCTCTACAGCCATGGGCATTACACCGTACCGTTTCTGCATCGCGCCGGGCGCATCGACAAGGCAGCTCTCAAACGCGACCTCAGGCGTAGCTCCGCGAGAGACATCGACGGGTAAGAGCGTTCACCTCGACTCAGTAGCCGATTGCTGCTGAGCTTCCGGGCGAGGGCTTCCAAGCTCTCCGAGACATCCTGCGGGCGAGCCCTGGCGCCATGGGTAGAGCGGACGACGCCTCGACGCTCCTGACCGCCGGGAGCGTCCGGTCTTTGGGTTGCGCAACGTGAGTCTCTCGAGCACCGCCTCGGAGGCAGCTTGGGGATCGGTGGTGACGTCGACGGTGGCTGGCTGGGCTCGCAGGCCGGTGCGTCCGGTGAGACTCGCGTGGGCCGCGCGCCGGATGCTCCTAAACCGGCGGGCCCCAAGGGATCCTCTAGCGATAAGCGGTAACCGCGTCGCTTCGCCTTCAGGCCCCGTCGCTCACGTGTTCCACGTGGAACACGTGGGCGACGGGGCAACCTTTCCCCTAAAAGCATTAGGTGACTCGCCTCCAAGACTCCATTGCAGAACCAGAGTCCTGGCTCTATGGCTGAAAGCAGAGCGTGGATAACCAGGATTTGTCGATTTTGACTCTCCGGTGAGCCTGTAAGCTTCTGGAGTAATGTGATTGTTGCGCAGGCGAGTGAATCTCTCCTGGTTTGAGTGCCCGCGACTTGATCACCCGAGGAAACAGGATGCTCGACTCCAGCTCTAGAGAGCCGGGGGCATCCTGCCGCACCGCGTCAGCATCGCGCTTGGTGTCTGGAACGGCAGCTCGATCCCTCAAACTCGGTTTCAGGCGTAAGCTCGGCAGGACACGTCGACGGGCCGGAGCGTTCACCTGAACCTAGGGGGGGTCGGTTGCCGCCCAGCCCGCAGGCGAGCCCTTTCGGAGATATCCGCGGCCGGGCCGCCGTGACATCGCCCGGCTGCCACAGGCTCACCGTGGAGGTTGCGCCCAGCTCCACCTCGAGATCGGTCCCCGTCACGGTTAGTTTGTTGTCCCGTGTCGCCAGCAGCACGTTCGCGAACTCCGGCATCGTTTGCCGACGCTCGACTACACCGAACACACTCTGGAGAGGCGCAAGCAGTTCTTCACGGCGGCGGTGGACTTCATAGGTCGCTTCGCTCCGGTGCCCGGGGCCCGTCACTGAGCTGTTCCACGTGGAACACGTGGGCGACGGGGCGATCTTTTCCCCCAAACAGGGAGGCGAGTCGCCTCCAGGGCCCCACGGCAGATTCTATGCGTGAAAGAAAGCCGCCGGATCACCAGAATTTCTGATTTTAACTCTCCAGTGAGCCTGTATCATCCGTTACACGCGGTGATTGTCGCGCGGGAGAGCTTATCCAGGTCGGCTTTCGTGCGAATCCACTGCGGGCTCGACACTGCGAAGCAGGTCTTTCAGGTGCATGGGGTGAATGAGCACGGCGTTGTGAAGGCGCGCAAGACGCCTGCAGTGCGCGACGGTGTTGGGGCTCTTAGCGCAACTGCCCGCCATACCTGGTCGGGATCGAGGCGTGTGGCACTGCCCACTCACTGGGCGCGTGATCTCGCCAAGGTCGGAACGGCCCCCAACGACCAGAGCGTACAAGCTGCTGGAAGCGCGTCAGGAACACGCACGGAATGAACCCGGATAAGCCGTAGGGGTGCCTCAGACACTCGGCAAGTCATGACGCTCATGGGAGCGAATCGTCATCAGATCCCGCCTCGAGGGAGGACACCAGCGGCCGGGTATATCGTCCGCAGTCCGTTCCTGAATCCGTAAAGCGAAGAAGCCCTTGCAATGCAGGGGGAGCCCCTGACGCTCCATCCCTCAAACGTGGCCTCAGGCGTAGTCCCGCGGGCCACATCGACGGGCCAGGAGCAGTCACCAGTAGCCGGGCTGCCGGTTGCCGCTGAGCTCACAGGCGAGCGCTTCCGGAGATATCCGCGGGCGGGCGCGAGCCCCACGCTACCGGGGAGATCAGGCCCCGGGGGATCTTCCACGGACAAGCGGTCGCGTCGGTCCGTCCTCGAGCTCCGTCATCGGGCTGTTCCACGTGGAACACGGCCGGTGCTGGGACAGCTTTTTCCGCTGCCCAAGCCCGCACACCGACGCCAAACCTGCGGGCGGCTGGCGAAGGGCGACTGCGGTGACACGCGGCCCTTATGACTCTCCAGTGACTCCATATCTTGCCAACAGCGGCCAGATTGTCCCGCAGGCGAGCGGATCAAGCTCGCTTAGCGGACAAGGCTCGAGCCTCAGTAAAAGTACGGCTCTCGATTCCTAGAGCCGCATCGGCATCACGACGTACCGCGTGTGCATCGTGCCGGGTGCGTGGATGAGGCAGCTGCTGTTTGAGTCCGTGAGCCCGATCTGCACCTTGTCGCCCTCGATCGCGCTCAGCGCATCGAGGAGGTAGTTGACGTTGAAGCCGATCTCGACTTCCTCGCCCTTGT
>VBAK01000096.1 GCA_005882275.1 Candidatus Segetimicrobium genomatis
TTCTACTACGGCCTGGCGGGCGCGCCGCGGCGCGGGAAGAGCAACTTCGCGCTCGAGCTGGCCACCTACGTGGCCACCAACCATCACGTCCCGTGCCTGTACTACTCGTGGGAGCAGACGCAGCGCGTCCTCGGGGCGCGGCTGCTCGCCAAAGAGACCGGGATCGATCCCGCGACCATCCTCGCCGGGGGCACGCCCGGCGGCGCGCCGATCGTGCCGCAGCTGCAGTCCGCCCAGGAGCGGATGGCGCGGTTCGCCCCGTATCTCTTCCTCATCGAGGGGGGGCGGCAGGATACCCTCAGCCGCATCCGGACCCACGTGTACAACGTCATGCAGGAGTTCCAGACCAGCGACGTCGTCATCTTCCTGGACTACCTGCAGAAGATCCCGCTGGACGAGCACATCGACGACTGGAAGGCGCGCAACGACATGCTCTCGACCGCGCTCGCGGAGATGAGCCTGGAGCTCAACATCCCGATCTTCACGATCTCGCCCCTCGACAAAGAAGGGTGCCGCCTCGACGAGCGCCCGGCCCTGGACGACGCGGAGTACTCCGAGTTCGAACGGCCCACCATGCACCACAGCATGGGGAGCGGCGACCTCGAGTACGACCTGGACGTCGCCATGGTGCTGGCCAAGGATTGGAAGGCGACCCGCGAGCTGGTGGAATATCTGGAGTCGCGCGCCAAGGCCGCGAACCTCGACCCGGACCGCCTCCCGCACGTCGACATCGTCAACCTCTTCGTGGACAAGAACCGCGACGCGCCGGCCAGCGCGTCGTACATCGTGCAGTACGCGTTCTTCGTCACGCTGAACAAGTTCGTCGAGCTGGACTACAAGCTGGAGAAGGAGTACCGGGCGGACTTCCGCGGCTTCGCGAAGCTCCAGCAGATCTACGAATACCTGGTCGAGACCGGGTTGCTGACCAGGGCGGAGCCGGCGCGGGCATGAGCACGACACCCGGCGGGCCTCGGGTCCCGCGCGGCGGCAAGATGGACGGGGCGAAGGCCGACGGGGCCAAGGCGCCCGCGGCCCCGCGCCGCCGGAAACCCCTCGGCGAGGTGCTGATCGATGCCGGGCTGATCACGCGCGAGCAGCTCACCGCGGCCATCGCGCAGCAAAAGATGGGCAAGGATCGCCTCGGCCGGGTGCTCATCACCATGGGCATCGGCACCGAGAAGGACATCGCGAAGGCGATCGCGCAGCAGCTCAACATGGAATTCGTCGACCTCGACGATTTCATCCCCGACGAGACGGTGCTGCTGACGCTGCCGGAGCACCTCGCCCGGCGCTACCAGCTGATTCCGCTGGCGCTGGCCAACGGCACGCTGAAGGTCGGCATGGTCGATCCCCTCGACATCGTGGCGCTCGACGACGTCCGCCGCCAGACGGGGCACGTCGCCGAGCCGGCGGTCATCGCGCACGACGGCTTCCTGCGGGTCCTCAACCAGTACCCCGCCCTGGACGAGAGCCTGGAGGCCATGATCCAGGACATCAAGACCGAGGGGCCCGAGGAGGAGCTGGGGCTCGACAGTCTCCGCAAGCTGGTCGACGAAGCCCCGGTCGTCAAGCTCGTCAACAGCATGATCCTCCAGGCGATCCGCCAGCGGGCCAGCGACATCCACATCGAGCCGCAGGAGACGCGCGTCCGGGTCCGCTACCGGATCGACGGGGCGCTGTACAACGTCATGACCCCGCCCAAGCACATCCAGGCCGCCATCATCTCCCGGCTCAAGATCATGGCGGACATGGACATCGCCGAGCGCCGGCTCCCCCAGGACGGCCGGATCCAGCTCAAGGCGGACAACCGCGAGATCGACCTGCGGGTCAGCACCATCCCCACGGTGTTCGGCGAGAAGGTCGTGATGCGGATCCTCGACAAGAGCCACACGGTGGTCGGGATCGAGAAGATCGGGCTCCTCTCCGACAACCGCGAGCGCTTCGAGGCGATGATCGTCAAGCCCTACGGGATCATTCTGCTGACCGGACCGACCGGCAGCGGGAAGACCACGACGCTGTATACGATCCTCAACCGGCTCAACTCGACGGAGAGCAACATCATCACCATCGAGGACCCGGTGGAGTACCAGATGGCCGGGATCAACCAGGTCATGGTGAACCCGAAGGCGGGACTGACGTTCGCCAACGGGCTGCGCGCCTTCCTCCGCCAGGACCCCGACATCATCATGGTGGGCGAGATCCGAGACGAGGAGACCGCCCGGATCGCCATCCACGCCGCCCTGACCGGCCACCTGGTGCTGAGCACCCTGCATACCAACGACGCCCCTGGGGCGGTGACCCGCCTCGTCGACATGGGGATCGAGCCGTTCCTGGTGTCCTCTTCCCTGATCGGGGTGATCGCCCAGCGTCTCGTCCGGACGCTGTGCGAGCGGTGCAAGCAGCCCTATGCCCCGCCGGCCGAGGTGCTGGAGCGTCTCGGCGCCGGAATGGTGGCCGGCGACGGCCAGGTCCCGATCTACCGGCCCGTCGGGTGCGAGTTCTGTGGCAAGATAGGGTACAAGGGCCGGATCGGCATCTTCGAGATCCTGGTGGCCGACGAGGCCGTCAAGGCGCTGGTGACGAAGGGGGCGTCGGCGGCGGATATCAGGGCGGCGGCGACCCGCGCGGGGATGTGGTCGCTGGCGGAAGACGGCCTCGAGAAGATCATCCTCGGGATGACCAGTCCGGAGGAGGTCCTCGACGTGGTCTATGTTGATGACTGAGACGGCGCGCGTCGCGCGCGATGACACCCCAGCCGTGGGAGGCGCATGATGCAGATCAATGAACTGCTCAAAGAGACGATGGACGCTCAGGCCAGCGACCTCCATCTCACCGTCGGCCGGAAGCCCATGCTGCGGGTCTGGGGCAAGCTGCAGCCCCTCGAGCAGCACGAGGTGCTGACCCCGGAGGACACGGCGCAGCTGGCCTACAGCATGCTCAACGCGTTCCAGAAGCAGAAGTTCGAGAAGACCTGGGAGCTCGATCTGTCGTACGGTGTCCCGGGGCTGGGGCGGTTCCGCGTCAACCTGTACCGCCAGCGCGGCGCGACGGGCATCGCCATGCGGTCCATCTCTTCGTCGATCCCCAGCATCGAGGAGCTCAACCTTCCCCCGATCCTCCGGGACCTCACGCGCAAGCCGCGCGGGTTGGTCCTGGTGACCGGGCCGACCGGCCACGGGAAGAGCACGTCGCTCGCCGCGATGATCGATGCCATCAACAGCGACCGGGCCTGCCACATCGTGACGGTCGAGGATCCCATCGAGTATCTCTACGAGCACAAGAAGAGCATCATCAACCAGCGCGAGCTCGGCTTCGACACCCAGAGCTTCCCGAACGCGCTGCGCGGCGTGCTGCGCGAGGACCCGAACGTGGTCATGGTCGGCGAGATGCGCGACCTGGAGACGATCGGGGCGGCTCTGACGATCGCCGAGACCGGCCACCTCGTGTTTGCGACGCTGCACACGTCGAACGCGGCGCAGAGCATCGACCGGATCGTCGACGTGTTTCCGCCCTACCAGCAGCAGCAGATTCGGATCCAGCTGGGCCAGGTGATCGAAGCGGTCGTCTCGATGCAGCTCCTCAGCAACCTGAAGTTCCTGGCGCGGACGGGGGCCGGCCGGGCGGCCGTCCAGCGCCGGGCCGGCACCACCACCCTCGCGCGGACGTTTCCCACCCTGGAGGAGGTCGGCCGGGTGCCGGCGGTGGAGATCATGATCGCCACCCCCGCCATCCGCAACCTCATCCGCGAGGCCAAGACGCACCAGATCGAATCGACCCTGCAGACCGGGGCCCAGTACGGCATGCAGACGATGGACATGGCGCTGGCGGATCTGTGCCGGCGCGGCATGGTCAGCGTCGAGGACGCCCTCAGCCGGGCGATTCACCCTGAGGAACTGCGAAAGCTGATTCGCGAATGAGGCGCGCGGACGCGGGGGGCGCAGCCCCGATCGAGGGCGCCGGACGACGAGGCCTATGTCTCATGAGGGGTAGGGAGGGGAGGCGCCATGCCGCTGTATGAATACACCGCCCGAGACGTCACCGGCAAGGTCCTTGCCGGGGCGATCGAGGCCGAGAGCGATGCGACCGTCACGCAGAAGCTCCGGGAGATGGGGTTCTTCATCACCAACCTGCAGCGCAAGAGCGCGCCGGTGGGGGTGGGGGAGTGGTTCGCCAAGTTCAAGGGCATCGGCCTCAAGGACCTGGCCGTCTTCAGCCGGCAGTTTTCCACCATGGTCAATGCCGGTCTCTCGCTGGTCAGGACGCTCGCCATCCTCGAGGACCAGACCACGCAGAAGCAGCTGAAAGAGGTCATCGCGGCGATCCGGACCGATATCGAGGGAGGATCGACGCTCAGCAACGCGCTCGGCAAGCATCCGGCCGCCTTCAGCAACCTCTATGTCAACATGGTCAAGGCCGGCGAAGCCGGCGGCGTCCTCGACGACGTGCTCATCCGGTTGGCCAACTTCCTGGAGAAAGAGCTGGCGCTGCGCCAGAAGATCAAGTCCGCCACCACGTACCCGGTCCTCCTGGCCACGGCCGCCATCGGGGCCCTGCTCTTTATGACCGTGGTGATCATTCCGCAGTTCGCGTCGTTCTTCAAGGAGCTGGGTTCGAACGCCCAGCTGCCCCTGCCCACCCAGATCGCGATGGGGGTGAGCACGATCCTCCGCAAGTTCTGGTATTTGATCATCGCCGCGCTGGGGGGGACCTTGTACGCGCTCCGGACGTACGTGAAAACCCCTCAGGGCAAGGCGCACTACGACCTCGTCAAGCTGCGGCTGCCGATCCTCGGGGCGGTCAACAAGAAGATCGTCATCGCCCGGTTCAGCCGGACGTTCGGGACCCTGGTCGCCAGCGGCGTGCCCATCATGCAATCGCTGGAGGTGGTGGGCAAGGCGATCGACAACGTCTCGGTCGCCAGGGCCGTGGAATCGGTCCGCACCAGCATCCGGGAAGGCGAGAGCATCGCCGTCCCGCTGCAGGCGAGCGGGATGTTCCCGCCCATGGTGATCCAGATGGTCAAGGTGGGCGAGGAGACCGGGGCGCTGGAAACCATGCTCAACAAGGTGGCCGATTTCTACGACGCGGAGATCGATAACACCGTGGCGAGCCTGACCTCGATCCTGGAGCCGATCCTGATCGTGGGCATGGGCATCGTCATCGGCGCCATGCTGATCTCCCTGTACCTGCCGATCTTCAATCTGGCGCTGTCGGTCAAGTGAGGGATCGCCTCTCCGAGCGGGCCGCGCCCGGCGGGCGCGGCCCGCGACGTTCCCGGGGCTCTCCGGACGTCATCCCGCGGCCCAACGGACCGCGGCCTGAGCCGGAGCGTGCCGTCGGCGTGGGCCAGCACGTCCCGAACGCATCCCCCGCGCGGATGAGCCCGCCGCCGGGGGCCGGTGAAGCGCGCCCTGGCCGCCTGTGGACCCCAGCGAGGATGCGCGCAGGAGCGGCCCTCGGCGGGATTATCGCCCTTTCGGCCGGACTGCGGTTTGCGCGCCTGGGCCAGCCGAGCCTGTGGTCTGATGAGATGTTCGTGGTCTGGCTCGCGCGGTTCGAGTGGCACGATCTCCTGCGCCTCGTGCGGGCCGTCGATTTCCATCCCCCGCTGTATTACCTGGTGATGAAGGCCTGGATCGGGGTGGCGGGCGCGGGAGAAGCCGCGATCCGCGTCCCCTCGGCCGGCTTCGGTCTCCTGTGCGTCCCCCTGACCTACGCCGCGCTGCGGCGCGTCGCCGCCGAGCCGGTGCGCCTCCTCAGCGCCCTCCTGGTCGGCGTCTCGCCGTTCCAGATCATGGCGGGCCAGGAGGCCAGGATGTACACGTTGTTGGCTGTGCTCGTCCTGGCCGGCACGCTGGCGCTGACCGAAGCCGTCGCCCGGGAAGGCGCGGGGTGGTGGCTCATCTACGCCGCGCTCGCCGCCCTGACGGCCGCCACGGACTACCTGGGTCTCCTCGTCCTCGCGGCCCACGGCGTCTGGGTCGCCTGCTGGGAACGCCGGGTGTTCGTGCGCTGGCTTGCGGCCGCCGGGGGCGCCGCCGCCCTGTATGCGCCCTGGCTGCCGTCGCTGTGGGATCAGGCGATCCACTCGCACGGCCTGGATCAGATCGTCCTCTCGCACGGTGGGCCGTCCGCGTCCGGCGTCATCGTCTACCAAATACCGGTCGACCTCCTCGGGCTGTTCGCCTTCGGCGGATCGCTCTTCGGAACCACCGGGTATCTTTCGGGCGGTGCCCTCGGGCCGGCGGAGCGGCTCATCGTCCTCCTGCCGTTCCTCGCCGTCCTGTGGTTGGGCGCGACCGCGATGGCGTCCGACCGCCGCACCGCGGCCCTCCTCGGGCTCCCTCCGGCGGTGACGATCGCGGCAACGCTCGCGGCTTCTCTTGCGAAACCGGTCTTCCTGCTGCGGTGGTTCTCGTTTCTCGTGCCCTTTTACGCGGTGTTTCTCGCCCGGGGGATCGTTGCGGCCGGGGAGCGGTTCCGCGAGCACGGCGACCGTGTCTCCGTCCTCCTGGCCGCGGGTCTTCTCCTGTACTCCCTGCCGGTGCTGGACCGGTACTATCTCGACCCGCTTTCGCGCCCGTACCAGTGGCGCGCCGCGGCCGCGCTGGTGAAGGCGCTCGCCGGCCCGGGGGACTTCTTTGTGTACGCGGACGGGCCGGCGGAGCAGACCTTCACCTATTACTTTCGGGACGCGCACCCGTCCCTGAACCTGGATCCGGTCGACGGTGAGCCCCGCGGCCGGCGGCGGGATCCCCTCCCCGCGGCGGAGGCGCGCCGCCTGGCGGAGCGCTTCCCGCGCGTGTGGCTGGTGGTCAATGGCGCCCCGACCTCATCCGTGACCCGGCGCGCCCTTCCCGCGCTCGGCGCCGCGTTTCGGTCCGGCGGGTACCGTGACTTCCACGGCGTTGAGGTGTATCTGTTCGAAACGACACCCCTCCCCCCCACCGGGGGCGGATCCCCCCTTCGCCGATGAGCCACGCACCGATGACCCTGCCCCATCCCCAGCCGGGCGTGGCGGCGCCCCGCCCGGGCCGCGCTTGGGCCCTTCCCCGCCTGGACTCGGGAGGTGTCCTCGGAGGGATCATCGCTCTTGCCGCGGTCCTCCGCTTTGCGGGGCTCGGGCATAACAGCCTCTGGTTTGACGAGGCGTTTGTCGTGTGGGTCGGAGCGCACCGCTGGCAGGACGTGCTGCCCCTGCTCTCCGGCCACGACTTCCACCCGCCGTTGTATTACCTGCTCGTCAAGGCCTGGATCGGCGTCGCCGGCACGGGGGAGGCGGCGGTGCGGGTCCCCTCGGCCTGCCTGAGCGTCGTCTGCGTCCCCCTGACCTATGCCCTTGCGCGCCGGGTGGCCTCGGAGCGCGTGAGCCTCCTCAGCGCCTTGCTGGTCGCCGTCTCGCCATTCCAGATCATGGCCGGGCAGGAGGCCCGGATGTACCCGCTGCTGGGCGCGCTCACGCTGGCGTCCACCCTGGCGCTCGCGGTTGGAGTGGAGCGGGGAGGGGCACTCCGCTGGGCCGGATACGCCGTGCTGGCCGTGCTGATGGTCTACACGCAGTACCTGGGGTTCCTCGTCCTCCTCGCCCACGGGGTGTGGGTGGCGGGCTGGGAGCGCCGGCACCTCGGCGCGTGGCTTGCCGCGATGGGCGCGGCGGCGGTGCTCTATGCCCCCTGGGTCCCCGCCCTCTCGCACCAGGCGGCGGCTCAGCAGGCGCGGGCGTGGCCGCAGCAGGGTCCGGCGCCCTTCACCCTCAGCGCGCTGCTGGGGCTGTTCGCGTTCGGCGGGTCGCTCTTCGGCATGCCGAGCTACTTCCTGCCCGGGACGCTCGCGCCCATGGAGCGGTTCATCCTCCTTTCGCCGTTTCTCGTGATGCTGTGGCGGGGGGCGGTGTCGTTCGCGTCAGGCCGGCGCGGCCTGGCGCTGATCGGGCTCCCGCCCGCCCTCACCATCGGGGTGATGTGTGGCGTCCTGCTGGGGCGCCCCGTGGTGTACCCGCATGGGTTCTCGTTTCTGTCGCCGTTCTACGCGATGTTCCTGGCCCTGGGGCTCGTGGATGTGGCGGATCGGGTGCGCGGGCGGCGGGACCGGATCCTCGCCTTCCTCGCGGCGGGCCTGCTGCTGTACAGTGTGCCGGTGCTCGATCAGTACTATTTCGATCCGTCCTTCCGGCCCTTCCGGTGGCGGGCGGCGGCCGAGCTGGTCAGGTCGCAGGTCAGACCCGGGGATTTCTTCCTCTACGTCGAGGACGTGGCCGTGCTCCCCTTTGCCTACTACTTCCGGGAACCGCATCCCGCGATGGTGTTGCGCGCCGCCGAGGGGCTCCCCGGAGGACACGCCCGCCCGGGGTTCACGCGGACCGAGGCCGAGGCCCTGGCCGCCAAGCACCGCCGCGTGTGGCTGATTGCCACCGTGACGTTTCACACCCATACTCAGGACAGGCTGCTGCCGGCGCTGCGCAGCGCGTTTCACATCGCCGGCGTCCACGATTTCACGGGGACATGGGTGTATCTGCTCGAGGCGAACCCGGGCCCCGGGGCCGGCGTGGTCCGGCACCCGCCATCGCCCGCGGCGGCCCGGTGACGTGGCGCGCGCCGGGTGCGGCGCTGGCCGGCATCATCGCGGTCACGGCCGTCCTCCGGTTTTCCCTGCTCGGCCAAAACAGCCTGTGGTTCGACGAGGCATGGATGGCGTGGATCGGGCAGCAGAGGTGGCAGGACA
The DNA here is from genome assembly GCA_005882275.1 of Candidatus Segetimicrobium genomatis. GTDB lineage: Bacteria > Sysuimicrobiota > Sysuimicrobiia > Sysuimicrobiales > Segetimicrobiaceae > Segetimicrobium > Segetimicrobium genomatis. The sequence continues at coordinate 8,722 of VBAK01000096.1, forward strand.
TCGTCCCCCTGCTCAGGGCAGGCGACGCCCACCCACCGCTCTCCTACTTCCTGATGAAGGCCTGGATCGGGATCGCCGGCGACGGCGAAGCCGCGCTGCGCTTCCTCTCGGCGTGCTGCGGTGTCCTGTCCGTCGCGTTGACCTACGCGCTGGCGCGCCGGATCTCTACGGAGCGGGTCAGCCTCCTCAGCGCCCTCGTGATCGGCGTCTCCCCCTTCGCCGTCATGGCCGGCCAGGAGGTCAGGATGTACGCCTTGCTGGGCACGCTGACCCTGGCCTCCACGCTCGCCCTCGTCGTCAGCTGTGAGCGGGGAGGGGGGCTCCGCTGGGGAGGATACGCGCTGCTGACCGCGGCCATGATCTACACGCACTATCTCGCCGGGCTCATGGTGCTGGCCCACGGAGTCTGGGTGGCGTGGTTCGAGCGCCGGCACTGCGGCTCATGGGTGCTGGCCGTGGGCGCGGCCGCCGCGCTGTACCTTCCCTGGGTGCCCTCGCTGTGGCAGCAGATCGCTCATGGGCACGGGACGCCCTGGTTCGAACGAGGCACCGCCTTCCTGGATCTCGGCGATCTCCTCGGGCTGATGGCCTTCGGCGGGTCGCTCTTCGGGATGGGGAGCTACTTCTTCCCAGGGACGGTCGGACCGGCGGGGCAGGTGCTGATCCTCCTGCCGTTTCTTGTCACCCTGTGGCGGGGAGCCGCGTCGTGGATGTCCGACCGGCGGAGCCTGGGGCTGGTGGGGCTGCCCCTTGTCGTCACCGGGGTCGCCATGGCATCGCTCTCCTTCGCGCGGGCGCTCATTTTCTACCCGCGATGGTTCTCCTTTCTGCTGCCCTTCTACGCCCTGCTCCTCGCCGGGGGCCTGGAGGACATCGCCGGACGGTGGCCGGGGCGGCGGGCCGAGGCGCTGGCGCTGCTCACCGCCGGTCTCCTCGCGTTCGGCGCGCCGGTGCTCGATCGCTACTATTTCGATCCAGGCTTTCGGCCGTACCCCTGGCGCGCGGCGGCTGATCTTGTGCGGCGGCAGGCCCGGCCGGGCGACTTCCTGCTGTTTGTGAACAGTTCGGCCGAGATCGCCTTTTCGTACTACTTCCGTGAGACGCATCCATTCCTGGCGCTGACGCCGATCGAGGCCGTGCAGGGTGCGGACCGGGCCCCGACGTTCTCGGAGATCCAGGCGCGGGCCCTGGCCAAGCGGTACCCGCGTCTGTGGATCATCGCCACCCCGCCGCTCACTCCGGGCATGCAGGAGCGACTTCGCGCCGGCCTGGACGGCGCCTACCAGGTCGTCGGCAGCCGGAGTTTTCCCGGGATCTGGCTGCACCTCCTCGAGGTCAGGCGCCCCGGGCCGCCCTCAACGCCGCGCGGGGGCTAAATGCCGTCGGAGATGGGTATCAATACAATCGGAGCAATGGTTCCCGGGAGGCCGTGGGGGGAGATGCGTGTGTTTGCGAGTGTTTCAAAACAATTGAGGCGAAGGGACCGGGGCTTTACGCTCATCGAACTGGTGGTGGTCCTGGCCATCCTGGGCATCCTGATCGCCCTGGCGGTGCCGCGCTACCTGGGGGCCCGGAAGAAAGCCTACAAGGCCGAAGGGGACAACATCCTCCAGGAGGCCAAGACCCTGGAGTGGGCCTACTACCAGCAGTACAATACCTTTGACAGCGCGGGGACTCAGATCGGGCTGTCGATGCCCGGCGGCGCGCACTGGGCCTCGCCCTCGTTCAACGGCAGCAGCCAGCTGATCACGATCCTGATGAGCGGCGCGCTGGCCCCGCTGGGCGGCGCCGACAGCATCTGGCTGTGGCTGTCCGCGGACGGGACGTCCGGGGCCCAGTCCTCATTCTAGACGCAGCACAGCGCCCCTGCGGGGCGCGGGGCGGCCCGACGAAAGTCGTGGTCTAATCCGAATCGCCGGTGGGTATCTTAATACCTGTGGTGACCAAGGACGACGGTGAACACGGAGGTGCAGAGGAGGAGAAGGGGGAGGTCGTAGGGGATCAGCCCAACAGTCGACACAGCGAATCTAGAACCAAATACAGAGCATCTTCGTAATAACTTGAACAAGGAGGAATGGAATCATGTTTCGGTGGTTTCGCAAGACGCTGACGCGCAAGGAGCACGGCTTCACGCTGATCGAGCTCGTCGTGGTTCTGGCCATTCTGGGCATCCTGATCGCCCTCGCCGTACCGCGGTACCTCAACGCCCGGAAGAAGGCCTACAAGGCTGAAGGCGACAACATCCTTCAGGAAGGCAAGACCCTGGAGTGGGCCTACTACCAGCAGTACAACACGTTCGACAGCACGGGCGCCGCGATCGGGCTCGCAATGCCCGGTGGCGCGCACTGGGCCTCTCCGTCGTTCTCCGGCAACAGCCAGCTGATCACGATCCTGATGAGCGGCTCGCTGGCCCCACTGGCCGGCACCGACAGCATCTGGATCACGCTGTCCGGGGACGGGTCGTCCGGCGGCGGCTCCACGTTCTAGGAACCTTCAAGGATAGACGTCTGAAGCGGCCGGGGGTCCACCCCGGCCGCTTCGGGTTTCCGGCGGCGTGGGGTGGGGAGCGCTGTGGGCAGGGGGTGGGCTGAGATCGGAACGCGCAGATTCCGGGTGCTCTTGCTCGTCGTCCTGGCGATCGCGGCCGAGACCCGGTTCCTGGGGCTGGCCGACCGCAGCCTGTGGTTCGATGAGGCGTACAGCGTCTCCGTGACACACGGCTCGTTGCTTCAGCTCCTCTGGTCTGTCCGGCTCTTTGACACGCATCCTCCCCTCTACTACTCGCTGTTGAAGGGATGGACGCTCCTCTTCGGGTCGGGAGAGATCGCCGTCCGCAGCCTCTCCGCCGTCTTCGGGGTCCTCACGGTCCCGCTGTTGTACGGATTCGCGCGGCGGATGGCCGACCGGGAGGTCGCGCTGGCCGGGGCCGCGCTGCTGGCCGGCTCGGCCTTTGCGGCGCGCGCGGCGCAGGAGGCCAGGATGTATCCGCTCCTCGGGCTTCTGGCCCTTGGGTCCTGGGCCTCGCTGCGGCTCGCCCTCGAGGCTGATCGAAGGCCGATCGAAGCGAGGAGTGGAGCCGAGGTCAGCGAAGAGTGGGACACAGGTCGGCAGCCACGGGCCCGTTCGTGGATCGCCTACGTGGTCACCACCGCGCTGATGCTGTACACGCACTACTTCGGCTTCCTGGTGTTCGCCTCGCAGGTGCTCTACCTCGCCCCCCGGCTGCGGCGCGATCGCCGGACGGTCATCGCGACCGGGCTGGCGCTGGCGGGCGTCCTGCTCCTCTTCCTCCCGTGGGCGCCGGCGTTTGTGCATCAAGCGATGTCGGGCCGGGGATGGCCGACGTTCAGGCCGTCGGTCGGCCCCGCCGCGGTCGTGGAAATGCTTGGGCTCTTCAGTTTCGGCGGGGAGCTGTTCGGCGCGGCGGGATACTTCCACGTGGCCCATCTCCCCCACTGGATGATCCTGGTCCTCACGCTGCCGTTTCTGGCCCTGGTGGGGACGGGGCTCTATGCCCTCCGGGGCGAGCGGGCCTGGTGCCTGGCCTGCTACTGGGCTGCTCCACTCGCCGCGGTGATCGCCGTGTCGCAGCGGACCAATATCTTCTATCCTCGGTACTTCTCCTTCCTGGCGCCGGCCTGGGCCCTGCTGATGGCGGCAGGCGTGGACCTCGTGGCGAGGTCCCTCCCACACCTCCCACGCCTCCGGCCGCTGAGCCCGCGGGCAATCGCGATCGGGGTGGTGATCGCGGTGCTGGCGGCGAACGCGCCGGTGATCAACGGCTATTCCTGGGAAGGGAACGACACGTACAACTGGCGGGCGGCCGCTCAGCTCGTGACGGCCGAAGCCGCTCCGAACGATTACCTCCTCTACGTGCCGGGCTTCGCCCAAACGCCGTTTGAGTACTATTACAAAGGCTCGATGGAACGGCGCCCGCTGTGGCCCGTCGAGAACTTCCTCATGGTGAGGGTGAAGATGAAGCCCGACCCCGCGCTCGGGGCGAGCTGGGTGCTCGGCCTCGCGACGGCCCATCCGCGCCTGTGGATCGTGGCGACCGTGCCTCTTCCCAACAGCGCCTACCTCCGCCTGAGGAATTTGCTGGCGTCCGGGTTTGGCGGCGCGCGGCAGTGGGATTTCCACTACGTCTATGTCTACGAACTCAGGAGCCTCCGCTACAAGGCCAAGGCGGCGCGGCCGTGAGCGGCGCACCGGCCCGGCGCAGGCCGCAGCGTGTCCCGGGGAAACGCGCAAGGAGCGCAGGCCGCTCCCCGGGGAGGAGCGCATCCGGGAGGAGCGCCGAGCAGGCGAGCAGCCCGGGCAGGTCCAAGAAGATGCCGGTGGTGTGGCTCGTGCTGCCGGCCTACAACGAGGCCGTCAATCTGCCCCCGCTGCTGGACCGGGTTGGGGCGGCGTGGACGGGGGCGTTCCCGTTCCGGGTCCTCGTGATCGACGATGGGAGCAGCGACGGCACCGCGGCCGCGGCGGAGGCCGCCGGCCGCCGGGTGCCGCTGGAGACCGTGCGGCACGCTCGGAACCAGGGGCTGGCGAGCGCGGTCCGGACCGGGATCCGCGAAGTGTGCCGGCGGGCGAGCGACGCCGATACGGTCGTCTTCATGGACGCGGACAACTCCCACCCGCCCGAGCTGGTGCCGCTCATGCTCGAGCGAATCGACGCGGGATCCGACATCGTCATCGCGTCGCGGTTCGTCCGTGGCGGGCGGGAAGAGGGGGTCCCGTGGCGGCGGCGGGCGTTGAGCCGGGCCGCCGGCGTGCTCTTTCGCTGCCTGTGTCCGATTGACGGTGTGCGCGACTACACGACCGGCTTTCGCGCGTACCGGGCGGGTCTGCTCAAAGCGCTGTGGGCCCTCCACGGCGACGCCCTCGTCGAGGCGGCGGCGTTCTCCGTCATGACCGAAGTCCTCCTGAAGGCCCGGGCGCTTCGTCCCCATGTGGCCGAGGTGCCGCTCGTGCTCCGGTACGACCTCAAGGAAGGCCCGAGCAAGATGCGGCTGTTCAGCACGCTCCGGGACTACGCGCGCCTCCTCCGCCGCGAGCTCCGGCCCCGCCGGCCCGACCGCGGCGCCGCGTGACGGACGTTCACCTTCCCCTGTGGGGGCGGCCCCGCACCCCGGACCACGCCGCCCGTCCCAACGCGCGGGAGGGAGCACGGACGGGCGGGCTCGAGCTCTGGTTGGTGCTCATCGCCTGCCTCGCCGCCGAGAGCATCGTGGGCGCCCTGCTCCTCCGGCAGGGTGGGTTCTGGTCACCCGATTCCGCCGTGCGCGTCGTCCAGGTGGAGAGCCTGCTCCGGGCCCGCTACCATGATCTCGCCGTGCCGTACCCCGCGGCGTCCCTCGATCCGGCCGGGCGGTATTTCCCCGCCGGCGGATGGTTTCGTTTCGAGCGGGGCGGACGATTCTACCTCGCCTACCTCCCGTACTTCGCCATGGCGGCGGCTCCGTTCTACCGCCGGCTCGGGCCTGCCGGGCTCCTGCTCATCCCTGCGGCCGCCGGGCTCGCCGCGGTCTGGATCACCTACGGGGTGCTGCGGCGCCGGGCCCCAGGGATGGCGTGGGCCGGCGCACTGGCGCTGGGTGTCGGCACGCCGCTCGTCATCTACGGCGCGCAGTTTTGGGACCACGCCCCGGCCGTCGCGCTGAGCGCCGGGGCGCTGGCCCTGGCGGTGGGGGAGATCGATCGAGACCCGGCGGCGCGCCCAGGGCGGCTCGCCCTGGCCGGCGTCCTCCTGGGGCTCGGATTCTGGATCCGGACGGAAGCGTATCTGCTGGCGATCGCCGCGGCGCTGGGCTGGATGTCGGCGTCCGCCCCTCCCCGCACCAAAGGGATCGCGGCCCTGGTCGCCGGGCTGGCCCTGCCGGCTGGGGTCCTCTGGGCCCTCAACACCGCTCTCTATGGAAGCCCGTTTGGCTGGAAGGGGCACGATCTCGTGACGACCAGGGTGGGCAGCGCCGTCCAGGCGGTTTCGGGACACACGCCGGCGGCGTGGGCCGTCGAGAAACTGGGCAATGCCTACTATCTGCTCGCGTCCCCAGACTTTTTTGCGTTTTCCCCGCGGGCGGTGGCCTTGGGATGCGCCCTCGCGGCCGCGCTGGTCGTGTCGGGGCTGCTGCTCCGGATCGGCGTCGCCCGCCGGCTGGCGTCCGTCACCGCGGCCGGCGGCCTCTGCGCCATCGGCGTGAGCGGGCTGATCGTCTCGGGACGGACCTTGCTGTCCGGCCTGCTGCCCGCAGCGCCGCTGGTGGTCCTGGCGCTCCTCCCCGGAGGAGCGGCACGGTGGGAGCGATTCCTCTGGGTCACGAGCGCGTTGTTCACCGCGGCGGTCATCGCGACCGGCACCCACGGCGGCCTGCAGTGGGGGCCGCGGTACCTGCTGCCCATCCTCCCGGCGTTGGTGTGGCTCGCCGCCGCCGCCGTCGCCAGGGCGCGCGATGCCGCGCCTCAGGTGTGGCCGGTGCTTCGCCGCGGCGCCCTCGGGATCGCCATGGTGAGCCTGCTCATTCAGGCGTCCGGGGTGGACCAGGTGCGGCAGGCGACGGCGCAGAACGCCCGCATCAACCAGTGGCTGCGAGGCATTCCCGCCCGCATCGTGATCACCCCGCTGGAGTGGTTGACGCTCGGCGTGGGCCCGCTGTATTTTGACAAGGACCTCATGCTGGTGAGGAGTCCCGAGGACTTCAAGGCGTTGGTGGTCCACCTGTCGGAGCAGCGCGTCGGGCATTGGGCGTACATCCCGTACTCCGGGCCCATCTTCGCACCGCATCTGGTGGAGCGCTGGACGGACGGCCGGTCGTGGCGGTTTCACGCCGATGACGACCGAACGTGGAACGGGATCCGGTTCGTGACCTTCGCCGGCGCAGCGGCCACGCAGGGCGCGCATCCCCCCTCCTGGGGCTCCACGCCAGGGGTGGCCCCCTTCGGGGGCTCCACACCAGAGTGGGGCAGACTGCACACAGAGGCTGCAGCAGGATCGCCCTGACCGCCGGCCCCCCCGACCGGCGGCTGACCGAGACCTCGACAAACCTGTCGACAAGTTCCATTGAGATGACTAGGCGGTGGGCAAGCGTGGTATTCCTCTAAGGAAGACTGCTGCGAGGAGGCTGTTCATGCCGGACCGAGTCGTCGTCACAGGCGCCACCGGATTTGTCGGGGGCCACCTCATCGAGTTCCTCCTCAAGCACACGAAAGCCCAGGTCTATGCCGCGAAGCGCCGGCGCAGCGAGCCGAGCCCG
>VBAK01000097.1 GCA_005882275.1 Candidatus Segetimicrobium genomatis
GGCCGCCCGGATGCTCCGCACCGACCCGAACTGGCGGATCAACGCCTTCTTCCTCCGCTCTCCGACCCCGGGAATCTCGTCGAGCGCGGAGAAGACGATCCGCCGCTCCCGGAGCTTCTGGTGGTAGGCGTTGGCGAACCGGTGCGCCTCGTCCCGGAGGCGCTGGAGCAACTGGAGGCCCTGGGACTCACGCGGCAGGACGATCGGCTCGCTGAGGCCGTGGATGTAGACCAGTTCCTGCTGCTTCGCCAGCGCAATCGTGGCGATCGTCTGGTTGTATTCGAACAACACCTCGCGGGCCGCGTTGAGCTGGCCGCGGCCGCCGTCGAGGACGATGAGGTCGGGCAGCGCCGCCCATTTCACCGGAATAGGCTCGTCGCGGTCCAACCGCTCCTGCTCCTTGCGCGCCTGGGCGAACCGGCGGCGGAGGACCTCCTGCATCATGGCGGTGTCATCGGGACCCTCCGTGTATTTCATCCGGAACCGGCGGTAGTCGCTCTTCTTCGGCCGTCCCCCCTCGGCGACGACCAGCGAGGCCACGGACTCGCCCCCCTGGAAGTTGCTGATGTCGTAGCATTCGATCCGCACCGGCGGGGCCTCCAGGCGGAGGAGGTGCTGGAGATCCCGGACGCCCGGCCCGGCCGTATCGCCGATCCGCGCCTTCTCCTCGGCGAGGTGCAGCGCGGCGTTTTCCCGGGCCATCGCCACCAGGCGGACCCGCTCCCCGCGCTGGGGCGTCGCCAGCGCCACCCGCCCGCCGCGGCGCTCCGCCAGCCACTGTTCGATCACCTCCGCGTCCGGCACGGGCTCGGGCAGGAGGATCTCGGGGGGGACCGCGCTCGCGGTCTCGTAGTACTGCGGGAGAAACGCCCGCAGGGTCTCGGCCGCCGCCACCCCGCGCGTGCCCCGGAGCATGAAGTGCTCCTGGCCGACGACGCGGCCGCCCCGGACAAAGAAGATCTGCACGCAGCCCATGTCCCCGTCCTGGGCGAGCGCGACGATGTCCCGATCCTCGCTCCCCGAGGACACCATCCGCTGCTTCTCGCCGAGGGCCTCGAGCCCGCGGATCTGATCCCGGAGCTGCGCCGCGCGCTCGAAGTTCTTGGTGTCGGAGGCGGCCTGCATCGAGGCCCGCAGGTCGCGCAAAAGATCGTCCTGCTTGCCGGCGAGGAAGGCGGATGCCTGCCGCACCTGGTCGGCGTACTGCTCCCGGCCGGCGCCCCAGGCCACGCACGGCGCGCTGCACTGGCCGATATAGTAGTCGAGACACGGCCGCGGGAGGTCCCCGGCGATCTCCAGGTTGCAGGTGCGCAGCTTGAACAGGCGCCGGATCAGCCGGATGGTCCGGCCCACGAGCTTCGGCTCGTGGTAGGGGTAGGGTCCGAAGTACTTCCCGCCGTCGCGCGCCACCTTCCGCGTCATGACGATCTTCGGGAAGGGATCGTTGGTGAGCTTCAGGTACGGGTAGGCCTTGTCGTCCGCCAGCCGGACATTGTACCAAGGGTGGTGGCGCTTGATGAGGGTGGCCTCGAGGATCAGGGCCTCGACCTCGTTGGCGGTCACGACGGTTTCCACGTCCCGGATCTTCGAGATCAGGTGCAGGATCCGGGGACTGTCCGTGTGGCCGGGTTGGAAGTACTGGCGCACCCGGGAGCGGAGCGAGGACGCCTTCCCGACATAGATCACCTTGCCGGCGCCGTCTTTCATGAGGTAGACGCCGGGCTGGCTGGGGAGCGTCCCGAGCTTCTCGGTGAGGTCGCCTGGAAGCCCCGCCTCGTCCGCGGCCCCCGGCACAGCCGGCGCCGCCGACAGGGATTCGCCGTTCTGAGCAGTGTGCGCGGTCATCGCCTTCTTATTATATCGGAGCAAACCTAGGCGGATAGGCGGGTGGGCGTCAGGAAACTTCTCCGACGAATCCTTGGACGGGGACAAACTTCTTCGCCACAGGATCAACCGCAAGAAACAGGCTTTCCAGGGCCACAGCGCCAAGCAGCGGAGGGCCGTCCGGCGCGATGAAGCACGGTGTCGTGACCTCACTCCCGTCGAGCGCAAGGCGCACCTCCGCCACGGGCCACGCCTCACGCCGTCCCCCGACGAGCACGACCGGCTGAGTCCGTACGGGCACAAGTCCAAGCCGATCTGCCAGCGCCCGTGGCACCACCACGAGGGTGGCTCCGGTATCGACAAGGAGTTGGACGATTTCGGCGATGCCGGCAGGCCCCGAGAGCCGTCCCGTGACACGGAAGAGTCCCATCAAGAAGATAGTACCACGAGGGTGCCTGGCCGAGAACGGCGCGGACCCGGAGGGCTGTGCGCGTTAAACAATCAAGCCGGACGCCATTCCAAGCCGCCTCTCGGCCTCCCTGCCGATTCGCTGGACGATCTCGGCGGCCGAGGGCACATCGGCGATCAGGTCCACGCCTTCACCGGCCCAGACGACGGCCGTCTCGAAATCCCCAGCCGCGGCAGCGGCCTGGTACCGGGGCCGTTCCTCGTCGAGCGACCTGGCGAGCTCATCATCGCGTCCTGCCCATCGCGCGGTGAAGCGGTTGCGAAGGGCGCGTCCCGTAAACGGCGCCGGCCACGCGTATCCGCGGACCACGTCGAACATATGGGTCCGGACCGTATCCCCGCCATCGGCACCGACAATGCGACGCTTCGCAGAAGGGTGCCCCAGGGACTCCTGGCACGCGTAGAAGCGGGTCCCCACCACGGCGCCCTGTGCGCCCAGCATCAGCGCCGCCGCAAGCCCGCGCCCCTCGGAGATCCCTCCAGCTGCGAGCACCGGTGTCGGTGCCACGGCGTCCGCGACCGATGGGACGAGGGGGAGGGCAGCCCTCACGGCCCCGTGGCCGCCTGCTTCCGTCCCCTGCGCCACAATGACATCCGCGCCGGCGGCCTTGGCCTGCTGCGCCGCGTCGACATCCTGCACCTGGCAGATGAGTGCGCATCCCGCGTCCTTGATCAGCGCCGCGAAGGGTCGCGGGTCGCCGAACGAAAGGAAGAACACGTCGGGCCGAAAGCGCAGGGCGAGCTTCACCGCCTCGATGCCCGCATGCCAGGTGATGACCCCGACACCCCACGGCCGCCGCGTTCCCTCCCGGGCAAGTGCGAGTTCCGCCTCAAGCCATTCGAGATCGCCGTATCCGCCGCCGACGAGGCCTAGCCCACCCGCGTTCGAGACCGCCGCTGCCAGCCGCCCCCCGGCAATGCCGCCCATCGGGGCGAGCAGAATCGGATATGTCAGGCTGAACCGCTCGGCAAACGGGGTACGGATTCCCATGCTGTCTCACCTCGCCACGTAACCAATTCCACTTTACTGTCCCCGTAACGATTCTACGTACCGGCTGAGTCGCTCGTCCACGTCTTGCGGGTAGCAGTAGCCGAGGCGACTCGCGGTCTCTTGCGCAACGCGCCGGAAGAGGTCCGCGGTAACGTCCAATGCTTTCCAGCTATCCGCGGCATCGAAGTGGGCGAACGCGCCCATCAGCCGCGCCCATACCTCCGGGCCAACCCACTCTTCCATGCGAATCCCGAGATGTTCAGTTTGGCGGTCCCAGCCGTGCAGGGCCCTCTCGTTCCACCCCAGCATCGTGAGCAACAGTTCCTTGGTCATCCAGTCGCGATACTTGACCGCCCACAGGTCACCGCGCTTGAGATATTTGGCCACATGGTAGATTTCGAACCAGAACTCGCGGACGATGTTGGTGAATGCCTCTTCCGTGGGAGGGACTGACGCAGATGGTTTGAGCGACGCCGCGGGGAGACGCCCGGCCATTCCGTCCTTGTCCACGAGCACGCGGTACCCCCGTTCGTAGAGCGGAGCGAGCTTGCGGGTCCGCACTCCATCCACGAGCGCGGCCACCGGACAGATCGTGAAGTCCGCCTTGAGCCCGTCATCGAAGATGACCAGCCGGGTGGGCAATCCGCGGTCGTTCTGAAGCGAGAGGTAAACCCCAACCGCGCCGATGTCGGCCATCCATCTATCGGACTGGACATACCGTTCTGGTTCACGCGTGAAGAACTCGAGATCCAGGTCAGACAGGTTGTCCGCCTGGCCGCGGGCGTGCGAACCTGTCAGAACGAGGGCTCGAATATCTGGGCGCTGTTCGGCCCAGGCGCAAATCCGCCTCAGCAACTCACCGGCGGACCCTTGATCCATGCCGCGCTTACTGCCGCCGGGGCTCCCCCCGCAGCGCCTCGACCGCCTGCCGGCCCGCGGCGAGCAGGAGACGGACATCCGACGCGTACATCAGGAGGCGCATGCCGATGTCACGGCCGTGCTGGACGACCTTGATGTCCGAGGGGTGGATGCCGGCGGCGACGCCGTGGCGGTTCGCCACGTCGACGACGCGGCGGTAGGCCTCCTGCATCGTGGGGTGGAGCATCTGGCCGGGGACCCCCAGCGAGATGCTGAGGTCGGTGGGCCCGATCAGCAGGACATCGATGCCCGGCACCGCGGCGATCTCGTCCAGCTGATCGAGGCACCGCCGGCTCTCCACCTGCGCCATGATCATCGTCTCCGCGTTGGACCAGGCGATCGCCTCGGGGACCGAGGCGCCGGAGTAGTCGGTGACGGCGCTGCGGAGGCCGAACCCGCGCTCCCCCACCGGGGGGTACTTGGCGCAGCGCACGATCTCCCGGGCGTCGTCGGCCGTCTCGACGTGCGGCACCATCAGGCCGAGGGCGCCCGCGTCGAGCGTGCGCGCGATCAGCGCGTAGGTGATGTCCGCCACACGCACCAACGGCGCGATCCCGGCGCTGCGGGCGGCGCGGCTGATCCGCTGGAGACTCTCCGTGTCCGCGGACCCGTGCTCGGTATCCACCACGAGGAAGTCGAAGCCGGCGGCGGCGAGGACGTAGGCGACCTCATCGGTCCACACCTCGGAGATCATCGTCCCGAGGGCCGTCCCGCCCTCCTTGAGCCGCGCCTTCGCCCGATTTTTCGTCATGGACACGAGGCCCCCTCCCCCACCTCGACCGGGCGCCCCCGACGGGCCCGGCCGCGATCTCCCTCAGCGCTACGACGAGGAGCGCTCGGCCGCGCGGGCCCCGCCGCCCACCCCGAGGAGACGAGCCGACGGCTGGTCGCGCACGGCGCGGTTGGCCAGGTAGGTCGGCCACTCGCCGCGCAGGTACTGAATGATCTGACGGCTCACCTTGGCGGCGAGGTCCGCCAGCGCCTCGATGGTGGTCGAGGCAAAGTGCGGCGTCAGGACGACCTGGTCCATCTGTAACAGGGGATTGTCCTTGGCCGGCGGTTCCGTCCACAACACGTCCAGACCCGCTCCCGCCAACCGGCCGGACTGCAGGGCCGCGATGAGGGCCTGCTCGTCGACGACTTTCCCCCGCGACGTGTTGATCAGGATCGCCCCCGGCTTGATCGCCGAAAACTCCTTCGGGCCCAGCAACCCCTGGGTCTCCTGCGTGAGCGGCGCGTGGCACGACACGATGTCGGCGCGGGCCAGCAGCGTGTTCAGGTCGACCTTCTCCACGCTCCTCCCCTCCATGGTCGACGCGTCCACATAGGGATCGAAGGCGATCAGCCGCAGCCCGAACCCGCGCGCCCGCTCGGCGACGGCGCGGGCGATATGGCCGAAGCCCACCAGCCCCATGGTCTGCCCGCGGAGCCGGTGCATCGGTAGGAGGGCGCTGGGCGTCCACGATCCGCCCCGCACGTGCCTGTCGGCGAGCAGCACTTTGCGCGCCACCGCCAGAAGCAGCATCATCGTTGTGTCCGCCACCTCGTCGTAGCAGAAATCGGGGACGTGGGCGACGCACACGCCGTGCCGGGTGGCGGCGGGGAGATCCACCGTGTCCAGGCCGATGCCGGTCCGGACGAGGCCGACCAGACCGGGCGCCCCCGCGAACAGCGCCTCGGTGATCTGCGCGTGCGCCACGATGAGCACATAAGCATCCCTAGCGGCGGCGATGCGCTCGGCATCGTTCCGGCAGGCCACCCGCCGGATGGTCCCGCCGGCCTGGGCGATCCCCTGCTCGTCCAGTGGAAACCGGGGCCCGGTCTCACCTTCGGTCCACATCACGACGCGGGCGCTCTTCATCGCTGCCTCCTTACCTTTGCTCCACTCCTCGCCTCGATCGGCCTTTCGGAGCGGGTTCAGCGGGCCCCGCCGCGGCGGGCGGCGGGCCCGCGACCCTGGAGCCCGTTGCCTCGACGGGGTCGCGCCGCCGGAGAGTCCGGGGCCGGCGACGGACCCGTCCCGGCGGCCACGAGCCGGGACGGCCCGGCCTCCGCCGCGGGGACGTCCCGGGCGCCCGGCCGGCCGGCACCGGGCGCGGCGGACCGCCGGAGCGCCGGGCGGAGGAACTGCCCGGTGTACGAGGCCGGGATCCGGACCACATCCTCCGGCGTCCCCTCCGCCACGATCTCCCCGCCGAGTTCACCGCCCTCCGGACCCAGGTCGACGATCCAGTCGGCGGTCTTGATGACGTCGAGATTGTGCTCGATGACGATGACCGTGTTGCCGGCGTCGACCAGCCGGTGCAGCACTTCCAGGAGCCGCTCCACATCGGCGAAGTGCAGTCCAACGGTGGGTTCGTCCAGGATGTAGACGGTCCGGCCGGTATCCCGCCGGCTGAGCTCGGTGCTGAGCTTGACCCGCTGGGCCTCGCCCCCGGAGAGCGTCGTGGCCGGCTGCCCCAGGCGAACGTACCCCAGGCCGACGTCGGCCAGCGTCCGGAGCTTCCGCCGGATGCGCGGGATCGCCTCGAAAAACTGCAGCGCCTCGTCGACGCTCATGTCCAGGACGTCGGCGATCGACTTGCCCTTGTACTTGACCTCGAGGGTCTCCCGGTTATACCGCTTCCCCTTGCAGACGTCGCAGGGCACGTAGACGTCGGGCAGGAAGTGCATCTCGATCCGGACGATCCCGTCGCCTTCGCAGGCCTCGCACCGCCCGCCCCGGACGTTGAACGAGAACCGCCCCTGCGCGAAGCCGCGCGCCCGCGCGTCCGGGGTCAGCGCGAACAACTCGCGGATCAGGTCGAAGGTCTTGGTGTAGGTGGCCGGGTTGCTCCTTGGGGTGCGGCCGATCGGCGACTGGTCGATGTTGATGACCTTGTCGATGTGCCCGAGCCCCTCGATCCGGTCGTGCGCGCCCGCGCGCAGCCGCGAGCCGTGGAGGTGATGGGCCAGCGCCCGGTAGAGGATGTCGTCGATCAGGGTGGACTTCCCCGATCCGGACACCCCCGTCACGCTGACGAACATCCCCAGCGGGATCTTCACATCGATCCGCTTCAGGTTGTGCTCCCGGGCGCCGCGGATCCACAGCGCGTCTCCGCTGCCGCGCCGACGACGCGCCGGCACGGAAATGACCCGCCGGCCGGAGAGGTACTGGCCGGTGATCGAGTCGGGCGCCTTGAGGATGCGGTCGAGCGGGCCGGAGGCCACCACCCGGCCGCCCTGCGCCCCCGCCCCGGGCCCGATGTCCACGATCCAGTCGGCCGACCGGATCGTCTCCTCGTCGTGCTCGACGACCAGGATGGTGTTCCCCAGATCGCGCAGCCGCGCCAGCGTCTCGATCAGCCGCCGGTTGTCCCGCTGGTGCAGGCCGATGCTGGGTTCGTCCAGCACGTACAGCACGCCCATCAGCCCGGAGCCGATCTGCGTCGCCAGCCGGATCCGCTGCGCCTCGCCGCCCGACAGGGTGTTGGCCGTCCGGTCGAGGGTGAGGTAATCCAGCCCGACGTTGACGAGAAAGCCGAGGCGGGCGTTGATCTCCTTGAGCACCTGGTGGGCGATCAGCCGCTCCCGCTCGGTGAGCGTAAGGGTCGAAAAAAAGTGCAGCGCGCCCCGCACGGTCAGCGCGCACGCCTCCGCGATCGACCGGTCGCCGATCGTGACGGCCAGGCTCTCCTTCTTGAGCCGCGTGCCGCGGCACTCGGGACAGGGCGCGGTGCTCATGTACCGCTCGATCTCTTCCTTCATGTACTCCGAATCGGTCTCCCGGTACCGGCGCTCCAGGTAGGGGACGACGCCTTCGAACACCGTGTCGTACTGCCGCAGCGCCCCCCAGCGGTTGTGGTACTTGATCCGGACCTCCCCGTCCGATCCGTTGAGCAGCACCCGGACGAACTCGCGGGGCAGCCGGCGCACCGGGGTGTGCATATCGACCTTGGAGCGGTCGGCGAGCGCGCGCAGGAGCTCCTGGTAGTACTCGCTCGTGGAGGACGCCCAGGGCAGCACCGCGCCGTCCAGAAGGGAGAGGCTGGGGTCGAGCACGAGTTCGGGATCGACCTCCTGCTTGAACCCGAGCCCGGTGCAGGTGGGGCAGGCGCCGTAGGGCGCGTTGAACGAGAAAATCCGCGGCTCGATCTCCGGCAAGGTCACGTCGTGGCCGTCGGGGCAGGCGTAGTTCTGGCTGAAAGTGTGCTCCTCGCCGTCCACGACCGAGATGCCGACGATGCCCTGCCCGAGCTTGAGCGCGGTCTCGACCGAGTCGTTCAACCGGGTCCGGATATCCGGCTTGACCACCAGCCGGTCGACGACGACCTCGATCTGGTGCTTCCGGTTCTTGTCCATGGCGATCTCCCCGCCGAACTCGTGCAGGGTCCCGTCGACGCGGACCCGGGCAAAGCCCTGGCGCCGGAGATCGTCGAAGAGCTGCCGGTACTCGCCTTTGCGGCCCCGCACGATGGGGCCGAGCACGAGGATGCGGGTGCCCTCCGGGAACGCCAGCACGTGGTCCACGATCTGCTCGGGGGTCTGGCGGGTGATCGGCTTCCCGCATTTCGGGCAGTGGGGCACGCCGATCCGCGCGTAGAGGAGGCGCAGGTAGTCGTAGACCTCCGTCACGGTCCCGACGGTGGACCGGGGGTTGCGCGGGGCGCCCTTCTGGTCGATCGAGACCGCGGGGCTCAGCCCCTCGATGTGGTCGACGTCGGGCTTCTCCATGAGGCCCAGGAACTGGCGGGCGTAGGCCGAGAGCGACTCGACGTATTTGCGCTGCCCTTCCGCGTAGATGGTGTCGAACGCGAGGGAGGACTTCCCGGATCCGGAGATCCCCGTGAGCACGGCCAGGCGATCGCGCGGGATCTCGACGGTGATGTTCTGGAGGTTGTGCTCGCGGGCGCCGCGCACGACGATCCGATCGAGAGGCATGACGGTCCTCTATTATCCTCCTATCGTCCTGTGTCGCCCGGCCGCCCTGTCGTGCACCGCGTTCGGGGGATGCGCTATCAGGGTCATCCCCGCCCGGCCGTCCGCCCGGGCCTGGGTCTCGCCCCGCCGGGCCGGCCTCCGGCTCCCTGGGTGGGCCCACGGCGTGAGCCAGAACGTCCCCGCCGCGCGCCGGCGAAGAACGGCTCGCCCATCCCTTTGCGCAGCTCGTTAATCTGGTCCCGCAGGACCGCCGCCTTCTCGAACTGCAGCTCGGCGGCGGCCTTCCGCATCTCGCGCTCCAGGGTTTCGATCGTCCCCTCGAGCTCGGCGGGGCTCAACATCAGCAGCCGGGCGATGTCCCAGGGGACGCTCGCGCGCTGCTGCTCGGCCAGACCGATCAGTTCCGTTGCGGTGAGGACCTTCCCTTCGCGCTCCTCCCCCGCGCCGTACGAGGCAGGCTCCTCGGCGACCTCGGCCAGATCGATCAGGTCGCGGATCGGCTTGACGATCGACTGCGGGGTGATCCCGTGCTCCTCGTTGTACCGCTCTTGGATTGCCCGACGGCGGTTGGTCTCGTCGATCGCCTTGCGCATGGACTCGGTGATCTCGTCCGCGTACAGCACCACCCGGCCGGCGACGTTCCGGGCGGCGCGGCCCATCGTCTGGATCAGGCTGGTCTCCGACCGGAGATAGCCTTCCTTGTCCGCGTCGAGGATGGCCACGAACGACACCTCGGGGAGATCGAGCCCCTCACGCAGGAGGTTGATGCCGACGAGGACGTCGTAGGTGCCCAGGCGCAGGTCCTTGAGGATCTGCACACGCTGAAGCGTCTCCACTTCCGAGTGGAGGTAGTGGACCCGCAGGCCGAGCTCCTGCAGGTAGTCGGTCAGGTCCTCCGCCATCCGCTTGGTCAGGGTCGTCACGAGGGTCCGCTCGCCCTTGGCGACCTGCGCTTTGATCTCACCGATCAGGTCGTCCACCTGCCCGCGGGCCGGCCGCACCTCCACGTGCGGGTCCACCAGCCCGGTCGGCCGCACAATCTGCTCCACCACCTGGCTGCTGACGCTCAGCTCGTACGGCGCGGGGGTGGCGGAGACAAAGACGATCTGGGGCACCAGAGCGTCGAATTCGTCGAACGTGAGCGGACGGTTGTCGTACGCCGACGGCAGGCGGAAACCGAAGTCGACCAGGTTCCTCTTGCGGGCCCGGTCGCCTTCAACCATTCCTCTGACTTGTGGCACGGTCATGTGGGACTCATCGATCACGACCAGGAAGTCCTTGGGGAAATAGTCCAGGAGGCATCCCGGGCGCTCCCCCGCCGCGCGGCCGGAGATGGGACGGGAGTAATTCTCGATCCCGGGGCAGTACCCGACCTCGCGCAGCATCTCCAGGTCGTACTTCGTCCGGAACTCCAGCCGCTGGGCTTCGAGGAGCTTCCCCTGATCCTTGAACCACTGCAGGCGCTCCCGCAGCTCCGCCTCGATCCGGTCGAGGGCCGCGGCCATCTTCTCGTCGGTCGTCACCCAGTGCTTGGCCGGCCAGATGGCCACGGCGGGCTTCTCGGCGATCACTTCGGCGGTCAGCGGGTCGACCTCCAGGATCCGCTCGATCTGATCGCCGAAGAGCTGCACCCGCACCGCCCGGTCCTCGTACGCCGGGAAGATCTCGATGACGTCGCCGCGGACCCGGAAGCGGCCCCGGGCGAAGTCGATGTCGTTCCGCTCGTACTGGACATCCACCAGCCGGCGCAGGATCTCGTCGCGGGACCGGGCCTCGCCGGTGCGCAGGAAGAGCATCACGTCCTGGTAATCCTCGGGGGAGCCCAAGCCGTAGATGCAGGAGACCGACGCGACCACGATCACGTCCCGCCGCTCCATCAGCGCCTTGGTCGAGGCATGGCGGAGGCGGTCGATCTCGTCGTTGATCGCCGCGTCCTTGGCGATGTACAGGTCGGTCTGCGGGACGTACGCCTCCGGCTGGTAGTAGTCGTAGTAAGAGACGAAGTACCGGACGGCGTTCTCCGGGAAGTACTGCCGGAATTCGCCGTAGAGCTGGGCGGCCAGCGTCTTGTTGTGGGCCAGGACCAAGGCCGGCCGCTCGATCTGCTCGATCACTTTAGCTACTGAAAAAGTTTTGCCGCTGCCGGTTATACCCAGCAACGTCTGGTAGTGGTCGCCGCGCCGGATCCCCTCGGTGAGTTGAGCGATCGCCTTGGCCTGATCACCGGCCGGTGCTTGGTCAGTGACCATCTTGAACGTGGGCATAACGATTTATTATAGCATGCACCCCGCGGGCGGGACTACACCTTGCCTACAGCAGGGACTACGGCTCGATCGGTAGTTGCGCGCCGACCGTCGCGGAGGCTGTCGGGGGCTGCTCCGCGCGGCGGGCCACGACAGAGAGGGCGACCGTCCCGCTGACCCCGCCGCTTTCCGCTCTCAAGATCCCTGTTCCCGCGATCTCACCCACCCGGACAACGCCCGCAGCCGTCACCGTGACGAGCTGCGGTTGCGCCGTGACGCGGACGGGCTGAGGCGGCGCGACGGGATTGCCCTGGGCATCTACACCGATAATCGAAAGCGGAGCGGTCTCTCCGGTCAAGAGCTGCAGCGGTTGGTTGGCGTTGAGCATCAGCCGGACCGCCGGACCGGGCACCGCGGAACTGTAGAAGAGCAGCGCATTGGCCACCCGGCGCTCATGGCCGTCGGACGGAGAGTTCACCACGGCCGGATGCGGCCGGCCGGGGAGACGGACCACCATGGTCGCCGACCCGCCGCTGTCGAAGGCCATCGCCTCGGAGGCCCCCAGCCAGTTCATGTAGGCGGCGAGCTGCGGCTGCGTGAGCCCGATGCTGAGGTGCGGCTGGCGGCCGTCGACTTCCACGAGGATCACCGTACGGCCGTCCTTGAGGATGCCCAGCGCGGTCACAGGAAACCGCACGTTGCGTTCCCCCGGTGACGGGGGATGGGGATCGTTGACCACCCGTCCACACTGGACCAGGACGGGCCCGCCGCCGATGGCGGCGCGCAACTCATGCCAGTCCGGGTCCGTCGTGAGATTCACCTGGACCTCTGTGCCGGCCGGTACCTTGTCCCGGATCCAATTCGCCGCCCTGCCTCGGCCGACAAGGAGGATTTCTCCCGCCGGAAAGGGCGCGTAAAACGCCTGCTGGACCCAGACCTGCTTTACCGTGTAGAGGCCCGGCGTCGCCGCCCCCGGCACCCCGGGGGCCTTCCCGGGCCTGACGGGGGCGGCAGGCGACCCTGCGGGCGCGAGTTCCGCGACCGTCTGGCGCATCCCGGGCTCGGGCGCGGGAGCCCCATACCCCAGGGCGTCGGAGATGACCATGAGCCCGTCGGAGGGGAGACCCGCGTTGTATCCCGCAAGCGCGTGCGACTCCCCCGTCCCAGGCAGCACCACGGTGCCGGTCCACTTGAACCGGTCGATCCGGGGGCGCCCATCCTTCCGAATGGCGAACGCGACCCATGCTGTCGGACTGCGCACGAGCTCGCCGTCTCGCACGACGATGTTGAGGGGGATGCCGGAACCGCGGATGTCGAAGAAGTCGCCGTTGACGCCGGCAATCGCCCCGCTGCGGGCAACCATCGAGGAGACGGTTTCGTCGTCGCTCATGAGTCGGTTGTGGGCGAGCCCCGCCCCCGCGCGCACCGTCGGATTGCTCAGGTCTACGCTGAGGTGGTGGACGTTGAGCGGCCCTGCCGCCGTGCCGACCTTGAAGTGGCTGTAGAGGATGCCGGAGGCGACCGGCACGGTGAAGCCGGACGACGAGAAGACCGCTGGCCAGAAGTCGAGGGATTGCGCCAGACCTGGTCCGGCGGGCACGCAGAGAAAGACCGCGACGCAGGCCCAGATGGCGTGGCGGCGGCTACGAATGGCTGGTGCACGTCCGGCCGATGCTCCCCTCACTTGCATGTAATCTTCCCCCGCCCGATTGGCCCGAAACCGGGTCCCTATCCACATGTGCACTTCACCATAGAGCATAGATCGAACCATTCTATCGGCGATACTAGCAGATTCCCTCAGGACTGAGGCGGGAAATTACGGAGCGCGCTACGATCCGGCTATCGAGGGTGCGTCCGAATCGCTTCCCAGACGGCTCGAACCTGCTCGCGGGTGCGGTCGGGCGAGCCGTTGTTGTCTATGACCCAGTCGGCGCGGGCCACCTTGTCCCGAAGCGGCACCTGGGCCCTCATGCGGCGCCGGGCCTCCTCGGGCGAGAGGCCGTCCCGGGCGGCCAGGCGGCCCACGCGGACGTCGTCGGACGCATCGGCGACGACGATCCCGTCAAGCCCGAGGTCGACTCCGTCGGTCGTATCGAGCAGCAGGGGGATATCCAGGACGATCACTTCGACGCCCGGGGTGGCGGCGAGGCGGGCGGCTTCCTCAGCCATCCGCCGGCGGATGTGGGGGTGGGTCAAGGCGTTCAGCCGAAGGCGGGCGGACGCATCCGCGAACACCCGGGCCGCCAGCGCCTTGCGGTCGATCGTTCCGTCCGCGCGGAGAACACTCCGGCCGAAGGCCTCGACCACGCCCTGGTAGGCCGCCCCCCCCGGTGCGGTGACCTCCCGCGCGATCGCGTCCGCGTCTACCACCGCCGCCCCGAGTTCCCGGAAGCCCTGCGCCACGAGGCTCTTGCCGCTGGCGATCCCGCCGGTCAGTCCGATCCGCAGGGGTCGCGGGTCACGCGACGTCGACAAGGTCCTGCCAGTTGGGGCCGCAGGCGACGCTGACGGCGAGCGGAGCGGCCAGCTGGTAGGCCCGCTCCATGATCTCCCGGATTCGAGGCGCAACATCTGGCACCAGGGCCTCGGGCAGCTCGAACAGCAGCTCATCGTGGATCTGTAAAATCATCTCAAGCCCCGAGGGCCCCGGCAGGAGGTCGCGGTGGATCCGGAGCATCGCGATCTTGATGATGTCCGCGGCCGTCCCCTGGATCGGCGCGTTGATGGCGTTCCGCTCCGCGGCCTCCCGGATGACGCGGTTGCGGCTGAGGATGTCCGGCAGGTAGCGGCGCCGGTTGAGGAGGGTCGTGACGTACCCCTGCCGGCGCGCCAGTTCCACGGTCGTCCGCGTATAGTCCTGGACCCGAGGATACCGCGCGAAGTAGGTGTCCATGAACCGCTGGGCCTCCGCGCGGCCGATGCCGAGCTGGGACGCGAGCCCGAAGTCGCTGATCCCGTAGGCGATGCCGTAATTGAAGACCTTGGCCTGCCGCCGCATCTCCGGGGTGACGCCGTCCGGCGCCACGCCGAACACCTCGGCCGCGGTCACCGTGTGGATGTCCTCCCCGCGCCGGAAGGCGTCGAGCAGACCCGGGTCACCGGTGATGTGCGCCAGGACGCGCAGCTCGATCTGATCGTAATCCGCCGACAGCAGGACGTG
>VBAK01000098.1 GCA_005882275.1 Candidatus Segetimicrobium genomatis
CACCCAGACGGTGCGGTGGCCGAGGCGCTCGGCGGTCTGCGCCGCCTGGACGATCGCCTCGGGCGACGCGTGGATCCCGGTTTGCGGAAGTGCGACGCCGAAGTCCATCCCGGCCACCTCAGCCCGAGCGCGGCGGGAATTCGGCTTCGGGCGGGATCCGTTCCTTCGGGATCTCGATCAACTCCAGGATGAGCCCGAGCTCGCGTTCGGTGTCCAGGTACGCAAACCCGCCATCGCCCAGCCGGCCGTACCCGCGGCCGCTTTGCAAGACGGCATAGCCGCGCTGCTTCACCTCCGCGACCGCCTCATCGAAGGACGGGACGAAGACGCCGATGTGGTGCAGTCCCTCCCCCTTGCGCTCCAGATGCTCGTCGTAGACGTTCGGCCCTTCGAGCGGCTGGATCAATTCCACCATGGTCTCGCCGGCGTGGGCCAGGGCGAGCCGCATCCGGTAGTCCTGCTTCCGGCCGCGGTAGGTCATGTCGCGGACCAGCGGCGGCCCGTAGGTATAGACCCGCCAGGGGCCCACCCCCAGCAGCTCCCAGTACCGCCGCATGGCCTGGTCGAGGTCGCGGACGACGAGCGCGACCTGATCGACGTGCTTCACCGGGAACAGCGCGGGCAATGCGGGCATCTGCCCCTCCTCTGCCGGGCGCGGTGTCGCCCCCGGCGTGATCGTTGCGCGGCGTCCGCGAGGCGCATTTCGCGGATTCGTGACGTTACCGGTCAAGATCCCCGGCCGTCAGGTCCGGACGAGCCGGCACGCCTCCGCGGGCAGTTCCACCAGCAGCTGATCGTCGGGCCGGTAGCGCGCCCGGCCCGAGGTGAGCGCCCGGATCGGCAGGTTTCCCAGCATGATGCGGAGATCCTGCAGGTCGCCCAGGTACGCGTGCTGCACCAGCCGCCCGAGGGCGGCGTTGTCGCGGGCCGCATCGCCGCCGGCCGCTCCGCGCACGCGCACGGCGTGCGGGCGGATGCAGAGCACCACGTCGTCCCCGGGACGAAACCGGCCGTCATCCATGGTGCGAAGCTCCAGGTCGCCGCACCGGACGCGTCCCGGCTCGAGCACGCGGGCGGGCAGGCAGTTCGCCCCGCCGATGAAGGAGGCGACAAAGCGGGACTGCGGCGTCTCGTAGATCTCCTGTGGGGTCCCGACCTGCTCGATCTGCCCCGCATTCACCACCGCGATGCGGTCGGCGATGACCATCGCTTCCGCCTGGTCGTGTGTCACGTAGACCGTCGTGATCCCGGTTTCCTTGTGGATCCGGCGGATTTCGAACCGCATCTGCTCGCGCAGGGCGGCATCGAGGTTGGACAGCGGCTCGTCGAGCAGGAGCGTGTCGGGCCGGACGACCAGCGCCCGCGCCAGGGCCACCCGCTGCTGCTGGCCCCCCGAGAGCTCGTGGGGGTAGCGCTGCTCGTAGCCGCCGAGGCCGGCCACCCCGAGGATCCGCCGCACCCGGTCTGCGATCTCCTCGCGCGCCAGCCGGCGCATCTCCAGGCCAAACCCGACATTCTGGGAGACCGTCATGTGGGGCCACAGGGCGTAGCTCTGGAAGACCAGGGACATCCGGCGGCGCTCCGGCGGCACCGCGCCCTTGGGGGAAGAGATCAGGCGATCGCCGGCCCAGACCTCTCCCCCGTCCGGGATGAGGAAGCCCGCCAGGATCTGCAGCGTCGTCGTTTTGCCGCATCCGGACGGCCCGAGCAGCGCGACGAGCTCGCCGTCCTGCACGGTGAGGGTGATGCCGCGGAGGGCGGCGACCGCGCCGTACCGCTTCTCCAACCCGGCCAGCCGGATCTCCGCCACGGGCGTCCTCAGGCGCGCTGCCGCTGGCCGAAGACGGCCCCGCCGAAGAGGCGGTACGCCACGGCGACCAGGCCGAAGGTGAGGCCCATCATGATGATGCCGAGCGCCGAGAGGGGCTCGAAGTTGCCCTCGTCGGAGAGGTCGAAGATCACGTTGGTGATGACCGCCGTGGCCGGGGTGAAGAGGAAGACCGCGGAGCTCAACTCCCGCAAGGACGGAATGAAGACCATGAGCCAGTTGGCGAGGATGCTGCGCCGCAGCAGCGGGATCGTGATCCTCCCAAACGTGCGCAGCCGCCCAGAGCCCAGCGTGCGCGCGGCGTTCTCCAGTTCGAGATCGAGGCTGCGGAGGGCCGACTCGCTGCCGGCGTACGCGATCGGCAGGAAGCGGGTGGCGAACGCGACGATCAGCATCCAGGCCGTGCCGTAGAGGACGAGCGGGGGCCGGGCGTACGCGGCGAAGAAGCCGATGGCCAGGACGATCCCCGGCACGACGAACGGCGCCATGGCCAGGTAGCCCAGGATCCGGGCGCCGGGGAGGAGGCGCCGGCCGACCGCGTAGGCGGAGAAGACGGCGAGGACCGTGGCGATCGTGGCTGCGGCCGCCGCGTAGGACACGCTGTGGGCAATGGCCCGGCGCGCGCCCTGGTTTTCGACCAGCGCCCAATGGTACCAGGCGAAGGTCAGGTTTCCGGGCACCGGCCCTCTCCCCCAGGCGTGGGAGAGGGAGGTGGCGAGCAGCGCCGTGTACGGCAGGATGAGCGAGAAGATCGGCGGCGCCATGCAGATCGCGAACACCGGCCAGCGCCACGGCCCCAGACGGAACGGCACCCGGACGCCCCCCTTCCCGCTCACCGTGGTGAAGCGGCCCCGCCGCAGGAGGCGTTGCTGCAGGAGGAAGAGGCTCGCCGTGACGGCGAGGAGCGGCAAGGCGTACGCGGCCGCCAGGTTGGGGCGGGACGGGTACTGGAAGAACAGGTAGAGCTGGGTGGTGATGACCTGCTGGCGCGCCGGGATCAGGAGAAAGGCCGGTGTCCCGAACTCCGCGATCGCCTCGAGAAACGACATCAGGGCGCCGGCAATGATCGCCGGACGGACGAGGGGCAGGGTGATGCGCCAGGTCGTCCGCAGCCAGTTGGCCCCGAGCAGCTGGGCCGAGCGCTCCATCTCGGAGGGCACGAGCTCGAGCGCGCTGGAGACGAAGGCGAAGGCGTAGGGATAGCTGTACAGCGCGATGACGCAGACGGCCCCGGCGAGCGAGTAGATGTTCAAGAATCCGCGGGGCGCGCCGGTCAGCGCCACCCACGCCCGGTTCAGCCAGCCGGAATGGGGTGCGGCGAGGAAGATCCAGGCGGTGGCGCCCAGGAACGACGGCGTCACGAAGGAGGCGAACGTGAGCATCCGGATCAGGGTGCGGCCCGGCATGTCGGTGCGGCTGACCGCCCAGGCCAGCACCGTCCCAAACACGACGGCGATGACCGCCACGAGGGCGGCGAGGATCAGCGAGTTCCGGACCGGCTGGAGATAGATCGACGTCGTGAACGCTTCGATGTAGTTGGCCGGGGTGAGCCGGTTGTCCTGATCGGAGTGCACGCTGGCCACGAGGATCCACGCCAGCGGCACCACGACCATGAAGAGCAGGACCGCCGCCGCGACCGTCCAGACGCCCAGGCTGAGGTCTGCCGGCCCGCGCCGGGCGATCAGGGTCGGAGCAGCCGCCGACATCGGGGCTGGGCTCCCGCTAGACCCCGAATGTCTCCCGCCATTTGGCGATGGCTTCGGGGACTCCCTTCTCGAGGCGCTCCACCTTGTTCCGGTACCATTTCACCCGGTCGATGGGGACGCCGCTCGGCGCGGGCACGTCGGCGCGCAGCGTGTAGTTGGATGTCTTGCTCATGGCCAGCGAGTACTCTTTTGTGTAGTAAAAGCTCTCCAGGAGGCGCGCGGCGTTCGGATGAGGAGCGTCTTTCAGCACCGCCACCGGCGAGACGATCAGGATGGCGTCGTCGGCCGGAAACTGAATGTTGATGGGGTTGCCGCGAGACTTGCTGTCCAGGGAGGTGCCGTCCGAGCCGGCCCCCACCAGGCGTTCGCCGCTGACGATGTCGGTCACGGTGTCGTTGATCGACCGGCCGATCTTGGGGTTGTTCTTGGCCAGTTTCGCGAAGTAGTCCCACCCGAACTTGTCCCACATCGCGACCACCCAGTTGCCGACGTACCCGGAGAACCCGGGATGGCCGACCGTGATCTGATCCTTCCATCGGGGATCCAGCAGATCGGTCCACTTCTGCGGCGGGATTGTCAGCTTCGTATGGTAATTGATGATGACAAGGCCCAATGCCCCGACATGATAGGCGCCGTCGGGGTCGACGTTCTGGAAGGCCTGGGGCAGGTTGCCGAGGCCGAGCGGACGGTAGGCGGCGAGGACGCCCTGCCTCTTCAACCCCGTATAGTGCGCCTCATCGGTGCTGGCGAAGACGTCGAGCTCGCGCACGCCGGCTTTGAGGTTCTGGGTCAGGCGCTGATAAATGACCTGAGCGGTTTGGCGAATGAACTGGACCTCGATGCCGGGGTACCTGGCCACAAACGCGTCGCGGACGGCCTCGGCCGCATCGAGCTGATAGTGGGCCGTCCACCAGACGACCTTGCCTTCTTTCTTCGCCGCATCGTACAGGCCGGCTTCATCCGCGGGCGCGGCGGGGCCTACGGCGTGGGCCAGAACGCCCCCCTCCGCCGGGCGCCCTCCGGCATCCGCGCCGAGGAGCGCCTGGCCCGCGACGCCGAGTCCGGCCCCGAGCACGGCCCGCCGGCTCAGGGTGCGCCCGCCGGGCATCACCTCATCTGAGCGCAGACCGGACTCCGTCATGCGTTCCCCCTCCCTCGCCTGCGCGGAACCGCCTTCGGTCAGGGCGCCACCTCAAAGGCATCATGGGCATCGGTTTGAAAACTCACGCCCTTGGGCGGCGGGACGATCGCCGACTGCACGTCGCCGCTGACGACATGGATCCGGGTTCCCACCGCGGCCATCGCGAAGGAGTGCCTCGGGGACGGCATGTAGGGCAACTGCGCCCAGGTGTCGGCGGCCGGATCGTAGGCCTCGAAGGCGCGAAAGGCCGCAAGGAACTGGTACGTCTGCAGTTCGCCGCCGCCCACGTAGAGGCGGCCGTCGAGCACCGCTGTGCCGCCCCCGCTGCGCGCGGTCGGCATCGGGGCTCGGGTCGCCCAGGCGTTCGCCGCCGGGTCGTATTCCTGGACCACGTCGGTGTTCCCCGGCATGGCGATGCTGAAGGCTCCCGTCAGGCGTCCGCCGATCACATAGATCTTCCCATTCACCGTCCCCGCCCCCATGTGGTTGCGGGCCGTCGGCATCGGCGCGCGCGTCCGCCACGTGTTCGCGGCGGGATCGTACTCCTCGACCGTGTCCAGGGAGCGGTGCGGCTGGATCGGCCGGATCGGCAGGTTGCCGTACGGGGGGAGCTGAGCCGCGCCGCCGATCACGTAGCACTTCCCGCCGGAGGCCGCCGCCGCGGCGGCCCCGCGCTTCGTCGGCAGGGGGGCGAGGGCGCGCCAGCCGTCCGCCGCGGGATCGTACTCCCAGGCGTCGTTGATCGGGACCCACCCCGGCGGTCCCGAGTCCGGGAGCACGAACCCGCCGAATAGATACACCTTCCCGCCGAGTTCGGCGATGGCCGGATGGTGGAGCGGGTGGGGCATCGGCGCGCGCTTCGTCCAGGCGTTCGCGGACGGGTCGTACTCGTACACCACCCCCGCGGGCTTCCAGATCGGGATCAGGCCGCCGAACACGTAGAGCTTCCCGTTCGCGGCGGCCCCGCCCACTTCTTCGAGCGCCTCGGGGAAGGGGGCCAGATGGATCCACTTACCGAGCGGGGCGGCGCGATCGCTCTGGACGGCCAGGACCCGTGCGGCCCGGCCGGCCCCCGCGAGCCTCTCGACGGCGGCTCCGACTGCCGCGCCCAGCGATGATGCGACGAACTCCCTCCTGCGCATGCCGCGTCATTACGCGCATGCCGGAACGGGTTCCTCCTTTCCCGGGAGGGGATTCCCGTATCCTGTCAAAAGGAACGGACACTGCGGTGGGCGCGAGGCCCCGGGAGGTGCGTGGGGATGCGAACGGTCGCGGTCGTCATCACGGTGCTGTGGCTCACCGCCGGCCTGCCGCTCGCCGGCGGCGTCGCGGCCCCGCCCTCCACCATCAGGCTCGGCGCGGTCGTGCCCCTCACCGGCCGGTACGCGAGCGGTGGGGCGCAGGTCAAGGTCGGTTACGAGTTTGCGCTGCAGGACATCAACGGCCGGGGCGGGGTCCCGGTGGGGGGCCGGCGCGTCCCGCTCGAGGCGACGATCCTGGACGACGAGTCCGACCCCACCAAGACCGTGAGCCGGTTGGAGGCGCTGGCCTCGGAGGGCGTGGTCACGCTGCTCGGCGGGTTCGGCAGCGACCTGCACGCCGCCGCCGCGGCGGTGGCGGAGAAGAACCGGATCCCGTACTGCGGCGTGGCGTTCGCGCTGCACACGATCCACGAGCACGGATTCCGGTATCTCTTCTCGCCCTTTCCGAAATCCCCGGAGCTCGCGAGCGAGACCTACCGGTTCTTGAACGCCGGGATTCCCGCCGGGGAGCGGCCGCGGCGCGTGGCGATCTTCCAGGAGCGGACCGATTGGGGCCGTGAGCTGGGCGACCTCTGGACGGCCCGGTCCCGCGAGAACGGCTACCAGATCGTGCTGAGGGCCGACTACACCCCGCTGGCCCGCGACCTCTCGGACATCATCCTCCGCGCGAAGGACGCCGGCGCGGACGCCGTCTTTTCCGTCCCGACCCCTCCGGACGGGATCACCCTGATCCGCCAGATGAAGGAGCTGGATTTCAACCCGAAGGTCATCCTGATGATTCGCGCGGCGGACGCCGTGAGCTGGACCCGGGCCCTGGGCAAGGATGGGGACGGCGTGCTGCTGGCTCCCGGGTGGCACCACGCCGTCCCGTTTCCGGGAGTCCCGGAGCTCAACGCGAAACATGAGCAGCGCTTCGGCCGGCCCGCCGACGTGATCGTCGGTCCCGCGTACGCCTGCGTGCAGATCGTGGCGGACGCCATCGAACGGGCGGGGCGTCTGAATCACGACGCCATCCGCGACGCCATGGCGGCGACGAACATGCCGACCGTGGTCGGCCCGGTGCGGTTTCGCCCGGACGGGACCGGGACCGTTCCGACGGTCTTCGTGCAGTGGCGGGAGGGGAAGCAGGAACTGGTCTGGCCCAACGCCCTCGGAGCCGTGCGCCTGCTGTATCCCGTGCCTCCCTGGCGTGGCCGCTAGCCAGCCCGCGCCGCTGCTCGAGGTCCGAGGCCTCTCGAAGGCGTTCGGCGGCCTGCGCGCCGTGGACGACCTGTCGTTTTCGGTGCAGGAAGGGGAGATCCTGGGGCTGCTCGGCCCAAACGGGTCGGGGAAGACCACCGTCTTCAACCTGATCGCGGGGACGTGCCCCCCGGATGCCGGCCGCATCTGCTTCGCCGGCAGGCCGATGACGGATCGGTCGCCGAGCTTCCGGACGTCGCTCGGCATCGCCCGGACGTTCCAGCTCGTCCGCACGCTCCCGAATCTCAGCGCCCTCGAGAACGTGCTCGTGGCCT
This sequence comes from Candidatus Segetimicrobium genomatis, assembly GCA_005882275.1. Lineage (GTDB taxonomy): Bacteria > Sysuimicrobiota > Sysuimicrobiia > Sysuimicrobiales > Segetimicrobiaceae > Segetimicrobium > Segetimicrobium genomatis. Next base: position 7,452 of record VBAK01000098.1, read on the forward strand.
GCCTCTACGGGCGGGCGCGGTCGCCGTCGCTGTCCCACGCCCGGGCGGACGCGCGGCGGCTCCTCGCCATGGTCGGCGTCGGCGAGCGGGGGGACTCCCCCGCCTCGATGCTGACGCTCGCCGAGCGGAAGCGGCTGGAGATCGCCCGCGCCCTCGCCACATCGCCGCGCCTGCTGCTGCTCGACGAACCCGCCGCGGGGCTGAATCCGGTCGAGGTGGACGCCGCCCTCTCGCTGTTCCGCCGGATCCGGGGCTGGGGGATTACGCTGGTCGTCGTCGAGCACAACGTCCGGGCCATCCGGGTCCTGTGCGATCGCGTGGTGGTCCTCAATTCCGGGAGAAAGATCGCGGAGGGGGCGCCCGCGGAGGCACTCGCCCGGGGCGAGGTGGTCCAGGTCTATCTTGGGCGCGCGTGACCGCGCGCCTCTGCGGGCGGCTTGAGGGAACCCCGTGACGATCTTCGCGCAGAACGCGGTCTTCGGGTTGTTGATCGGCGGGCTGTACGGGCTCGCCGCCGTTGGCCTCTCGCTCGTCTTCGGCGTGCTCAAGATGCTGAACGTGGCTCACGGCGAGCTGATCATGCTCGGCGGCTACACCGGTTTCTGGCTGTTCACCCTCTGGGGCGTCGACCCGTTCATCGCGGTCCTGCCCAGCGCGCTGGCGCTGTTTGGGGCCGGCGTGGTCCTGTATCAGGCGCTGTTCCGCCGCCTCATCTACGCGTCCGATGAGACGAAGCTCAAGAACTCGATCCTCATCGGCTTCGGCCTGACATTGGTCCTGCAGACGCTGGCGATCCTGGCATGGACGGCGGACGAACGGGCGATCACCACGCCCTACGCCGGCGGTGTCGTCCCCATCGGCGGCGTCGTGGTGCCCCTGCTGCGCGCCGGCGCGCTGGGGGCGGCGTTCCTGGTCCTCGGCGGGCTCCACCTGTTTCTCCACCGGACCCTTCCGGGCAAGGCCATCCGGGCCACGGCGGAGGATGTCGAAGCGGCCTCGCTCGTGGGGATCCCGGTCCCCAAGATCTTCCTCACGTCCTTTGGTCTGGGGAGCGCGCTCGCCGGCGTCGCCGGCACCCTGGTCGGGATGACGGACGCGATCAGTCCGGCCATCGGGTTGAGCTGGACCCTCAAGGCGTTGATCGTCGTGGTGCTGGGAGGAATGGGAAGCGTCGTCGGGACGTTCGTGGCCGGGCTCTTCCTGGGCGTGGCGGAGTCGATGAGCGGGTTCGTCCTGGGCAACGCGTATCGGGAGGTGATGGGCCTGGTGTTGTTCCTCCTCGTGCTCCTCCTGCGGCCGCAGGGGCTGTTCGGATCCGGGTGAGGACGGTCCGCGGCAGGCCGGCGTTTCGTCTGCTCTTCGTCGGCGCGATCGCGGCGCTGGCGCTGCTCCCGGTGGTGAGCGGCAATCAGGCGGTCCTGAACTGGGCGTTCCTCGTGCTGCTGTACGCCGCCCTGGCGCAGAGCTGGAACCTGCTCGGCGGGTTCGGCGGACAGGTGAATCTCGGACACGCCGCGTTCTTCGGCCTCGGCGCGCTGGTGACGCGGAGGCTGTGGCTCGAGGGCCTCCCCTTCGGAGCGGCGCTGTTCCTCGGAACCCTATCCTCGGCGGGGATGGGCGTCCTTGTGGGCGTCCCTTCGCTGCGCCTGCGGGGGCCCTACTTCGCGATCGGCACCCTGGCGGTGGCCGAGATTCTCCGGATCACGGTGGGCAACGCGCTTCCTCAAGTCTCCGTGCTGCCGGCCCGCTCACTCGCGACCTACACGCTGGTCCCGCGGTACTACCTCGCGCTGTCGCTTGCGGCCGGCATCACCGCGGCGGTGTGGTGGCTGGTCCGGTCCCGGGTCGGATACGGCATCGCCGCCGTCCGCGAGGACGAGGGGGTGGCCGAGGCCATCGGCGTGAACGCCTTCCGGCACAAGCTCGGCGCGTTCGTCCTCAGCGGCTGCTTTGCGGGACTGGTGGGCGGGGTATTCGCGTACTACCACGTCAGCTTCTACCCGAGCTTCGCCTTCAGCCCGCTGTGGACATTTGACCCGCTGCTGATCACCTACCTGGGGGGGGTCGGCACGGTGTGGGGTCCCCTGATCGGCGCGGTGTTCTTCCTGTCGCTGCGGGAGGCGCTGGCCCTCCGGCTGGGGGAGCTGCACCTGCTGGTGTTCGGGCTCCTTTTCATCGCGGTGGTCGTCGCGCTGCCCGGGGGGTTCATGGAGGCCGTGCGCGCGAAAGGATTCGAATCGAAGATGCCGAACGCACGCGTATAGTATGGAAGCGCCGAAGAGGTGAGCTGGGCCATGAGCGGCGCGGCCGCGGAACCCATCCAGGACGTCTCGCACCTGGCGCACGTCGAACTGCGGACCCCTCGCCTCAACGAAACGCTCGCCTTCCTCACCTCCGTCTTTGGCCTCCGGGAGAGCGCCCGCGCGGGCCCGTCCGTGTACCTGCGGGCCTGGGGCGATTTCTATCACCATACCTTGAAGATCACCGACGCCGCCCAACCGGGGCTGGGGCACGTGGCCTGGCGGGCGACCAGTCCCCAGGCGCTGGACCGGCGCGTTCGTGCGCTCGAAGGGCGCGGATGCGGTCGCGGGTGGGTCGACGGAGACCGGGGGCACGGGCCGGCCTATCAGTTCGCGGATCCGGCGGGGCACCTGATGGAGATCTTCTACGAGGTGGAGTGGCACGAGGCGCCCGTCGCGATGCGCACGAGGCTCAAGAACCAACCCCACCGGCGCCCCAGCTCCGGCATCGGGACGCGGCGGATCGATCACGTCAACCTGCTGGCGGCGGACGTGGGGGCCAACCGGCAATTTCTCGAGGACTCCCTGGGGTTCAGGCTGCGCGAGCAGATCGTGCACAGCGGACGCGAGATGGGCGCGTGGCTGAGCGTGACCCCCCTCGTGCACGATATCGCCTATATGCGTGACGGCTCCGGCGCCGACGGCCGGTTCCACCACGTCGCGTTCTGGATGGACGACTTCAGCGACCTGATCCGGGCGGCGGATATTCTAAGAGAGGCCGGGACCCGCATCGAGGCGGGGCCCGCCAAGCATGCGATCACCAACGGCCTGTTCCTGTATCTGTACGAGCCGGGCGGCAACCGTCTGGAACTGTTCTCGGGCGGGTATCTGATCTTTGCGCCGGATTGGCGGCCCGTGACCTGGACGGAGGAGGACCGGGATCTGCGCGTCTGGTGGGGCGGGGAGCTGCCCGAGAGCTTCTTTACCTACGGGACGCCGGTGGTGGAGCCGGTCAAGGCAGACCTGCGGTAGGGCGTCCGGCGCGGCGTCTGGAGGAGTGCGAATGCGCACGCGGTTCCGAGCCGACATGGTGGGCAGCCTGCTGCGGCCGCCCGATCTGCTGGAAGCGCGCGCCGGCGCGGCGAAAGACTCCGAGCGTCTGCGGGCGCTGGAAGACCAGCACATCCTGCGCGTGCTCGCCAAACAGCAGGAGCTGGGGTTCGACGTCTTCACGGACGGCGAGCTGCGGCGGCGCAATTTCATGAGCGACTTCACGGACGCGGTGGAAGGCTTCGATCTCGGGGAGGCGCTGCCGCGGACGTGGCAGGCGGGCGCCACGACCGACACGCAGGTGAGCAGCGTGGCCGGCATCGTCACCGGCAAGCTCAAGCAGCGCCGGCGCCTGACCGCGCACGAAGTCCCGTTTCTGCGGGCGCACAGCCCCGGGGCCTTCAAGATGACCCTCCCGAGCGCCACCCAGTTCCCGGCAATCGCCTACAAAAAGGGGGTGACCGACAAGGTCTACTCGAATCACTCCGCCCTCCTCCGGGATGTTGTCGGGATCATCAGGACCGAGGTGGAAGCGCTCGTCGCCGACGGCGTGCAGTATATCCAGATCGACGCCCCCCGCTACAGTTACTACATCGATCCGAAGTGGCGCAACTTCATCAAGACCGAGATGGGGATGGAGCCCCAGGCGGCGCTGGAAGAGGCGATCCGCGCGGACAACGCCTGCCTGGAGCCCGCCCGCCGCGCGATGACGACGCTGGCGATGCACCTGTGCCGCGGCAACAACCGCAGCCACTGGTACGCGGAGGGCGGCTACGATCCGATCGCCGAGAAACTGTTCGGCACGATGCGGGTGGACCGGTTCCTGCTGGAGTACGACGACGACCGCTCGGGCACGTTCGAGCCGCTGCGGTTCGTGCCGCGCGGGACGACCGTGGTCCTGGGATTGGTCAGCACCAAGCGGCCCCAACTGGAGGCGAAGGCCGACCTGATCCGCCGGATCGAGCAGGCGTCAAAGGTCGTGCCGCTCGGGAATCTGGCGCTGAGCCCCCAGTGCGGGTTCGCCTCCACGATGGAGGGCAACCTCCTCACCGAAGACGACCAGTGGGCGAAGCTGAAGCTCGTCGCCGAGACCGCGCGGGAGGTCTGGAAGTAGACACGGCGCCAGTGCACCGGCCGCGTGGGAGCCCTCAATGCTTTTGCAAGATTTTCGGTTCCTGAATCTGCACTCGCCCAATGCGGTTCATGCCACTGCACGCGATCCACAATGCAGCCCCATCCGGGGTGTGCACCATGTTCCGCACCACTCCCCCCCCCGACGGAATTGCCCACGTCTGGAATTTCTCCGTGCCAGGATCAAACCGGACAATCGTGTTCGGCTTCGTATTCGATTCGCTGTACCACACGACTCCGTTCACGATCGTGATCCCATAGGGCCGCGCCTCTGGGCCGCCCGGCGAAGGCCATTCGGTCATCGCTCCCGTCTTGGTATCGAACCGCCCCAGATATCCACGCGAGTGGTCGGTATAATAGATCACGTCGTCCGGAGTCATCGCCACGCGCCGCGGCCGGCTGCCTTCATGAGGCAACACGTACTCGTGAATCTGCAGTGTTGTCGGATCAATCCTGGCGATCTTGTTCGCACCAAATTCCACGAAATAGGGAATGCCCTTCGAGTTCATCACCATCCCGTACGGATTTGACCGCGGCGTTGGCGAAGGCACGAGTGTGATTTCGCCGGTCCTGACGTTCAGCCGCCCCACCATGTTCGCGCTTTGCACGGTGAAGAAGATCCGGTCGGGCCCATCAAGGATCGGCGTATGAGGGTCGCGCGCGTTGGGGTCGGGCATCGGATACTTCGAGACCTTGCCGGTCCTCGGATCCAGCTTTCCGATGTACGCGCCAAAATTCGCCGTAAACCACACGTTGCCGTCCTTATCGGCCAGCAATCCATGCGGCCCCGAGTGCGGCGGCAGCGTGTATTCCTTGAACGTCTCCGTCTTGGGATCGAATCGCCCCAGCACGTTGGCCATCTGGCCCGTATACCATACCGAGCCGTCTGGGGCGTACATCGGATCGTGCGGCCGCGATCCCGGCGTCGGCACCACCCACTCTTTGACCGTGACGTGAATGGGACCGGAAATGATCTTCGCTTCAGGATGCGGCTTGGGAGGAAACTTCGCCGCTAAGTAATTCAGCACGGTATCGAATTTATCCGGCGGCACCGGCGCGCCCACGTTGATCATCATGTGCAGCACCGTGTCCCACTCTTCACGGTCATATCCCGCATTCGTGACCCGCCTGAGCGAATGGCAAGCCGCGCATGCCGCCTGCACCGTCGCTTGACCCTTGCCTTCGGGCAATTGCACCGGCTGCTGATGTGGTGCTCCGCTGACGTGACCGCGGGTCGGGAGCGCAGCGAACACAGCAGCGATCACCGGGAGCAGCGCCAGCCAGGAGGATCCTCGGTTCCGCATCACGTTGCCTCGTCTAGATTCGCGATCAACCCGCCAGGCATGCGCCGATTCCGCGCATGGCCATTTCGATCTTTACCCGGTCTGGGTGGAAACACCTGCCGTCTGTTTACGCAAAATCCGGAAGCAGGTGCCGGGCCAGGAGGTCGATCTGCCCGGGGTCGTCGGTCACCGGGCCGAGCACCAGGTACCTGAGGCCGGCATCCACGAGATCGGCGATCCGGTCCTTGATCCTGTCGATGCTCCCGATCATATAGCACTCTTGTAAGTGCTCGTAGGAGCGGTGCGTTCCCATGACGCGGAGGTAGGGCTCCCGCGACTCCGCCAGCGCTCTGGCGTGGTCGTTCGTCTCCACGAGGTGCACAAAGTTACAGTGCCCAAAGGTGATCGCCGCGGGATTTTTCCCGATGGCCCCGGCATGCTTCTGGATCTCCGCCCAGTCGCGCTTGACCCACTCCTGCTTCCCCGAGCAGCGTGAGAGCCAGTTTCCGCACTTCACGATGCGGTCGAGGACCGTTTTGGAGATGAACGGGACGTCGTGCTCGTACGGATCGGGGACCCGCGAGCCTCCCGAGACCCAGATCTCCGGAAGCGTCGGGGGCCTCGGATCAATGGTCACGTCCTGAAACTGGTAGTAGCGGCCCTGGTAGCTCGCGTTCGGCCGGCTCAGCAACCGGGTGACGGCCTCCAGGATCTCGTCCGTGCGGCCGCCCCGTTCCTCGATCCGGGAGCCGGTGACGTCGAACTCGCGGCTGTACCAGCCGGGGCCGATGCCCAGGACAAACCGGCCGCCGGAGATGTGGCAGAGCGTCGAGATCTCCTTCGCCAGGACGACGGGGTGGCGGACCGGGAGGACAAGGATCCCGGTGGCCAGCCGAACCTTCTGCGTGAGCGCAGCGGCATAGGCCAGGACACTCAGGGGTTCCAGCCAGGCCACGCCGTAGAGCCCGGGGGCGGCCAGGAGATGATCGATCACCCAGACATCGAGATCATGCTCCTCGCACGTCCTGATGGATTCTGTCAGGCGTCGAACGTGCTCAGGGCCGGCGTCCGCCCAGGCATAGGTGGGCAGCCACACCGCGAACCTCAGTTTTGACATCGCTGCGCTCCTCCTATGGGCGACCGGCGGGCGATGCTCCGGCGCATGGCCGGGATCGCCCACGAGGTGTAGCGAAGCATGGGAAACGTGATCGTCTGGGCTGTGGCGACTGCGGCGGTGGTCCAGAGGCACGCCGCGAACAGCACGGTGGTCAGGAGGGCGCGGACTATGAATCTCACATGCGCGCCTTATGACTGCAACGCGGTCAGCAGCGCCGCGGCGGTCCCGGCCCGGTGGGTCCAGAACCGCGCGATCTCCCCGGTGGCCGCCTGCGCGGCTTCGCGCGCGAGGTGCCGCTGCTCCCAGGCGGACGCCTCCGCGGCCAGCCACCCGAGCGTGCCCTCCGAGTCCTGGGACAGGAGCGACGTGAGCGC
>VBAK01000191.1 GCA_005882275.1 Candidatus Segetimicrobium genomatis
GCTCTCGGTGCAGGCGGCGGAGTCGGATCCGACGGCCGCCGCGGTCAGCATGCGGGCACTGCTCAAGCATCGCGCGCTCATCGTGCTGCTCACGGATCTCGACGACGCGAGCGTCGCCGAGCAGTTGAAACGCGCCGTCCGACTCCTCGCCCCGCCGCATCTCGTGTTGGTGGCGGGCGTGCACAGCGGCGAGATCGGCGCCCTCGCTCGCGCCGAGGCGCGCGAGTGGCAGGACCCGTGGATCGCGCTCGCCGCCGCCGAGCACGAGGCCCGGGCCGCGGCCCAGCGCCTCCTGCTGCAGCGGCTCGGCGCCCCGGTGGTGGCGGCGCCGGCGGAGCAGCTCGAGCAGGCGGTGTTCGCGCGCTACGAGGCGCTGCGCCGAAGGCGGCGCGTGTAGCGGTCAGGCGCGGAAGCCGACCGTCACATGCGAGCCGTCGCAGAACGGCTTGTTCTTCGATGCCCCGCAGCGGCACAGCGTGATGCGGTTACGGACCTCGTACTTGAAGCCGTCCGCTGAAGTCACCGGGATTCCGCCGCGCACCCACACCGGACCGCTCACCCCTTCGACCGGATCCTCGATGAGCCCGATCGACACCGGCAGCGCAGGCTCGACGGGCTTGCCGGTAGAGCGCTCGAGGGCCGCGAGCCGCCCCGATGGGCAGTGGCTGACCTGCCGGATGAACGTCGCGCGAACCGCGTCGTCGTCGGTGCGTTCGACTTGGCGCCAAACCGTGCCGTTCGGATCGCAGAAGCGCGCGGATGCGCACAGCGACTCGGCGTCGGTGAGCGAGAGCACGGGACCCTCCGAGAGCTTCGACAGCTCCCGGTACGGTTGCCGGCTCGCGGTCTCGGTGCCGTCGAAGGCGATCTTCTTGTGCGTGCCATCGCAGAACGGCTTGGTGTTCGAGTGGCCGCAGCGGCACAGCGCGTAGCTCTCCCGAGGCGCGAAGGCCTCGCTCGCCTTCCACTCCCGCGATCCGCCTTCGGCGTCGGGGACGATGCTCTGCTTCGAGAGCGGCACACCGCCCGTGACCAGATACGGACCGTTCTTCGAAACCACCACTGCGGGCTTGCTGCCGACGGTCGACATCTGAATCTTCCCTCTCGCGTTCAGCGTTCCAGGCACGCCAGGACGCCGTCAACCACGCCGTCGCAGTCCCGGCCGCCGAACTCGTAGAGATCGCGCTCGACCGAGTCAATCTCACTCGCCAGCGCGTCCCGCAACAGGCCCTTGGCGCGGAAGTGACGCATCCTGACGCTCTCTTGCGAAATCGCGAGGCACTGGGCCGTTTCTTCGACGCTCAATTCCTCGACCGACCGCAGAACGAAGACCAGTCGCAGGCTTTCCGGCAGCTCGTTGAGCTTGCGTTGCAGAATGTCGCGCATCTGCGTGCGCGCCACCGCCCGGTCCGGTGGCTCACCATCATCAGCCACCTTGCTCACTACTTCCATATGCGAATCCAGGCTCATCATCGGCACCACATTGCGCCGTCGAGCGGTCCGGCGGTGCCGGGCGGTGCATTCGTTGAGGACGATGCGCGCGAGCCACGTCGCGAGCGCCGATTCCCCGCGGAACTGCGTGAGGCCGCGATAGGCGCACAGGTACGCTTCCTGCAACGCGTCTTTCGCCTCCGCATCCTGGCCGAGCGATGCGCGTGCCAGGCGGTAGAGGCGGCGGTTGTACCGCCGCATGATCCATTCGAATGCGGCAGGATCGCCGGCGGCTGCACGGCGAACGACCGAGGCCTCCTCCTCCGCGTCGAAGGGCCGGCCGATCCTGCTATCCGATGTGGCTCGCAGCTGCATAAGCCTATTGCACGATGATCTTACCCTTCATGGTCGGATGAAGACTACAAGCGTACGGGTATTCGCCGCGCCGGCTGGCGACGTACGTCCATGAGGCTTGCGGCGCGAGCGAGTGCGAATCGAACACTCGCGCGTCGGCACCAGCTTTGGCAGTGGCTTTGGCCTTGGCGTCGGCAGTGACCGTATGGGGGAACGGATCCTCGTTGGTCCACACGATCCGATCGCCGCGGCGCACGGTGAGCGTCCCGGGGTGAAATTGCACACCCTCGATCGTGACCTGGTGTGTGCGCCCGGCCGCGCCCCCGTCCCCGGGTGCCGCGCTCGCGCCGAGTGATGTCAGAAGCGCGAGACCCGCCGCGCCAGGCGCCAGCCACTTCATCCGTGGCTCAGGCGCCCTTGTTGGTCAACGCCGCCTGCAGATGCTTCGCGTGCTCGAGGTGGGCCACGAATGCGGGTCGCACTTTGACCAGCAGCGCCTTGAGCTCCGCATTCCGCGCGCTCGGGATCAGGGTCTTGTCGACTGCCGCGAGCACGGCTTCGTGGTAAGCCACCTCGTGATCGACGTACGCCTTGTCAAAGGCACGACCCTTGAGACCCTTGAGCTGGGCCAGGTTTTGCTCACCGCCCTGCTTGAGGTTCTCGCTGGTTGGATTGGCTTCCGGCGTCACGTGCAGCCGGGTGACGAGCTCCGTGGCGGACTTATTCACGCCGCTATGGTCTGTGACCATGAGCTGCGCGAATTCCCGAACGTCCTTGGAGTGTGCGTTCGACTCAGCCAGCTTGCCGGCATCGATGTCGACCTGATTGGCGGTGACCACGATGGCGGCGATCTGGGGGTCCGTGGGTCCAGCGCTTTCGGCGGGCGCTGCGGCGGAGCTCAATGCAATCAGAGCCGTCAACACAGGCGGAACCATTCTCATGAGCTTTTCTCCTGCACCCGCGGGCGGACCGCCGGACGTGGCGCCTCGCTCGCTGGATACGTCGAACCTGTTGCATTAGATGTCGCCACGCCGCGATCCGTTACACGGGAGAGGCGGCGTCCGGGAACGTCGGCGTGAGCTCGCTCCCCGCCTCCCGGTAACGCCGGGTGGCCCGGTGCCATCTATTTCGGGGAGCGCCGATAAACCGCATGAGGGGCAACGATGAAGTTCTCAAGGATGGCGACCGCAAGCGCATGGCTAATCGTGGCGGCTGGCGCTGTCGCACAGGACAACGCGTCCCGGGGGCCGGCAACGAGCTTCGACGACGTGATTCATCGCAACACGTTGGCCATGCTGAGCGAGGGCCGGACAACTTTTCGTTACGACACGTTCGGTGACGAGACCTGGTGGGGCGGTACACTCAGGCTCCACGAGGCCATCGAGGGCAGCGGCCTCGGCGGGGTGGGGTCCGGCGTCAGTCCGAAGACCGCGCTCGCGGTGGGCCTGAAAGTCGACGTCGATGCACTGCCCGCCGCGGTGATCGCGGCGCTCGAGGGTGGGCAGGTCAACCTGAACGACCCGGCGACGACGCTGACTCTGCTGCGATTCAACTCGGTGGTCGGCGTCACGGGTTTCTTCAACCCTCAGGGGACACTGAGCGCCGTCGGCATCCAGTGCGCGTTGTGTCATTCCACCGTGGACGACTCGTTCGCCCCGGGGATAGGCCGCCGGCTCGATGGCTGGGCGAACCGGGATCTGAACGTGGGCGCCATCGTCGCTCTCGCTCCGAATCTCACCCCGATCGCCGATCTCCTTCGGGTCGATGTTGCCACCGTCGTCAAGGTCCTCAGCGCCTGGGGTCCCGGGCATTTCGACGCCGAACTGCCGATGGACGGCAAGGCATTTCGCCCGGACGGAGCGACCGCGGCCGTGCTGATTCCGCCCGCTTTCGGGCTCGCAGGCGTGAATCTGCACACCTGGACGGGCTGGGGCTCGGTCACCCACTGGAACGGATTCGTCGCCAATCTCGAAATGCACGGCCAGGGCACGTTCTTCGATCCGCGCCTCGATGATGTGACCAGATTCCCGGTTGCGGCCGCGGCCGGCTTCGGTCATGTGCGCCACAGTCCGGATCTCGTCACCGCGAGGCTCGCGGCTCTGCACTTCTATCAACTGGCCATTCCCGCTCCGCGTCCCCCGCAGGGCAGCTTTGATCCGGCCGCGGCGCAGCGCGGGCGTCGGGTGTTCTCCGGTTCGGGAAAGTGCAGCAGCTGTCATGTGCCGCCGCTCTACACCGAGCCCGGATGGAACATGCATGCGCCCGCCGAAGTTTGCGTGGATGACTTTCAGGCCGGGCGTGCGCCCGATGGGCGCTACCGGACCTCGCCCCTCAGGGGTCTTTGGAGCCATGCCACCGGCGGCTTCTATCATGACGGGCGCTTTGCCACCTTGGACGCGGTGGTCGGTCACTACAACCGGTGCCTCAACCTCGGGTTGAGCGCCCAGGAGCAGAGTGATCTGGTCGAATTTCTGAAGTCATTGTGAAGCGAGCCGCGGCCCCGGGAGTCAGCGAAGACGCGCGGCGCGCCGGCCGAACAGCCGTCCGGAGAGCAGCGCCAGCATGAAGAGCCAGTAGCCGACTCCGACGCCCAGGCGCGCCCAGAGCGCCACGCCCGGATTGGGCGAGACGTAACCCTCGATCAGGCCGCAGCCGACGAGGAGCGCCACGCACGCGATCAGGAGCTTCCCCGAGCGCAGCGCCGCGATCCGG
>VBAK01000192.1 GCA_005882275.1 Candidatus Segetimicrobium genomatis
ACCAGCGTTCCGGCGAGATCGGGCTGCGCCTCGTACACGGAGCTCACCGACGGGGCCGCGGAGGAGGTGAGGAGCCCGAGGCGCGTCTCGATGAGGTAGCGGGCGAAGGTGGCGGCGTGATCGGAGCTGCCGCGCGCGCAGGTCACGACGGCGCGCGGCGGGGTCTGTCGCAGCCGCTCCGCAAGGCGCGCGAGGCGTGCGGCATTCGTGCGCAGCTGCGCGCGCACCACCGCGGGCGCCTCGGCCGCCTCGCGGTACATACGAGTGCTTCCCGGCTGCGCCGCGTTCACGAGGCGACGCTGAGCTCGGCGACGAAGTCGTAGATGTCGCCGCGGTAGTAGGACTGGGTGAACTCCGCGGCGCGACCGTCCTGAAGGAATCCGAGCCGCTCGACCAGGAGTCCCGCGTCGCCCTCCCTGACCTTGAGGAGCTCCGCCTGCTCGGCGCTGAAGAGCACCGCACGCAGGCGCTGGAGCGCCCGCACCGGGCGGTTGCCGGCACGCTCGAGCGCTGCGTAGAGCGAGGACTCGACCGCATCGACCGACGGCAGGCAGGCGGCGAGGATGGTCGCGTACTCGAGCGCCATCGGCGCATCGTCGGCGAAGCGGATGCGGTGAAAGCGGTACACGGGCGTGCCGGGACTGGCGCGCAGCGTGAGCGCCTCCTCGGGCGTGACCGTGCCGGCGGCCTTGCGCAGCCAGACGCTGCGCGGGTTGCGGCCGCGCGCGCGCATGTCCTCGGAGAAGGAGGTGAGCTTGGAGAAATTCTTCTCGACGCGCGCGCGCACGAAGGTTCCCGAGCCCTGACGGCGCACCAGCATGCCTTCGCTCACCAGCCCGTGGATCGCCTTGCGCACGGTGATGCGGGAGACGTTGAAGTCATCGGCGAGATCGCGCTCGGCCGGCAATGCATCGTCGGGCCCCAGCACGCGTGACTCGATCGCCTGGCGCAGCGCGCGCTGCAATTGCTGGTAGAGCGGCAGGCTGCTCGTCTCGTCGAGCTTACCGACCGCCTGTGACAACAGCGCCAAGGTGCTCTCCAACGGCTGATCTCGAATTTATAGCATACTACCACTATAAGACCATTTAGTTGCTATCGAGGTACAGATTAAATTACAAGTAATTGAAATTACTTAGGTAAAACGGTTCGTGAACGATTGGTGTCTACATGGTGTGGCGTTTCTCGGCCAGTGGTACTATATTGGCATGTAAGTGGTTCCAACAAGGGAACCCGCCCGTGCATCGGCCAACGACAACATCTTCGGTGGGGTAAATCATGAGAAGCGCAAGGTCGACGTTGATCGGAACCGCGGTCGCCGTGGCACTGTTCGGGCCTGAAGCGGTCGTGCATGCGCAGACGAGCTCCAGTCAGAATCTGCAGGAAGTGGTCGTTACGGGAATCCGCGCCTCACTCGAGAAGTCGCTCGAGCAGAAGCGTGCGGCCGACTCCGTCGAGGAGGTGATCACCTCGGAGGACGTCGGCAAGATGCCCGACAAGAACATCGCCGATTCTCTGAAACGCGTCGCGGGCGTGACCATCAGCTCCGCGGGGGCTACCGAAGGCGGCTTCGACGAGAACGACCGCATCAGCCTGCGCGGTACGGGCCCCAGCCTCACGCAGACGCTACTCAACGGCCACAACGTTTCCTCCGGGGACTGGTTCGTGTTGAACCAGGTGAGCACCGTCGGCCGCAGCGTCAGTTACACGCTGCTGCCGTCAGAGCTGGTCAGCAAGGTGGTGATCCACAAGAGCTCCGAAGCGTCGCTCGTCGAGGGCGGCGTGGCGGGCACGGTCGACATCATCACGCGCAGATCCCTCGACTTCATAAAGCCGTTCACCTTCGAAGGGTCCGCCGGTGCGGTGTACGCCGACCTGCCGTCGAAGACCGATCCGCAGCTGAGCGCGCTGGTCAACTGGCGCAACGACGAGTCCAACTTCGGCGTGCTGCTGCAGGGATTTTACGAGAGGCGGCACCTGCGCCGCGACGGCGTCGAGCTTCTCGGCTACGACACGATCTCGCCCACGAGCTGGCTCGTGACCGGACAGGCGGATCCGGCCAACGGCGTGGCCGCCGGCACCCCACACCCGGATCTGGCGGGCGTGCAATATCCGACAGTCATCGGCGCGGCCTTCTTCGAGCAGGAGCGCAAGCGCGCCGGCGGTCTCATCGATGCGCAGTTTAAACCCAACGACGACGTGAACCTCGATCTCTCGGGTTTCTACTCCAAGCTCGACGGCCCCAATTACAACCGCAACTACTTGCTGTGGAACACGCACTACATAAATTCTGGCAATATTCTCCATACTCCCAATCCCACTCCCGATCAGTACCCAGCGGTGCCCTCAGCAGGGTATGTCATTGCGAACAACACGCTTGTGGTAGCCAACTTCGCTCCCCTGGCGAACCGGGCTTTCGGCATCTATGACCAGATCTCGCGACCGGATGAGAGCGCCAGCAGCAATTTCGTCAACCTCGACGGCGCTTTCCGCATCAGCGACCGGCTGAACCTCCTCTCCCAGGTCGGCTTTTCCGAGGGGCATGGCAAGACCCCGACGCAGAACGTGTCCGAGACGCTACCGGGCGTGGGCAACGGCGCGGGATGGCAGTTGAACGGCATTGGCAGCGGGACGAACTTCAATCTCGCCTCGACCAACAATACGGTGCCGTTCCCCGCGGGCAATCCGAGCGCGCTCGCGTTCGGCTGGATCTTCGGCGCCCAGAATGTCGACGTCGTCGACAAGGAGACATGGGGCAAGCTCGACGCGAGCTTCGCGATGGCGGACAACGGGCCGTGGAAGGACCTGAAGTTCGGCGTGCGCTACGTCAAGCATGATCGGACTTCCGACAAGGCGATCGCGCAGGGGCCGACGGGCGGCACGAATCCTTCGACCTATCCAACCAGCTACTCGAACTATCCGTCCAACTTCAACACCTTCGGCGGCTCCATCCCGACGGGCGTCTGGTACTGGACGCCGGCGCAGCTGGCGGTCTACAACGGCCCGGGCCAGGTCAATCGCGATCCGCTGGCTCGCGAGTACTACCAGTTCCTGTATCAGGTGCACGAGAAAGATCTCGCCACCTACCTTCAGGCCGATTTCAAGGGCAGCGACTGGGCTGGGAATCTCGGGGTGCGGGTGGTGAACACGGACGAGAACATCGTGACCTACACGCAGGTGAATGCCGCGACGCCGGGCGCGATCCTCACCTCGGCCTTTGGCCCCTTCATCGGCCTGCCCGTGAGCCACACTTACAGTGACTTTCTGCCGAGCGCCAACCTCAAGATTGACATGACGCCGGAGGTCGTGGCGCGCTTCGCAGTTTCCCAGACCATGACCCGCGCCGACTACTCGGCGCTGGCCGGGAACACCAATCTGGTTCCGCCGGGGGCCATCACGGGGGTCGGCAGCGGCTCGGGCGGCAACCCTGACCTGAAGCCCATCCGTTCGACCAACTACGATGCGGGCCTCGAGTGGTACTTTGCGAAGCGCTCGCTGCTATCCGGAACCGTGTTCTACATGGATCTGCAGAACTACGTCGGCTTCGGCAGCCAGATACTCAGCTACCTGACGTACGGACCCGCCCCGACGTACCCGCCGAATGGCGCGCTCGTGCAGTACAACCTGACGGTGCCGGTCGATACCAAGGGTCGCGTGCAGGGCATTGAGCTCACCTATCAGCAGGCGCTCGGTGATCACTTCGGCCTCGAGGGCAACTACACTTACACGGACGGTCGGCAGACCGAGGATGTGCCCCAGGGTGGCGATGATCGACTCGTCGGGACCTCGAAGAACACCTACAACGTGGGCGCGTACTACGAGGACCCGCACTTCAGCGCGCACGTGACGTACAACTACCGCTCGGCGTTCTTCAGCGGGCTCGATCGCAGCACGGCGTTCTCGCAGGACGACATCGGCACGCTGGCCGCGTCGGTGGCCTATGCGTACAACGAGAACCTGAGTGTGAACCTTGACGGCCAGAACCTGAACGATCCGACGCTGAAGTACTACGCGCTCAACACGACCCAGCCGCGCGCGTTCTACAGGAACGGCCGGCAGTTCTACCTGAGCGTGCGCGCGAAGTTCTGAGACGCTCGGCCCGGCGGCGGGCGGTCGCGGTATGGGCCGCGCCGGTGGCCGCCCAGCGCCGCCGTGGCGAGCGCCTCGCCGGACGGGTAACGTTGCGCCATGACGACCGCGACGCTCTTCAACTACTCCTATAGCCCGACGAGCGGCCGCAATCCGCACCCGGCGCCCGTGCCGGTGCGGCGCATCGTGATCGTCGGCGGCGGCACGGCGGGGTGGATGACGGCGCTGATCCTCGCGCGCTCCCTCATCGCGCGAGGCGTCGAGATCACGCTGCTGGAGTCCCCCACGGTCGGGATCATCGGCGTTGGCGAGGGCTCGACCCCGTGGCTCCGCGGCTTCTTCGACAGCTTGGGGCTCGAGGAGTCGGAGTGGATGCCCGCCTGCCACGCGACCTACAAATGCGGCATCCGCTTCGACGGCTGGTCGACCAAGCCGGGGTTCGGG
>VBAK01000193.1 GCA_005882275.1 Candidatus Segetimicrobium genomatis
GCTTCGAGTACGACGTCCGCCTGGGCGAGGGCCGGCCGACGGAGGCGCATCACCCGGACTACATCAAGGCCATGAACGCGCGCCTGAGCAAGAAGCGGCTGGACGCCGTGGGGTACAAGGGAGCTTTCCCCACCATCTTCGAGGTGACGCCGAAGGGCGCGCGCACGCTCGTCGGCGCGCTCGAGCTGTACAGCAGCCTCTGGATCCGCACGTTCCCCGATACCCCGCCGCCGCGCCGCGCGGCCGTCGTGGGGTCGATCGACCCCGACGTCCTGACGTACCTGCGCTCCAAGGGTGACCTGGTCTACGTGGTGGGCGAGCCCGACACCGCGCCGGCATAAGTGACCCTGCTCGAGGTGCAGCGCCGTGACGGCCGGCTGGTCCGCTGCGCGTGGGCCTGCCACCACGCCAAGACCCGGCAGTGTCACTGCTGCTGCCGCGGTCTCTATCACGGCCTGGGGGAGGGAACCACGTCCTTCGCCCGGGCCGTGGCGCAGCACCATGAGTGGCTGCTGCTCGACCTGGGCCAGGCCGAGGCGCGGGGCGAGCTGTGGATCCTCGCGTACCGCCCGAGCCTGTCTGAGCCCCTGATCTTCCGCCGGCACGGGGTGCCGCGCGCCTACCAGGAGGCCCTGCTGCCCTAGCGAAAGACCAGGCCCGTGCCCATCGTCCCGTTCGAGGGGTTCAAGTACGACCAGGGCCACGCCGAGGCGATGGCCGAGGCGATCGCAGCGACGTTCTCCCAGGCCGACATCTTCAGCGTCCGCACCCCAGATAAGCTGGCCGCGCTGGCGATCGCTGCCGCGCGGGTGATCAACGCCTCCAAGCTCGCCAAAGATCCCCAGTACGCCGCGGAGCGCGTCCGGGCGTTCATCCTGGCGTGGATTGCCAGCGAGCCTGCCACCGGGAAGCCTGGAGGGTGACCCAGGCGGCCTTCGACGGCCACCCCGGTGGCGGGCACCCCACCCCCAAACAATCGTTCGTAGATGCTGAAAACCCACCTTGCGCAAGCCAAGCTTTGGCACCCCCGGCTTGTCGCTTTGCGTCAAGTCCGCCACCCTGCAGGAAGGCGTTTCAAAAGCCGAACGATCCCCCGCTTGGGCGCCTGGTCCTGCCCTGGCCCTTGGCTCTGGTCCTGCCCTTTGCCGTGGCCTTTCCCCTGATGGGGCTGTGGATTTGCGTCCTCAGGTTATCCACAGAGGGGGCATGAGAGGCAGCCCGTGGTAGAGGCCCAGCAGCGCGCGACATGCGAACACTTGTCCCCAGGATCCACAAGCCTAGTACTAGGGGGGGATTTCATCAAGTAGTACACTACTCAACTACCAGAGCTAGAGAACGGGAAAAGTAACTGGCCGCGGGGGGGGTGATCCACACGCGCCTGTGGAAACGCATGGATCCTGCAGACCTGGAAGACGAGGACGACGACGACGACCTGGACGAGGAGGAGGAAGCCCCCTGAAGCTCTGCTGCGCCGCGTGCGGGCGCGAGGTCAGGGTCCGGCGGGTGGTGTGGGGGTGGGTGGTGTGCTGGCGCTGCCAGCGCCGCCGCGCCGCCGACGTCTCCCGCTTGGCGCACCACCGGATGGCGGCGGAGCACCCGCTGGGGCAGCTGGTGCCTGCTTCAGCTCGAACACCGTCACCAGGGCCAGGGCGTCGTCAGCGCTGAAGCCGCGAGCCTGAAGGTCCCCGAGCGTCTCCTGCCGGGTGAGCAGGCCGTCGCCGTAGGCGTCCAGCACCTGCCCCACGGTCAGGAGGCGCCGGCGCAGGTCCACGATCAGCTCAGCGTCCGCCTGGCTGTAGCCGAGCGCGACCAGCTTCTGCAGCGCCTCCTCCGGTGACATGAGGCCGCGCGCCACCGCGGCCTGGATCATCGCCGGATCCAGCCGGCGCGCCTGGAAGGCCAAGAACAGCTGAACCTGGTCGGGATCCCAGCCGAGCTTCCCAAGGTCGTCCGTCGCCTGCTGGATGTTGATCAGGCCCCGGCGCAGGGCGTCCAGCACCTGCCCCTCCGACAGCCGCTTGGTCCGCAGGCTCAAGAGCACCTGGGCGTCCGCCTGGCTGTACCCGAGGCCGGTGAGCTTCGCGGTCGCCTCTTCAGGCGTCAGCTGGCCTCTGATCAGGGCGTCCACCACGTTGCTCGGTGAGAGCTGGCGGTGCTGCATCGCGATCAAGAGGTCGATGTCGGCGTCGTCGTAGCCGCGGGTCCGCAGCCGCTCGCGCAGGTCCGGCCCGTCGATGAGCTGATCCCGATAGGCCGCCAGCTCCTCGGTGACGGTCAGCTGCGTGCCGACCGCGCGCTTGAGGTCTTCCGCGGCCAGGATGACCTGGATCTCGTCAATGGAGTAGTGGGCGCTCGCCAGGATGTCCTCGAGCTGCGGCTGCGTGAGCCGGCCGGCGCCGTAGAGCGTCCTCGCCTCGCGCGCCAGCTCGTCCAAGTGGGTCTGCACTTTGCGCCGCTGGTTGAGAAACAGCAGCACCCCGGCGCGGTCCTGGTCATAGCCCTGCTCCCGGAGCAGGTCGATCACCTGGTTGTCGGGGAACTGCAGGAAGCGCGAGAGATCGAGCGCATCGGCCGTGCTGTACGGCTGGCGGGCGAGTGATAGCAAGATGGCTGCACGGTCATAGGTGTAGCCCAGGCCGGCCGTCGCGTCCAGGTACTGCTCGTCCGTGATCAGGCCGCGGTGCCACGCCTGGTGCAGCTCGCCAAGCTTGAGGGGAGTGGCGCGGTACACCCGGTTATAGTGCTCGGTCAGCGGCTCGTCAATCGCCTTCCGCACCGGCGTCCGCCACGCCAGCCGGCCCAGCCGGTTGAGGCCCGTCCCGCGCTCGATCGCCGCCGGCAGGTCGAGGGCGGCGCCGAACCGGCCCAAGGAGATCATGTCCCCCACCGCCTCGGTCCACCAGCCCTGCAGCGCGAGCGCGGCGTTGAGCCCGAACGCCGCTTCCAGGTTCCGCAGGCCGTCCTCCGGCGACAGCTGGTGCTCAGGCGCGATCACGTGGGTGATGCCCTCGATCAGCGGCTGGAAGATGACGCCGGCGGCCGCGCCCATCGGCCCGCCCTGCTGCACCGCCGCGAGCTGCTGCGGCCCGATCTGCCCGCCCGTCAGCTCCTCGAGGAAGATGCCCACCACCTGCGCCCACAGGTCCCGGTTGTTCTGAAACGCCCCCAGCAGGCCGTCCGCGAAGGAGAGGGCGACGGTCGGCGAGATGAAGACCACCGTCTGCACGACCCAGCCGGCGATGCACGCGGCCGCCGAGGCGATCGCCCTGCGGCCGGCGGGCGTGGCAGCCGCGGCGCCGAGGACGACCAGGACCCCGAGCGTGATGAGGACTGACGCAACAGGCATGGGGGCCTAGGCGCCGCCCGGGGGCGCCGGCGGGATCTCGGGCTGGAACTGCTCGAGCGGCGACAGATCGAGATCGGTGGCGTCGGGCGGGGTGCCCGCGAGCACCAGCAGGACGTCGGCGATCACGTCCTGGAGGCAATCGAAGGCGTCGTGCTGGACCCCGCGCCGGTGCAGCTGCATCTGGTCGCGCATCTCCTCGAGGACCACCCAGGGCACCACCCGAAAATCGGCGGGCGTCACGGTCGCGGCGGCGGCCGCCGCCATGATCCCCGCCTGGTCGCTCACCGCGCGCACCGGCGCCGCCCGGTTGAAGCTGAGCAGGTACTTCCGCACCTCTTCCGGGAGCACCGCGAACCGCTGCC
This sequence comes from Candidatus Segetimicrobium genomatis, assembly GCA_005882275.1. Classification (GTDB taxonomy): domain Bacteria; phylum Sysuimicrobiota; class Sysuimicrobiia; order Sysuimicrobiales; family Segetimicrobiaceae; genus Segetimicrobium; species Segetimicrobium genomatis. The sequence goes on from VBAK01000193.1 coordinate 3,709, forward strand.
CGAACACGGTGATCGTCGTTCCCAGGGCCGCGCGCACCAGGTCCACCTGGCCGAGCACCTCGAACCGCACCTGGGCGAGCTGGCGCGTGAGGCCGCCGAAGAGCTGGTCCACCACCACCAGGATGTCGCTCCGCAGCGCCGCCCCGAAATCGCCCAGCTGCGCGGTGAAGCCGGTCACGGCATCGCTCACGCGCCGGCGCAGGTCCAGGAGCGACGCGGTGAGGCTGTCGATCTGGCTGTTGACAAACTCCACCACGGTGCGGATCTGCGCGCCGGCCCAATCGAGCACGCCCTTGATCGCCGGGATCTTCTGCGCCTCCTCCCAGATCCACATGGCGAAGGCCAGGAGCACGAGGCGCAGGATGGCCTTGAGCATGTCGCCCTGGAAGTACTGCAGCACCGCCTGGACCCACTGAACGAAGAAATCGACGAGGTCCTGCAGGATGACCACCACGCCGCCGACGATCGTGCGGACGGCCAGGCGCAGCGGGTCGATGATCAGGCTCTGCAGGATCCCGGTGAGCGCCAAGAGGCCGACGCCGACGATGATGAACACCAGGGAGAAGACCTGCGCGGCCGCGACCAGGCCGTAGAACACCGCGCCGTAGGCGATGATCGACGC
>VBAK01000099.1 GCA_005882275.1 Candidatus Segetimicrobium genomatis
ATCAGCGTATGCCGCACGCCATCGGGGCGGCCCTGATGAAAGACAACATCCCGCAAAAACTGCGGGCGAAACTGATAAATCGATGCGGTGGAAAACTCAGCCAGTGGGATTCGTGCCTGAACCCAACGGCTAGCCGGGATGTCGCCCGTGTAGGTTCCCAGCGGCACAGGCGCAGAGAAGGATGCGGGCAAACCAGCGACTTTCAAACCCTCGCCGGCGTCGGAGAGCACAATCAGAGGCAGATCGCCGGCTGTGATCGCGCTCGGCGCGTAACACCAGAAATAAAGATTGTGCCCGATGAGCTCGGGAGACCGATTGCGATACCCGTCCACCCGGACTTCCGCTTCCCAGCCTCCACCGGGCCTCGATTCCCATTGCAGCCGCAGCGCATTCGGCGGCGTCAAGAACGTGCGGGTCTCGACCGGAAGCCGCCGGTCCTTGACCTCAAGATAGCTGCCGCCATTGGCCATGCCCCGGCTGTTGAAGTACGCACCCGCAGTTAAGCTGTTGTCGAAGATCACGTGCCGGTAGTAATCTGAGGCTCGGGCTGGCGACACAACCAGGGAAAAAACCGCAAGCAGCGACACGAGCCCACATGCGCTGAGGAAGTTGGATGTAGGGAAACTCATCTCAGTTCTCACCTGTCCGTGTGAAAGCGGCCGCGCCCATGGCGATCCCGAAGAGCACCAAGCCGTGCACGGCGACGCCTGATTCGCCCCTCACGACACTAGACGGCCGCGCAATGGCGAGCGATGAAGTCCTCGTGACTCGGCATGATGGACACGCACCGGGCAATGAGCTTCTCGACGCTTTCCACGAATGACCTGAGGTCACTGTCGGTCACCCAATCCGCGGCCGGGTGGTAGCTGCGGGGCCTGATGCCCTGCCCGAGCATAACCTGCACCCAGCTCGTGACCGCAAACAGCTCGGTGCCATTGCGGAAGAAGCGGCCGGCATCGGCGAACAAGCGAATGTACTCACGCAACGAGTCGGGAATCTTCATGCTCCGACAGTAGCGCCAGAGCTCCGAATCTTCGCGCTCCGTGGCGCAGTAGTGCAGGATCAGGAAGTCGCGGATGCGCTCGTATTCGAACTGCGCCTGGGCGTTGTACGTCTGTTCGAGCGTCGGATCGAAATCGCGGCGCGGAAACAGCTGCACGAGCCTGAAGATCCCGGACTGGATGAGGAATATGGCCGTGGACTCGAGCGGCTCGAGGAAGCCGCCGGCCAGCCCGATGGCCACGACGTTCTTGTGCCAGAGCTTGTCGCGCTTCCCGGCGGCAAACCGGATCGGTTTCGTCGCATCGGCGAGCGGCTTGCCATCGAGGTTCTTCAGCAGGACGGCCATCGCCTCGTCGTCGCTCACGAATCGGCTGCTGTAAACGTGGCCGTTGCCGGTGCGATGCTGCAGCGGAATGCGCCACTGCCAGCCCGCCTCGCGCGCGGTCACACGCGTGTAGGGCGTCGGCGGCTCTACTTTCTCGCAGGGAACCGCTATCGCCCGGTCCAGCGGCAGCCAGTGGGTCCAATCCTGAAACCCGGAACGGAGCGTGCCCCCGATCAGCAGCGCACGAAAGCCCGAGCAATCGATGAACAGATCTCCCGCTACCGTCGCGCCGCTTTCCAGGCGGACGCTTTCCACGAATCCGCTCTCGCCGTTCTGCTTCACTTCGACGATCTTGCCCTCGATGCGCCTCGCGCCGCGGCCCTCGGCGTAGTCGCGCAGGTATCGCGCGTACAGACCCGCATCGAACTGATAGGCATAGACGATGTCGGCCAGCGGCGTGTTCGGTGGTGCATCGGACGGCGGCACCAGAAATCTGCCCTGCGGCGCAGCCAGCGTGTTGATCGAGTAGTGGCCGATGTCTTTCGCCAGGCCGAGCTTCCGGGCCTTGAGCCAGTACTGGTGGAAGTCGAGGAGCCCGAGACTTCGGCCGATGGTGCCGAATCCATGTACATAAGAGTCTCCGAGACGCCGCCAGTCCCTGAACTGGATGCCGAGCTTGAACGTGCCCTTGGTCCGGCGCACGAAGTCCGCTTCGTCGATCTCGAGCAGGCGATTGAAGTCGCGCAGATGCGGGACCGTCGACTCGCCGACCCCGATGATGCCGATCTCCTCCGATTCGACCAGCGTCACCTGCAGCAGCTTGCCGAAGGACTTGGTGAGTGCCGCAGCCGTCATCCATCCCGCACTCCCCCCGCCGACGATGACGACGGAGCGAATGGGCTCGCCAGGCGAGCGCACGGAGTCTTGAGCGTTCACGGCAGTGCCCAATCGGGTGTAGGGAGTGAGCTTACGCTCCCCTTCCACACCACGGTACGCGAGCGAGCCTCTCAGATCACCACTTGAGCTCCGCCGTCAGCCTCAAAGTGCGCGGGAAGCCGACGATGGGGCCCTGCGAGTTGTAATGCAAAGGCACGAGGGGCTGACCGTACACCGGGTTGGTGAAGACGGCATTGTTCGGATCGTAGTTGTGGAAGTCGAATACATTCAGGACATCGAAGCGAGCGGTAGCCTGAACGTCCTGGAAGATCGTGAAGTGCTTCGACACGTCGAGGTCGAGGTCCCGGTACGCGATCCTGCCCGGAATTCGGACGTTGATCGGAGCGGCGTTACCGCCGAGGCCGTTGCAGGCTGAGCCCCCCGGGCAACCGAGAATCTTATCGACGTAGCGCGGCGTTGCCATCTCGAATTTGCCGCCGAGCAGGAAACCCCAGGGCAGGTCGTGGCTGGCCGTCAGGACCAGACGATGCTTCGGCACCGCGGTCGATGGCAGCGCCGGGTAGTCGTACGGCGATGGCAGATCGAAGAGATACGCATTCGGATTGCCTGCGTACGGATCGTTCGGACCGGCGACGTTGTTCTGGTAGGCGTTCGAGAAGGTGTAGGCCGCCGACACGCCCCAGCCGGAAGCCTTCGTGTACGGCTTGTCGAGCGAGAGTGTGACCTGCTGATTCTTGTCGATCCCCGCGTTGTCCCAGAGGATCAGCGCCCCGTACCCCTTCAGGCTCCCGAAGGCGCCCCACGGAGCGCCCTGGTTGCTGTAGTAGGAACCGTCCGCGTAACGCAGTCCGAGATGGCCGATGATGGCGTCGTAGCTCTTGATGTCGGAGAAGGCGATCGCCGCGTCCCAGTCCGCGAGGCGCGTGCGGAACCCGATGCTGAGCTGATCCGAGTGCGGCGACCTGATGTGGTTGTTGATCATGTCGGCTTCGTGCGAGGAAGTGCTCACCCCAATGCTCGCCAGGCCCGCCACCGTCAGATAATTGGGATTCCAGGCATAGCAGTGGTTGGCCGGATTCACGTCGGACGCGGTGTGGCAGACACCGAACGAGTCGTTTGTGAAAGGCGTCGGGAAGTAGATCTGCGGGTTGTTGTACAGGCCCACCTTGGTCGTCTCGTACGCCAGCTGGGCGAAGAGGTTCCGATCATAAGACCGGCCAAACCCGCCGAAGACCACGTACTGCTGATCCGCGTGGATGTCATACGAGAAACCAACCCGCGGCTGCACCTCGTTCCATGGCGAACTGCGATTCGAGCCGGTGCTGATGTAGTTGTGGATGTCGATTCCCGGGCTGCCCGGGAACGAGGTGGCGAGAAGCTGCGCATAAGTCGTCGTGGGGCTGTAGGGCGGCTGGTTCGCCCCGGGTGAGTTGAGCGCGCTGACGAGGCTCGCCGGGGTCTGGTAGTCCTCCCAGATGGGCACCTTCTCGTAGTCCCAGCGCACGCCGAGATTCAGCGTGAGGTTGCGGTTGACCGCCCAGTCGTCCTGGAAGTACACGCCGAACTGCTTGTCCTTCGAGTCGACGCGCGGGGCGCCGACTCCGGGGAAGCTCACCGGGAACTGCACCTCGTACGGGTTCGCATAGACACCGGCGCTCGAGACCGCCTCGAAGTAGACCGCGTCCCGAAGGTCGAGCGTGCCGGCCGCCGAGATGAGGTCGATGGACTGGAAGCGTGCTCCCACCTTCAGGGTATGGTCGTGGATATTGGAGAACGTCAGGTCGTCCTGAATCCCGTACCCCGACTGCTCATAGCGGAATCCCACGCCCGCCCCGGGACCACCCACGTTGATGATCGGCTGGGTGACACTGGTGTTGCCCGCGATCGGGTAGTAGAAGTAGTCAAATTGCGGGCTCGGTGAGGCGTTGGTGTTCGAGGTGGTGTTCTGGTGTGTGAGCATCACCTGATTCACCAGGCCCTGCCAGTCGTGCACCCAGCGCAGATTCCAGCGGACGTCGTCGTTCTTGTAGTGGGCCGCGGCCGATGCCGCCGTCTGATTGGCCGCCCCCTGGAGCGAGTGCTCGAGGCGGATCTTGGCGCTGAGTTCCATGCGGTCGGTGTCCGTCGGTTCGAAGTCCACCTTGCCGAAGCCGAGATCCTCCGTGAAGGGGTTCGTGGTCGCCCCGAACTGGGAGGCGACGTCGGGCGGCAGGAGCGGGGTCACGGTCGCCGGGTCGATGCCGCCACCTGGAAGCACCACGTTCTGCAGCGACAGCGTCTTGCGCTCATACGTGAGGAAGAAGTGCGCCTTGTCCGGGATGATCGGGCCACCCTCCGCCAGGCCGTACTCCCAGCTGGGCGCTGACGCCTTTCCCTTGTTCGCGGCCAGCTCCGCGGGTGTGGCCGCACGCAGACTCTGGTTGGTGAAGGTGCTGAAGGCTTCACCCTCGAAGTGATTAGTGCCGGAGCGGGTCTGGGCCAGAATGACGGCGCTCGCCGCTTCGCCGAACTCCGCCTTGTAGTTCGACGTGACGACCTTGTATTCCTCGATCGCGAGTTGCGGGAACGGATTGCCCGGATCGCCGCTCTGGCCCGGGCCCGACTGTCCGCTGATCCCGCCGTTGACGTAGTCCTTCTGGCTGACGCCATCGATGTAGACGTTGACGTTGCTGTAGAGCTGTGCGCCCCCGCGCATTTGCGAGTTGCCGGAGCCATCGATGTTGAACTGCACGCCCGGTACCCGGCTGGCGAACTCGAGGAAGTTGCGCGTGTACTGGGGGAGCGCGTCGATGTCGTGGAGCGACACCACCTGCGCGACTTCCGAGGTCATCGTTTCCTGATGGATGGCACTGCCGGTGACCGTGACTTCGGCCAGCTTCGTCGAGAGGTCGAGTTGAGTCGTCGTGGCCACCTGCAGCGTGACCGGTTGCTCGGTTCCAGGGCCGGCATCAACGGTGTAATCGCCCGCCGGCAGCCCCGCGATCACAAAGTGTCCGTCACCGGCCGCCACGCCGTGACGCGTCAGTCCGGTCGCCGGGTTGTGCACGGTCACGGTGGCGCCCGGCGTCGTGTAGCCGGCCAGCGTGGCGTCGGTCGATTGCGCCCACACCATACCGGGCCCGGCCGCCGTAGAGGCGAGCGTCGACGCGACGAACGATGCAATCAGACTCCGGCGGCCCTTGAATTGCTTCTTCATGTGCTCCCCCTCATCGAAATCGTGCGTCGCGGAGACCTGAGTTTCCGACAGTCGAGTCCCGTGTCGTCCTGGTCCGTCGCTCATGTCCCCCTCGGCTCGCTACGCTGCGGCTGCGCCCGCCTGGACGTAGCGGGCGAGAAACTGCTCGTGCGTGGGCATCGCCTGCACGCAGTTTGCGATCACATTGCGAACGCCGGAGACGAGCTCGTTGACCTCGCGCTCGGGGATCAGGTCGACGGCCGGATGGTAGTTGCGTGGCAGGATGTGCTGGCCGAGCATGACCTGTACCCAGCTCGTGAGAGCGAACATCTCCTCCGCGTGACGGAAGAAGCGCCCGCTGTCCCGGAACAGAGCGATATTGTCGGCGAGCTGTTCGGGAATGCTCATGTTCGCGCAGTACTGCCAAAACGGTGAGTCACGGCGCTCGGTGGCGAAGTAATGCAGGATGAGGAAGTCGCGGATGCGCTCGAACTCGAAAGCCGCCTGGGCGTTGTAGCGCTCGATCAGCACCGGACTGAAGCTGCGGTCGGGCATGAGGTTGAGCAGTCGCGCGACCCCGGACTGGATCAGATAGATGCTGGTCGACTCGAGCGGCTCCATGAAACCGCTCGCCAGCCCGATGGCCACGCAATTGCGATTCCAGAACTTGCGGCGCTTGCCGGTCGTGAATTTCAGGATGCGCGGCTCTGCCAGTGCCCGCCCGTCCAGGTTCGGCATGAGCGTCTCACGCGCGGCGTCATCCGAGATGTAGGCGCTCGAATAGACGTAGCCGTTGCCGGTCCGATGCTGCAGCGGAATGCGCCATTGCCAGCCGGCCGTGCGTGCGGTGGAGCGCGTGTACGGGGTCGGCGGACCCACGTTCTCGCACGGCACGGCCATGGCGCGATCGCACGGCAGCCAATGCGTCCAGTTCTCGTAGCCGGTGTGCAGGGCCTGCTCGATCAGCAGTCCCCGAAAGCCCGAGCAGTCGATGAACAGATCCGCGCTGACCCGCTCGCCATCTTCCAGTTTGACTGCCTCAATGAAGCCATCGCTGCCCCGCAGGTCCACGTCCACCACCTTGCCTTCGGTGCGGCGCACGCCGCGCGCCTCGGCGTAGCGGCGCAGGTAGGCGGCATACAGTCCGGCATCGAAATGGTATGCATGGGTGATGTTCGCGAGCGGCGAGGTCGGCGGAACGTCCTGCGCCGAGGTCATGAACTTGCCGAGCGGAGCGGCGGCGGTGTTGAGCGAGTAGGCACCGATGTCAGCCGCCTTGCCCGCCAGAAACTGCTTCAGCCAGTACTGGTGAAAAGGCAGGAGGCCGTAGTCATGACCGATGGTCCCGAAGCCGTGGATGTAGCGATCGCCGATGCGCCCCCAGTCGACGAACTGGATGCCGAGCTTGAAGGTGCCGCGTACCTCTCGAATGAACTCGGCCTCATCGATCTCGAGGATGGTGTTGTAGAGCTTGAGGTGCGGGACCGTCGCCTCGCCCACGCCGACGGTGCCGATCTCCTCGGACTCGATGAGGCGGATGGCGCAGCTGCGCTCCAGCACTTTCGCCAGGGCGGCGGCGGCCATCCAGCCCGCGGTGCCGCCCCCGACGATGAGGATGCTGCGAAGACGACTGTCAGGCCTCGTATTCAGAACTTGGCACTCACCGTCATCCTGAGCGACCGGGGCACACCCACGATGTTGCCCGTCGGGTTGTAGGCTGCGACGGTGTGGCTCACCACCCCGTTATCGCCGCCCAGCAGGTAGTCATTGTAGTTCTTGACGTTAAAGAGGTTCAGCACGTCGACCCGCAGCTGCAGCGTGGAAACGTCGCGTACGTTGAAGCTCTTCGTCACCTCCATGTCGAAGCTGCGATAGCCGAGTCCCGGCGGTGTGGCAGCCCAGGCCTGACAGACGCTGCCGGTCGGGTAATAAGGCGGCGTGTGGTCCAGGCAGGTGAAATCGTTTACCGGGATCGGAGTTTCCACCGTGAACTTCCCGGCGATGATCACATCCCACGGGATCCCGACCGAGCCGGTCATCACCAGGCGGTGTTTGGGTACCGCGTTCGAGGCGATGAACGGGTAGTTGCCGATAGTCGCCTCGTCAAAGGAATAGTGCTCCGCGATGGCGCGGTTCTGACTGGCACTCGTAAAGGTGTAGGCGATGGTCGTGCTCCAGTTCGACTGGCGCGTGTACGGCTTGTCCGCCGACAGCAGTATCTCGGTGTTGCGGGTCTTGATCCCGCTGTTGCCGATGATCAGCGCCCCGAAGCCGGGCACCCCGTTGCCCCACGGCTGCCCGCCGTTCATGAAGAATGCGCCGCTCGGATAGCGATTGCCGAGAGTGAACACGAAGCCGTCGTAGCTGTTGATCCGAGCCACTGAAAGGCTCGTGTTCCAGTCGGCCACGCGGTTGCGGATGCCGAGGCTGAACTGATCGGAATAAGGAACCTTGAGGTTGTTGTTGAGCGCGTCCACTTCCTTGCCCGTGTTGCTCGCGGAGACCAGTGCCTGCAGGTTCTGCAGGCCGTTCAGGTACTTCTGATCCCACATCACACAGGTCGGGGACAGAGTGCAGTTGTGGTCGGGAGTCTGGAAAAAGATGGTGAACTCAGGCAGAGCGGCCTTCGTCTCTTCCAGCTGCAGAAAGTCGAACAGGTCGCGGTCATAGGATCGGCCGTAGCCGCCGAACACCACGTGCCGCTGATCCGCCTGAAGGTCGTACGAGAACCCCAGTCGCGGCTGAAACTCGCCTGTGTAAGCCGAGCGGTTGTGCCCGTTGCTGATGTAGTCGTTGACATTGACGCCGCCGAGCGCCAACGCCTGCGCGTACGTCTGACCTGGAGGCGCGTTCGGGTCCGGGTTGGGCCCCATGAGCGCAGCCACCACGTTGGCGGGCGTCACGTGATTCTCGAACGAGGGTGAAACCTCGTAATCCCAGCGCACACCGATGTTTAGGGTCAGCTTGTCGTTCGTCGCCCAGTCGTCCTGCAGATAAAGACCGAGCTGCCGGTTGCTGGAGGTCGCGACGGGATTCAGCCCCGGCACGGGTTTGGTGAAGAACGCCTTGTACGGGGTGAGGGCCGTACCTCGGTTGGTACTGACGTCGTAGGAGAACTGCGGATTGATGTCCGAGGCATCCTGGGCGCTGAGCTTCGCCCACTTGTGCTTGATGCCCCCCTTGACGGTGTGATCGCCCGTCAGCCACTGCAGATGGCTGAAGGTGATCTGCTCTTCGACGGCAGGCCCCTTCTGGCCTTTGTTCTGGGTGGACAGCGGGCTCGCCGGGCCGGTGGTGACTATCGTCTGATCATTGCCGTTGCCGAAGCCGGCGGCCTGCCAGGTATACACGGCGCCGTTTCCAAACGCGTTCGCCGTGGGTGAGTTGCGGGCGTCCTCGTAGGTGACGAGGAACTCGTTGAACCAGCGGTCGGCGCTGCGCTCCCAGCGGAGATCGACGCGCTTGTCGTCGTTGATGGTGCTGAAGCTCGCCGACGGCGCCGTGTTTCCTGCGTCGATTCCGGACGCGCTTTCGTGCCGCACCTTGGCGCTCAGCACGAAACGGTCATCCGTGCCCAGCTCCCAGTCAAGCTTGCCGAAGTACAGGTCCTCGTCGAAACTCTTGTCGGCAGGCCCGAGTTGGGACGCGACGCTCGCCGGCAGCTGAGCAAGAATCGCCGCCGGCGCCGAGCCGCCGGGGACGATGGTGACCGGCGTCGTGTAGCGCTTGCCCTCGTAGGTCACGAAGAAGTGCATCACGTCCTGGATGATCGGCCCGCCGAAAGCCCCTCCGAACTCCTTGTCCTTCGAGGTCGTCTTAACGTTCGGCACCGTGGCCAGCTCTGCTGGGGTCTCCGCACGGAAGTTCTGTCCGGTGTACGTGCCGAATACCTGGCCCTCGAACCTGTTGGTGCCTGACTTGGTCTCAGCGGTGACTGCAGCGCTCGAGATCTGGTCGTATTCCGCCTTGTAGTTGGACGTGATGACCTTGTATTCGCCGATCGCAAGCTGCGGGAAGGGGTTCCCCTGGCTGAAGAACTGACCGCTGACGCCGCCCTCCTTCACGTAGTTCTTCTGCCCCACGCCGTCGATATAGACGTTGACGGTACTTGTGTTCTGCGCTCCGCCCTGGAGCGAAGTGTTGCCGCTCGAGTCGACCTTGAACTGCATGCCGGGAACCGTGTCGGCGAACTCGAGGAAGTTCCGCGTAAGCTGCGGCACGGTCTCGATCTCGTGCTGCGAGACGATGGTGCCGATTTCGGAGGTTCTCACCTCCACCAGGCGCTGCGCGGCGCCCGTGATCGTGACGGTTTGCAACTTCTCCAGGTCGAGGACCTCGGTCGTGGCGACGCTGAGCGTAACGGTCTGCTCGGTGCCGGGGCCGGCATCGACCTTGTAGGTACCGGCGGGCAGCCCGACGAGGGCATAGGCGCCGTCGGAGCCGGCCTTGGTCTTGCGTGTCAGGCCCGTCTCGAGGTTCTTGGCCGTGACTTCGGCGTTGGCGTCGGTCTTGCCCTGCAAGGTGGCGCCGGACTCCTGCGCCCACACCATACCGGGCCCGGCCCCTGTGGATGCGATCGCCGATGCGACAAACGATGCAATCAGACTCCGGCGGCCTCGTACTTGCTTCTTCATTTGCTCCCCCTCATCGAATTCGGTGCGTCGCTGAGACTGACGTCTCGAGTCCCTCAATGTCCCCGGTCCGTTCGCCTGCTCACTCGCCGTGCGGCAGCTCCCCGGCCACTCGGACGCCGCTGTGGCGCCGAGGGCGCCCGCGCCCCGCAGGAGGCACGGATCACGAGCTCCGCCGGCATGGTCTCGGTCGATGCCGGCGTCGCCTCCGGCGCCTTGATCGCCGCGGCGAGCCGCTCGAGCGCGCGTGCTCCGAGCTCCGCCATCCTCACACGCACGGTGGTGAGGGGCGGGGAAACGAAGCGCGCCATCGGAATGTCGTCGACCCCGGCGAGCGCGATATCCGCCGGCACGCGCACCTGCGCCTCGTTGAAGGCGAACAGGCTCCCGAGCGCCATCATGTCGTTGGCCGCGAACACGGCGTCCGGCCACTCGCGCCGCGGCCGCGCGAGCAGGCTCTGCGCAGCGCGATAGCCCGACTCCTCGGAGAAATCTCCTGGCACCACACGCTCGCTCGCTTCGAGGGCGAGCGCCCGCAGCGCTTCGCGGTAGCCGGCGAGCCGCTCGGTGGCGTCGAAGTTGTTCGAGGGACCGGAGATGAAGGCGATGCGGCGGTGTCCGACGGAGGCGAGATGCCTCACCATGACGGAGGCGCCACCGCGATTGTCGATGCAGAAGGCGGAGTGGCGGTGGCCGCGCATCGGCGTGTTCATGAGCACGGCCGGCGTGTCATCCGCCCAGTGCTCCGCGAGGAAAGCCCCGTCCGCGTACGGGGACATGATGAGGAGCCCGTCGACCCGTCCCTTGAGCGCGCGGATGGTCGTCGCCGTCTCCCGGGACGAGCCGTGCACCCCGGAGAGCAGCAGATGCAGCCCGCGCCGCCGCGCCGCCTCATCGATGCCGCGGATGATTTCCGAGAAGAATTCGCCGTAGAGGTCCGGGAGCAGCACGCCGATCGTGTGCGTGAGGCCGGTGCTGAGTGAGCGCGCGGCGCTGTCCGGCACGTAGCGCAGTCGCTCGGCGATACCGAGAATGCGCTCGCGCGTAGCGTCCGAGACATTGCCGTGGCCGTTGATCACCCGTGACACGGTCGCGGTGGACACCTGTGCCTCCCGCGCGACGTCTCTGAGGGTCACGCCCATTCCTCCCCCGGCCCGTATGCAAACGCTTACACGCCCATGTAAGCGCTTGCCTCAAGGCGTGGGCGAGCGTACTCCTTCACCCCGGGTTGTCAAGGTGTGGCCGGAGCGCCACGCGTGCCTTCCGCGCTCGCCGCGTCGGTCCACCTCATGTCCATCTGCCGAACTGGTGATGGTCTGTCCGTCGCAGGAAGGCGCATAGTCGGCGGGCCTGGCCTCGGGGAGCGACTGGTATGGCGCGGCATGGAGCGTTCGAGCTCACGGTCCCGGTGAGCGCGGTCGATCATCTGACGGGCAGCGCGCACGCGCCCGTGACGGTCGTCGAGTATGGCGATTTCGAGTGCCCGAACTGCAAGCAGGCGCAGTCGGCGCTGAAACTGCTGCTCGAGCGCTTCGACGGTCGTGCGCGCCTCGCGTTTCGGAATTTCCCCCTCGAGGACGTGCACCCGCACGCCCTAGCCGCGGCCGAGGCCGCCGAGTGCGCGGGCGGCCAGGGGAAATTCTGGCCCATGCACGACCTCCTCTTCGCCAACCAGGCGCACCTCAAGTCGAAGGACCTCCACGGCTACGCCGAGCGGGTCGGCCTTGACATGGCTCGGTTCACCGCCGAGATGGACGATCATGTCTACCTGCAGCGCGTGCGCGAGGACCTCGAGAGCGGCGTCGAGAGCGGCGTGCGTGGCACGCCGACTTTCTTCGTGAACGGCAGGATCGAGGACGTCTCGTTCGGCTTGAGGGCGCTCTTTGATGCGGTCGAGGCGCACCTGCACCCGGCGCCCGAGTCGTAGCCTCCGGCAGGCATCCGCCCACGTCGGCGGCTAGCGCTTTGCGTTACCGCCCGGAAGCTGGCGCTGCTCGCCCTGCTCTTCTGGCGGACTCTCCATGACCTCGTACCAGATGGCGTTCAGCACACCGAAGGCGAGCGCGAGTCCGAGGCCCAGGATCCAGCTGAAGTACCACATCGCTGATGCTCCCGATCAGTAGATACCCGTGTGCCGCCGGATCTCCTCGAGCGTGATCCGTCCCTTCAGCACCCGGAACACCCACGCCGTGTAGGCAAGCACCACCGGCAGAATGACCACCACGGCGCAGAGCATGATGAAGAGCGTCCGCGCGCTGCTCGAGGCATCCCAGATCGTGAGTCCCTGGTCTGGATGAGTCGAGGACGGCATGAGAAACGGAAAGAGCGCGACACCAGCGGTCAGGATGGTTGCGGAGACCGCGAGGCAGCTCGATATGAAAGCCGCTCCCGCCCGTCTCGCCCGCAGCAAGGTCCAGGTACCTGCGGCCGCGAGGAACGCCATCGCGGGCAGCACCCACAGGACCCCGTGCGCGCGGTAGTTCCCGAGCCAGGCGCCCTGAGCGAGAGCCACGTGCTTGGTGAGCGGATTCGACGGCCCGAGCGTGCTCGCCTCACCGATGATCTGGTGACCTGCGATCGAGCTTCCTACCCATAACCCCGCCACCGCGAAGGCGAGCGCGAACACAACGGCGGCCACCCGTCCGACCACAGCCGCGCGCGCCGACATCGGCTCGCCGACCTTGAGCGCCGCGTACACCGAGCCGTGCATGATCAGCATCGAGAGACTGACGAGCCCGGCGAGCAGCGCAAAGGGGCGCAGAAGACCAAAGAATCCGCCGGTGTAGACCGGTCGCTCGAGCTCATCGAAATGAAACGGCAGTCCGAGGAAGAGATTTCCGAAGGCCACGCCGAACAAGAGCGCCGGCACCGCCCCGCCGAGGAACAGCGCCCAGTCCCAGGCGTTTCGCCAGCCGGCATCAGTGATCTTATTGCGGTAACCGAATCCGACCGGTCTCAGGATGAGCGCGACCAGCAGCACGAACATCGCCAGATACAGCCCCGAGAAGGACGCCGCATACAGCAGCGGCCAGGCGGCAAACACCGCGCCGCCTGCGAGGATGAACCACACCTGGTTGCCATCCCACACCGGCTCGATCGACTCGAGCAGCGCCCGCCGCTCCTCGTCGGTGCGTCCCATGAAGCGGAACGTGGCGCCGACACCGAGATCGAACCCATCCATGATCGCAAAGCCGATCAGGAGCGCGCCGAGGATCAGCCACCAGATCACCCGGAGCGTTTCATAGTCGGGCACGGCTCCTCCTCTTAAGTCAGTGCGCCATCGCGGAAGTGGCCGCCTCGGGCGGCCAGTACCCGAGCCCCTCGGGCCCGCGGCGGATCATGCGCACCATGAGGTACACATCCACGGCCGCGAGCGCCGAGTAGAAAATCACGAACCCGGAGAGCGACAGCCACACGTTCGTGGCCGGCACGGGCGACACGCCGAGGAATGTCGGCAGCACGCCATCGATCGCCCACGGCTGGCGGCCGTGCTCGGCCACGATCCAGCCGAGCTCGGCCGCGATCCACGGCAGCGGGAAACTCCAGAACGCCAGGCGCAGGAACCAGCGATTCTGCTCGAAGCGATGTCGCGCCGAGAGATAAAACGCGATGGCGAACAGCGCGATGAGATAAAAGCCGAGCCCCACCATCACCCGAAAGCTCCAGAACAGCACCGGCACATTCGGCACCGTTGACCAGGCGGCGGCCTCGATCTGCTGCGATGTCGCGGTCGACGGGTCGCTGACGTAACGCAGCAGCAGCAGCCCGTAGCCGAGATCCGCCTGGTGCGCGGCGAAGCGCGCCTGCGCGGCGGTGTCCGAGGGATTCGCGCGCAGCGCCTTCAGCGCCGCGTGCGCCTCGACGCCGCTCAGGATGCGCGTGCGTGCCCGCGCCACCAGATCCACGATGCCGAGCACCGGCTCATCGACCGAGCGGGTGGCGATCAGCCCCAGCATCCAGGGGACCCTGACTGCCGCGTGCGTGGTGCGCGCGGCGACGTCCGGAAAACCGAACACGGTGAAGGACGCGGGCGGCGTCTCGGTGCGCCATTCCGCCTCGATCGCCGCGATCTTCATCTTCTGGTTCTCGCTCGCCATGTACCCGGACTCGTCCCCCAGCACCACGACCGAGAGCGCGCAGGCGAGCCCGAAGCTCGCCGCGACCGCCATCGAGCGCCGCGCGATGTCGACGTCGCGGCCGCGCAGCAGATACCAGGCGCTCACCGCCAGCACGAATACCGACCCGACGACATAGCCCGCAGCTGCGGTGTGCACGAACTTCGCCTGCGCCACGGGATTGAAGAGCACCTCACCAAACGAGAGCAGCTCCATGCGCATGGTCTGGTAGTTGAACAGCGCGCCGACCGGGTGCTGCATCCACGCGTTGGC
>VBAK01000177.1 GCA_005882275.1 Candidatus Segetimicrobium genomatis
ACAACTCCCTCCCCGGGCAGCGGGCCACGCTCCAGGCCCTCGTGCCGCTCGCCGAGGTGTCCGAGTACCAGTCGCGCCTCAAGGCCCTCACCGGCGGGCAGGGCGCCTACACGATGGAGCTCAGCCACTACGATCCGGTGCCGCCGCGCAAGCAGCAGGAGCTCGCGCAGGCGTGGAAGCCGCGCGCGGAAGAGGAATGAGAGCCGCGCGTTCGGTGTGCGCGATGACGTCGCTCGCGGTGTGGACCGCGGCACTGCTCACCTCGACTACGGGATTCGGCGCGGCCGCGCCAGGTCTCTCAGGCGCCTACGCGAGCCGAGCGGCCTACGTGAGCCGAGCCGTATGCACGGCGCCACCCGCCCCGGACGGTAAGAAGAAGGCGGTTCCGGAGGGCCACGCCAAGCCGAGCTCCTACGCCCCGCAGCCGCGCTCACCCAACCGCGCTTACGGTGCGCCGATCCAGCGGCCGATCCTCTCAAAGCACAAGCGCCCCAAGCACCGCACGGACCATTCGACGTCCACAAAAAAATCGGCCCCCGGAGGCGCCGATTAAGAATCAACGGCGATGATCAGGCGTCGGTCAAAACGAGTAGCTCATGCCGAGGTTGAAGAACCGGCCGATTGCGCCTGCCTGATGCATGGCGGGGTTGTACGGGTCATTACCTGACGCGCCGTAGGTCTGCAGGTCGACCGGCGGGCTCGTCGCGAACGCGTTGAGGATCGCGCCGTGCACGGTCAGGTTTTTCGAGAACGCGTACCGCAGGTACAGATCCACGTCGGTGAACGCCTTGACGTCGCAGTAGCCCAGAAGGCTTGCCGGCACGGCCGCAGGACTCGCGAACCGCGTAGCCTGGGGACCGCCCAGGCCGCCGAACGCAATCGCCCCAGGGCAGTTGTCTATGCCGAATATGGGGAGTGATGGATCCGTGACGTTGAAACGTCCCACGAAGTTCACCGAGGCCGTCACGTTCACCGGACCGCGATCCCACGCGAGCGACGCCGTGGCCCGCTCCTTCGGACTGCCCGTGTCACCCGAGATGATTTCCGGACCGTGCGTGCCGGCCAGGTCCGCGTTAATGCCGCCCGCCAGGGCGAAGATGTAGTGGAACATGTACGTTGCATTCAACGACGTCGTGAGCTTGCCGAGGGTGCCGATGTCGAAATGACTTGCGGCATCGAGATCGATTCCGTTGACGTGCGTCTGGGTCAGGTTGAAGTACGGGAACGCCTGGTAGAGGACCGGACCGACTGGGGTCTGCATGTTGACCGTCTGACCCATGGCGTTGACGAACGGCAGGGTCTGCTGCGGCCCACGAATGATGGGGAAATCCGACGCCGGGATTCCCCCGTTCAGGCCTATGAGGAACACGCTGACGCCCGACTGGATATCCTGGTTGACCTTGATATCCCAGTAGTCGAACGAGATCTTGGTATTTGCAAAGGGCGTAAAGATCACCCCGCCGGTCCAGTTGGTGGACTTCTCCGGCTGCAGATTCGGACTAGAGACCTGCAGGCCCACGAGCCCGAGGTTGCACTGGCTGGGGAAATTGCCCGGCGAATTCGGGGTCCCCGGATTCGGACACAGCGTGGCGTCGTTGAACGGCGCGCCGCCGAACAGCGCCGCCGACTTGCCCGATTCAGCCGAGTTCGGCGCACGGAAGCCCTTACCGAAGGTGCCGCGCAGCGTCAGCATCCTGAAGGGTGTGTACTTGAGGCCGAACTTCGGCGTGGTCGAGCTGCCGTACTGGTTGTAGTGGTCGTAACGAACCGCGCCGTTGATCTCCAGGCCCCTCCAGGCCGGCGCAGCCAGCTCGAGGTAGGCGTTATCATTGGTCTGACCGCCGATGGCGTACGCCCCGTTGCCGAACTGCAGGCCGTTCGTGATGCCCGGTGCAGAGGGGGAGTTCTTGTAGAGGTGATAGAAGCCCACCCCGACTGCCATGGACAACGGGCCGCCCGGCAGCGACGCGAGCTCGCGCGTGCCGTGCACGTCTGCGAGCTGCATGGTGTTCGTGTCCTTGGTTTCCATCTCCGGGGCAACGGCCGCCTCAAGCTGGGCCGGGGTCGCCGTCGCAAAGTTGAAGTTGCTGTTCGCGGCATTCAGGAGCGCCGCCGGACTGATGCTGCCGAAAAACTTCTGCGTGAGGTCCGCGTACATAAAGCCGAGCGAACCATCGACGTCGAAGCCACCGGCCTTGCCCTTGATCTCACCGAACAGCCGGTACGTGTTGGTCACGAACTGTGTTTGCGCCATCCCCAGCTGCGGGAAGTCGGCCACGAACGGCGCAGGCGCGTTGAAGGGGTTGTTCGGATGGCCGACCGGCAACAGGATCGGGCCCGTCGTCACGCTGGTGGGATTCGCGTTCGGCCCGTATGCGACGAGCGTCGTCGTGTTGAGACCGTTCAGGAACGGGTAGGAGTTGTTGTTGAGTGAGCCGACCTGCTCGGACTCGCTGCGGAACATCGATGCCGTCGCGATACCCTGCCACTCCCCGAAGAGGTTCTTCGTGAAGCGTCCGAGCACGTTCACGTTGCCCGTCTGCGGCTGAACCTGGAAGGGCGGGTTGTAAATGCACGCGCCCGCCTGATAGGCCGCGTAGTTGGCGCAGGCGCTGGTGTTCAGGAAATGCGTGCTGGCGTCGAGCACGGCGGTCGCAGGATTGATGACGTAGCCGCCGAGGATCTGAGGAAATAACGAGGTGGCCGGAGAACTGTTCGGGGAGCCATAGCGGGTATCGAAGCCGCCGTACGGCAGGAAGTTCTCATTCGTCCAGAAGCCACTGCGTTTCGGGAGCAGGATGTTGTCCTGGTGGCGGTATTCGATCGCGAGGTACGCGTTGTAGCCGTCGGAGATGAGATCCCCGACGCCGCCGAGCGCGCCCAAGTGCTCGGTCACGCCACCGGTGTGCTCGGGAGCGCCGCCCTCGACCGACACCTGGAAGCCGGTGAACGACTTCTTGAGCACCACGTTGACTACCCCCGCCACGGCATCCGAGCCGTATGCGGCCGAGGCACCGTCCTTCAGCACGTCGATGCGTTCAACGACGTTGAAGGGGATGGAGCTGACGTCGACGAAGTTGCGCTGGCTGTCGTCCGAGAGCGGATACGGAATCATGCGCGCGCCGTCGATGAGCGTCAGCGTCCCGCCGACGGTGAGGCCGCGCAGGGCGACGCCCGCGCCGCCGCCCGCGAATGCGAGGCCGAACGACTGCGAAAGTGTGCCCTGTCCGTTCGAGGCTATATTGCGCAGTACTTCGGAGACGCTGGTGTAACCGGACTGCTCCAGATCCTCGGCGGTCACGACCTGCACCGGACTCGGTGTGTCGAAGTCGCTTCGCTTGATCAGGCTGCCCGTGACGACGATCTCCTCGAGCTTCTGGCCCGAGGAGGGTTGGGTGGGAGGGGGCACCTGGGCATACACAGCCACGGCGCCGCTGGCGGCGGTGATCGCGCTCACCGCGAGCGCGCTCTTGATCGTGCGCGCGACGGGGTAACGAGTCATGTGTCCTCCCTGAAGCGAAGATGCCGCGTCGGTCCTGGTGCTGGTTCTCGCGATCGTCCCGCCTCGGAGTCCAGCCGGGCGGGGATCCAACAGCGTGGCAATGTTAGCAGCGGGCTCGAGTCGAGCGGAAGGTTCCGTTGCGTGCCGACAACGGGTTTTCACCCACATTCCCCTGCCAAGACTGCGGGGTGTGACTAAGGGTGTGACAAGGGGTCGGGAACGGAGCAGGCAGGGTGTGGGAGGCAAGCTCGCGCCGGGTGTGTAAGATCCCACGCGGCGAGGCGGCTTACGTTTTGTTGTCGCTCGGCAACATCGCCCGGGATCCTTATCAGGGCCAGAAGGAGGAGCAGAGATGGGGGTAGTTCTTGGGGTCGATCGGGCCGCTGCGCGATGCGTGCGCGCGGGAACGCTGCTGTTGGCTCTGTACTGCGGAGCGCTGGCGGCCCGGGATATCGGATCCGACGCGCGCGAGCTCACAGTCGCCCGCCTTCAGGCTGAGCTCGCAACCCATAGGACCCGTGTGCGCAGCATCGAGGGACACTACGCCGCCCGCATCGCAGCGCTCGACGCGCACGGGCCCTCGCTGCACTCCGTGCTGGAGATCAATCCAGACGCGGCGGCGATCGCGGCGCAGCTCGATTCGGCCGGCGGGCCCCGCGGACCGCTCTATGGCGTCCCGGTTCTGCTCAAGGACAACATCGACACGGCGGACCGGATGTCGACCACGGCGGGCTCGCTCGCACTCCTCGACTCGAAGCCGGCGCGCGATGCCTTCATCGTGCGCCGGCTGCGCGCCGCCGGCGCGTTGATCCTCGGCAAGACCAACCTGAGCGAGTGGGCCAACTACCGATCCAAACGCTCCTCTTCCGGGTGGAGCGGGCGCGGCGGGCAGACGAAGAATCCCT
>VBAK01000125.1 GCA_005882275.1 Candidatus Segetimicrobium genomatis
CGTCGTGGCGGGGTGATTGACGAGCCGGCCCATGATCGCCCGATTGCGCGTGAACATGATCAGCGTGATCAGCGGCACGGGCAGCGTGAAGCTGAGGACGACCTGGCTGATCACCAGGGTCCGGGTGGGATCCAGGCCGAGATAGATCGCCACCAGGGCCGGGATCAGCGTCGCCAGCCGCCGCAGCCAGAGCGGGATCCGAAAGTTGACGAACCCCTGCATCACCAGCTGGCCCGCCATCGTCCCGACGTGGGAGCTGGAGATCCCGGACGCGATCAGCGAGATTGCGAACACGAGCGCCGAGAAGCCGCCCAGAAGCGGCGTGAGCGTCTTGTACGCCGTGGTGAGGTCGCCCACGTCGGTGTGACCGGAGAAGTGGAACACCCTCGCCGCCATATACAGCATCGCCATGTTGACCAGGCCCGCCATCCCCATCGCCAGGATGACGTCGACCTTGTAGAAATTGTAGATACGCCGTGTCTCCTCCTCGTTCGCCGGAGGAACGCGGCCCTGCGTGAGACCCGAGTGCAGGTAGATGACGTGGGGCATCACCGTCGCGCCGACGATGCCCACGGCCAGCAGGACGGCGCCGTGCCCCGGCAGGCTGGGGACCACGGAGTGGTAGAGGACCTGCCCCCAGTTCGGCTTGACCAGGATCGTTTCGACCACGTAGCACAGCGCGATGGTGACCCCGGCGCCGCCGATGAACGCTTCGAGCTGACGGAAGCCGCTGCCCTGCAGCGCGAGGATCACGAAGACGCCGATCCCCGTGATCAACGCCGACGCGAACAGGGGGAGGCCGGTGAGCAGGGCGATGCCGATCGCCGCTCCCAGGACCTCGGCGAGGTCGGTCGCCATCGCCGTGATCTCCTGGGTGATCCAAAGGGTGTAGCTCACCCACGGGGCAAATTGCGCGCGGGACATCTCGGCGAGGTTCAAGCCGGTCGCGATGCCCAACTTGGCGGCGAGCGTCTGAACGAGCATGGCCATGAGGTTGGCCATCAGGACGACCCAGAGGAGCGCGTACCCGAACTGGGCGCCGCCCTGGAGGTTGGTCGCAAAATTGCCCGGATCGATATAGGCGATGCAGGCGATGAAGGCCGGACCGAGGAACGGCAGGACCGCGCGCAGCCCCCGCGTCTTGCCCAGGATCGCCTCGCGGGCCGCGCGCTGGAGTCCCGGATGCGGCAGGAGGCGAGCGTCGACCGCGGCGTAGTCCCGTGCCATGTCTCCCCTCCGGCGCTGGGTGGCGGCGGGCCTCACGGCCCAGCGCCACCAATTCTCTCGATGCGAATTTAGTTTAGAGCATACTAAATTGGCTGTCAAGCCTCAATAGTCGTCTGTCGGGGCGCGGGACGGCGAGGGACGCAGCGGCTGACCGGCAGAGGCTTACTGGATGTAGATCTCGGAACAGAGCGTCCGCGGCACGGTGACGGGGCGCCCTTGGACTTCGACGCGGCAGCCGCTGGACCGCCGGGCCAGGACCTTCAACCTGACCCCGGGGAGGATGCCCAGGTCTGCCAGGCGGCGCAGCGTCGCCGGATCGCGGTCGCTGACCCGCGCGACCACCCCGCTTTCGCCCGGCGAGAGGGCCGTCAGGGCAGGATACCGCACGTCGCGAATCGCCCCTTCCGGGGAGGGAATGGGGTCGCCGTGCGGATCCGTCGTGGGATTCCCCAGCGCCGCGGCGATGCGATGCTCCACGTCGTCGGAGAGCACATGCTCCATCTTCTCCGCCTCGCCGTGCACTTTGTCGAGGCCGACGCCCAGATGCTGCGCCAGATACAGCTCGAGCAACCGGTGATGCCGAATCGTCTCGAGCGCGATGCGCTCGCCCGCCGGGGTCAGGGTCAGGCCGCGGTACCGATGATACGAGACGAGCTTCAACCGCGCCAGGCGCTGCACCATGGCGGTCGTCGTGGCCGCCGCCACCCCCAGCTCCTTCGCCAGCTCGGACGTGGCCACGGAGCCGTGCGCCTGCTGCAGCCGGTAGATCGCCTTGAGGTAGTCCTCCATCACGCCGGTGATCAGCGGCGCCCGCTCACCACCGGCCCCCTTGTATGCCACACCACACATGTAGCAGTCCCCGGTGCGGGTGTCAATGCGACCCGGCCCCGGACGGCGCCGCGGAGGCCGTTCCGCCTATTTCTGCATCTTCGAGATCTTCGACCCTGCCAGCGACAGGTTGTACATGAGGCCCTTCTGGCCCACGACAAACCCCACGATCGGCTGGTTGAACTTGGTGGAATCCAGAGACCGTTGGGCCCCCAGGTCCACCAGCACCACCGAGCCGTCGACGCCGACCTGCCACCCCGATTTGGCCTGGAAGTCCCTGAGCGCCCCCTCCCGCAGGAAGACGAGGATGATGTCCTTCTTCTGGACGCCGAGCTGGAACCCGATCGAGGCGGACGCGATGCTGTAGTATCCGGCGGTCCTGCCGTGGATGCGCAGCGCGCCCTCGCCGTACTCCCCGCCGATCCCGATGCCGGCCTGATAGACCCCGGCAAACACCAGCACGCCCGGGGCGCCCTGGAGGAACTCCTTCGCCCCTTTCACCTGCTTGGTGAACTGGGTCAGCGCGGCGTTCACGCCGGCGTCGATCTCCTGCGCCGTCCTGGCCTGCGCGGTCTCCGGCGGCAGCACGCCGCCCAGCAGCGCGAGGCAGACCGCCCAGACGCCGATCATGCCGAATCTCCGCGTCCGCATCATGGCCGCCCCTTAGTTCCCCCGCCGGATCTGGCTGTGCACCCACAACACCGCGCGCACATACCACTGGGTCTCCGGGTACGGTGGGATGCCCCCGTAGCGGCGCACCGCGTCGCTCCCGGCGTTGTATGCGGCGAGCGCGAGCGGCCAGGTTCGAAATTCGCGATAGTTCCACCGAAGCACCGATGCGGCGCCCAGCACGTTCTGCCACGGGTCGGCGGGGTCAACCCCCGCGGCCCGCGCGGTGCCGGGCATGAGCTGACCGAGCCCCAGGGCCCCTGCCCGGCTGATGGACTGGTGGTTGAACCGGCTCTCGATGTAGATCAGCGCGGCGAGGAGCCACGGGTCGATCTCCTGCTGGCGCGCCGCGGTCTCCACGGCGATTCCGATCCAGCGGGCCTGGCCCACCGTCAGGCGCGGGTTGGACCAGCGGGCAAGCGTCGCGATCCCCTCTTGAGCGTCGAACGAGCGGTCGACCGACGCGGGAACGGGGGCAGACAGGGCATCGAGCCGCAGGAGCCAGGCTTCCGCCAGGCGGCCTTCCTCGATCGTGTGCGGACGGCGCAGGGCCTCGTGGAAATAGGCGCGCGCCTCTTCCCATCCCCTGGCCGCCATCGCGGCCGTTCCGGCCCACAGCGCCGGGACCGCGTCCATGGGCGCCTTGGCGACCGCTTGAGAAAATGCCCGCAGCGCCTGAATGGGGGCCCCCGCCTGGTAGGCGGCGATCCCCGCGCTCATCAGGGCTTTCACGCTCCCCGGGGTCGCCCCCGCCGGGGCCGCGCCGGCCGGCGCGCAGGCGAACACGAGCGCAAGAAGAACTGCCCCCACCAGCACCTGCGCCGAACGTCCCCCTCCGCCCACCTTCCCGACTCCCCTTCCCCGCCTGTGACACGAAGGCCCGAGTTCGCACCTGTTCATGATGCCCCGCTGCACCGCGTCCCGGACCTCAACGTGAGCACCCAGAGCGCAAGGACGGTGCCCGCCGTGAGCAGCGCGGCGCTCCCGACAAAGGGCGCCTGAGCCCCCACCCTATCGTACAGGAAACCGCCGAGGAGCGGGCCGATGATGAGCCCGGCCCCCTGCGCGGTCTCCGACGCCCCCATGGCCATCCCCGTGCTCCCGCGCGGCGCGGCCTCGCTCATCAACGCCAGCCACGCCGGCGACGAGACCGCGTAACTGCCTCCCAGCAGCAGCGCCGCCACGCCCAGCACGAGGAGATTGCCGCGGCCCGCGAGGGGCAGCAGCCACATCCCCGCGCTGGCGAGCGCCATCCCCCACACCACGGCCCGGGACCGGCCGGCCCGGTCCGCCAGCCGGCCGCCCGGGATCGAGGCCAGCGCGACCGCCAGGACCATCACCAGAAACAGCGACCCGATCCACCGGTCGCTGAGCCGGACGATGTCATGCGCGTAGATCACGAGGATGGGCGCGAGCAGGCCCACCCCGATCATCTGGACAAACGCGACGAAGAGCATCGCCCGGAACACGGGGGAGCGGATCGCCTGGACGAATCCGCCGGCCCGCTCCCCGAGGGGCCGGTGGGACGCGGGGCGGCCGCGGTGGCCGTCGTCCCGGAAGACGAGCAGGGCGAGCCCGGCGGCGCCCAGCAGGAGCGCGCTCGCGAGATAGAACCCGGGCGTGTAGCTCCCGAACGAGCCGGAGACAAAGAGGCCCAGGCTCGGCCCGAGCGCGAGCCCCGTGAGAAAGCACATGTTCAGCGTGCCCATCGCCGTGGCGCGTCCCGCGCCTTCGGCGCGGTCGGCGATCGCCGCCGCCGCGGCCGGCCAGAGGGCGGCGCTGCCCATCCCGTCGATCAGCCGCAGCGGCACAAAGAGCCACGCGGACCGCAGGAGGGTCATCAGCACGGGGGCGGTGCTGCTGAGGAGGAGCCCCCCGACGATCACGGGGCGGCTGCCGATCCGGTCGGCAAGGCTCCCCCAGGTCGTCTTGAACACCGTCTCCACCGCGGCGAAGGTCGCCACCACGACGCCGATCAGCGTGGCGCTCGCCCCCAGGCGTCCCCTGAGGTACAGCGGCAGCAGCGGGATCACCGTCGCGAACCCGAGCTCCGCCACGCCGACGACCGCGGCCACACGAAACAGCGCGCGGTTGATCCCGTACCATCGAGCTCCCGCCAGCCTACTCCACCCCGGCGCGCGCCGACTTCCCGGCCGGTGTCCCCAGCCGGGCCAGCATGACCTCCCGCGCCCGCGCGGCGTTGGCGTCGGGAAGCGGCGCGAGCGCGAACCCGGGGTGGCGCCGGCTCACCGCTTCCGCGATGAGACGGTCGGCGAACGCCGGATTCTTCGGCAGCAGGGGACCGTGCAGGTACGTGCCGTACACCCGGCGGTCGGTGGCGCCTTCCCACCCGTCTTCGCCGTTGTTGCCGAAGCCCGTGAGCACGCGCCCGAGCGGGCGCGCTCCCGGCCCGAGGCGCGTTCGGCCTCCGTGGTTCTCGAACCCGATCAGCGGGGCGTCCATCCCCTCGACCTCGATCACCAGGTTGCCGATCAACCGCCGGGCGGCCGGCCCCGGGTGCTCCGTCCAGAGATCGAGCAGGCCCACCCCCGGCAGATCCTCACCTTCGGCCGGCCGGTAGTAGCGGCCCACGAGCTGATAGCCTCCGCACACGGCCAGGACCACGGCCCCGTCCGCGACCGCATCCTGGAGCGGCCCGCGCTTGTGCCGACAGAGATCGTCCGCGGCGATCCGCTGCTGGCGGTCCTCGCCTCCGCCGATGAAGAAGAGATCCGCGCCGGCCGGGTCGAGCGGCTCGCCGAGCCCCACGCCGGTCACCGCGACCGTCATTCCGCGCCAGCGCGCCCGCTGGGTCAGCACCATGATGTTCCCGCGGTCTCCGTACAGGTTCAGGAGATCGGGGTAGAGATGGCAGATGCGCAGCGCGGGCCCGTCCGTCAATGCTCCCAGAACCTCCCCACCGCTCCCCATCGCTGCAGCACCTCCCGGAGCGCCAGCATCGCGGTGTAGGTGGGGAGCACGAAGAGCGGCCGGCCGGCGGCGCGCGCCAGCGCGGCGCGCAGCGCGGGCTCGTAGTCGCGCTGCACCTCGATCGCCCCGTCCGCCATCCCGGCGTACCGGAGCCGCAGGGCGATGTCCTCGGCGCGCAGCCCGGTCACCACCACGTGCGCGACGCGCCCGGCCAGCATCTCGAACTCGACGTCCCACAGCCACGAGACGTCGCGGCCGTCGGCGATGTTGTCGTTGATGGCGATGAGCACCACCGGCAGGGGCCCTCCCGACAGCACCGTGCGCAGAACCTCGTTGAACCCCGCGGGGTTCTTGGAGAGCAGCATCCTGAGCTCCGCTCCGCCGACGATGACCCGCTCGGCCCGGCCGAAGGCCGGCGCGAAGGACGCGAGCGCCCGAGCCACCCGATCGATGGGGGCGCCCATCTCGAGGGCCGCCGCCGACGCCGCGAGGACGTTGTAGACATTGTACAGTCCGGGCAGCACGGTGGTGATCCGGGCCGTCTGCCCTCCCCCGGAGGGGGCCAGCGTAAAGGTCGCGCCGTCGGGGCCGGCGAGCGCGACGTCCCGGGCGGCGAGGTCAATCGGGGGACGGCCGGTGCCGCATGTCGGGCACCGGTACCGGCCCATGTGGCCGAAGTAGGTCCAGGTGTACGCGAAGGGCGTCCCGCACCGATAACAGTAGCGCGCCTCCGCCGTATGCTCGACCGCCGGCAGCGCGTGGCGCTCGTCCTCGATCCCGAACGTCACGAGCCGTCCGGGCAGCCCCCGGACCGCGTCGTACACGAGCGGGTCGTCGCCGTTCGCCACCACCACGCCATCCGGCCGCAGGGTCTCGCCGGTCGCGCGCCACAGCCCGGCGATGTGGTCGATCTCGCCGTAGCGATCCAGTTGATCCCGGAACAGGTTCGTGAAGATCATCACCCGAGGCGCGAGGTGCGGGACCACCCGAGGGACCGTGGCCTCGTCGACCTCGAAGATGCCGACGTCTCCGGACGGCCGCCCGAAGAGGTCGGCGTGCTCCACCAGCGCAGAGGCGATGCCGGCGGCCAGGTTGGCGCCGGCGCGATTGTGCACCGGGACGCGGCCGAGCGCTTCCATGATGTGCGCCAGCAGTCGGGCGGTCGTGGTTTTTCCGTTCGTGCCGGCGACGATCACGCTCCCGTACCGGAGGCGCCGGGAGAGGAGCGGGAGGACGCGCGGCTCCACGGCCCTCGCGACGCGGCCCGGCATCGTGGTCCCCCCTCCCCGATGCAGGCGCCGGCTCAGGGTCGCGGTCGCCTTCCCGAGTGCGATGGCCGTGCTGAGGCGCATGCCGATTTCATACCCTCCTCGCGGCGCGCGCGGACACCGCGCGTTCGCCCTGCGCTGTACCCGTTTAGGCCTCTATTATCCCCTATTATGCTAGGATAGTCGTGGCCGTGATCAAGTCAACGGAAGTCATGATCGGCAAGCCCTGAGGCGGGCCAACGACCGGCAGATGAACGAGGCGATCACCGTCGACTCCCCACCGGCCGGGCGCGCGGGCGAGATTCGGTTCGACCGCAATGAGCTGGCCGGAGCGTTCGGCGACATCGGCACCGACCTGCCGCTCATCGTGGGCATGATCCTCGCGGCGAAGCTCGACAGCGCCAGCGTGCTCGTGCTGTTCGGCGCCATGCAGGTCCTCACCGCCCTGCGGTACCGCATGCCGATGCCCGTTCAGCCGCTCAAGGCCGTGGCCGCCCTGGTGATCACCCAAAAGCTGAGCGGAAGCCTCCTCTACGGCGGCGGATTGGCGATCGGCCTCTTGATGCTGGCCCTCACCCTCACCGGCTCGATCACCTGGCTCGCGCGGGTGGTGCCCAAGGCGGTGGTGCGGGGCATTCAATTCGGCCTGGGGCTGCAGTTGACGGGGCTGGCGCTGAGGCAGTACGTCCAGGCGGAGGGTGTAAGAGGGTACGCCCTGGCGGCCCTGGCGTTTGTCATCATCCTGCTGCTCATCGACAACCGCCGCTATCCGGCGGCGCTGTTCGTCGTCGCCCTGGGCGCGGCCTACGCCGGTGCGTTCAAGGTGAACGCCGCGGCGCTGGTCCAGGGGATCGGCGTTCGTCTGCCCCACCTCCAGCAGCCGGGCCCGCGGGATCTGCTTGAGGGCCTGGTGATGCTTGCGCTGCCCCAAATCTCGCTCTCGCTCGGCAACTCCGTCCTGGCGACGCAGCAGATCGCCAGGGATCTTTTCCCGGAGCGCCGGATCGGCGTGCGCAGCATCGGGTTCACCTACTCCCTGATGAACCTGATCAACCCGTTCTTCGGAGGGATTCCGACCTGCCACGGCTCCGGCGGCATGATGGGGCACTACGCCTTCGGCGCCCGGACGGGCGGCTCGGTCATCCTGTACGGCCTGCTCTACCTGATCCTCGGCCTGTTCTTCAGCGGGAGCTTCGGACAGATCGTGCAGGTCTTCCCTCTGCCGATCCTCGGCGTGCTGCTGCTGTTCGAAGGACTGAGGATCATGCTGCTGGTCCGCGACACCGTCAACGTCACCGTGGAGTTCCCGATTGCCGTCCTGGTGGGGTTGCTGGCCAGCGGCCTGCCGTATGGGTACCTGGTGGGGCTGGTGGTGGGAACGGCGTTATTCTACCTGACCGCGGGCCGCTTCCGTCTCAGGCTGTAGGTGGTGACGCGCGGACGCCGTTCCGGCTACCCCGGCGGGATGCGGCGGGCCCCCAGGTACCGATCTCGGAAGTAGGGTTCGTCGATCGAGGACATGACTACACCCCGGGAATACGATGCGTGGATGAATTGACTGCTCCCCACATAGATGCCCACGTGTGACGGACCGGGATCGGTGGTCTGGAAGAAGACGAGGTCGCCGGGCTCGAGCGCCCCTCTCGTCACCGGCGTGCCGGTCTGGTACTGACCGTACGACGTGCGCGGCAGCGTCCGCCCGGCCTCGGCGTAGACGCGCGAGACCAGTCCCGAGCAGTCAAACCCATTCGATCCGGTCCCGGACGGTTGATACGGCCTCCCGAGGTAGCCGGTGGCGATCCGCACGATCCCCGACGGCCCGCCGGCGCTGCGCTGCGGGACGGCGGCCTGGGCGGGCTCGGGCGCGCCGGCCGGTGAGGAACGGTGCTCGGGCGCCGGCTGAAGCAGCGGCGCGTCGGGGCGTGGGGTGAGCGGTGCGCTCGGGCGCGGCGCGGGCCCTGTGCTCGGGGTGATGCTCTCCCTCGGTCGCGGTGGGCGACCCGCGCTTGGACGCGGGGTGAGGCGTGCGTCCGATCGCGGGGAGGGCCGCGCGCTCGACCTCGTGGCCGCGGTGGAAGGTCCGGGAATGATCAGCCGCAGTCCGGGATGGATGATCGTGGACAACGAGAGGTGGTTGGCGGCCGCCAGGTCCGCCGGCCGGATGCCGAGCCGGTGCGAGATCCGCCACAGCGTATCGCCCTGGCGCACCACGTACACCTGGCCGGCGTCGGCCGCGCCGGCCGGCCAGAGCATCGCCAGCAGGAAGATGAGCCCGGCCAAGCCTCGCCACATCGGCGTCGCCCTCCCTCTCCCGGTCTCGGGTCTCTCTGGCGAGTGCGCCGGCGCGCATCACGCGACGCCGGTGGAGTTGTTCACATGCGCGGTGGACTCGATCGGCCTCCCGTAACGGTGATGTATGTATGCCCAAAGCGTGTTCGTCTCAGCCCACACGCTTCCTCCAGACAATGCTGGATTTTCCCTCACCTGGGCACTCTGTTATAATGGACGGGCCATACAACGACCCTGCGCCCCGGAGGCCTCGGCATGATCGGGATGAAGGTGCGGACCGTCGCGATGGATCAGCAGATGAACCCGGTAGTCCTGCTCGTTGACAACGCTGAGACCCTCGCGCTCCCGATTTGGATCGGCACGGCCGAGGCCCAGTCGATCGCCCTCGAGCTCCAGGGGGTGCGGATGCCGCGCCCCATGACCCACGATCTCCTCCGGGCCATCCTCGCGCAGCTCACGGTGAGCGTCAACCGGATCGTCGTCACGGACATCCAGAATGGGACGTACTTCGCGGAGATCCACCTCAAAAACAACGGCGCCGATGTGGTCATCGACTCGCGGCCGAGCGACGCCATCGCTCTGGCGCTTCGGACCGAGGCGCCCATCTACGTCGAGGAAAAGGTCGCCGCCAACGGGATCCAGCTGAAGAAAGCGTTCGACGAACATGAAGTGGAAGAATTCAAGAAGTTCCTGGAAAAGGTCAAACCGCAGGATTTCAAGCAGAAGGACGCCTAGCGCTACCCGGTCACCACCCCGCCCGAAACGATCAGCGCCTGCCCTGTGATATAGGCCGACTCGTCGGACGCCAGAAACACCGCCGCGCGCCCGATCTCCTCGGGCTGGATGAACCGCCCCAGGGGGATCCGCGCGGCGATCTGCTCGCGCTCGGCGATCGTGCGGCCGGCGTGGGACCCCGTCTCCGTATAGCCGGGCGCAATGGCGTTCACCCGGATCTGCGGTGCGAGATCGCGCGCCAGGCACCGGGTCAGCATCAGGACCGCGGCTTTGCTCACGCTGTAGTGGAGCGGAGCGTCCCCCGGCTCGATCCCCCGCATCGAGGCGATGTTGATGATCGCTCCCCGCCCCTGCCGGGCCATGATCTCCCCGGCCGCCCGGCTGGCGAAGAACGGGCCGGTCACGTGGACGGCCAGCATGCGGGCCCACCGCGCTTCGTCGATCTGCCAGAGGCCCGCCCGGTCCTCGAACCCGGCGTTGTTGACCAGGATGTCCACCCGCCCCAGGGTCTCTGCCGCCTGGCCGATCAGCGCGCGGGCATCGGCCGGATCACCGACGTCGGCCTGGACGGCGAGCGCGCGCCCCCCGGCCCGCACAATGGCATCGGCGGCGGCCTGGGCTTCCCCGATCGACCGGGCGGCGTTGAGCACGACCGCCGCGCCCTCGCGGGCCAGGGCCTGGGCGATCGCCCGGCCGATTCCCCGGCTCGACCCCGTGACCACGGCGACCCGGTGGCGGAGACGCATCATCGGCGCTCCGGCCGCCGCTCCATCGCCACCCGCGACGCCGCTTCCGTCACCATCACCACCTCGGCGTACTCCCGCATCACCCGGTCGGCCGCCGCAGCGATCTCCCCGCGTCGCTCCGCCGGCAGATCCGCCGGCAGCCGGTCCTCGTCGAGGACGCGAGCGCGGAGGTCGGGGGTCACCAGGACGTCGACCTCGAGGTCCTGCCACTCCACCCGCCCGGCGGCGATGCTGGCCGGGCCGCTCAGGTTGAAGTACCAGGCGATGGTCTCCCGCTGCGGGGACACCCAGTGGTAGACGTTGTAGGGACGATCGGCCCAGAAGTAGGCGACCGTGACGGTTCCGGCGGGAAGGTCCAGCAGCCCGGCGACGCGGCGGGGGGCCGAGATTGGGTAGAGCAGCACCGCGGCGCGGGGCGCGTTCATCATCGCGGCCTCGCAGGGAAAGGTCTGGACCGCGCCGGCGAGCGTGTGCTTGACCTCGAGGATCTCCATGCGGGGAGTCTTTCGGATCGCGGACCGCATCCCCTCCAGACGGTCCTCCGCGCCTTCGGGGGAGCGGGACGGACGTGCGGGCTAGGTCGAGGACAGCCCCCGGCGGTCGTACGTGTACACTTTGCCGTTGGCCCGGAGTTTCACCGGGTTGCGCCAGAGGGAGTAGACCGCGCGCAGGAAGAGGTTGACCCGCTTCGGCTCCAGTTTGCGGTCCTCGTCCAGGTGGGCGAGCAGGAGATCCCGGCCCTGGGAGGCGGGATCGACCTCGATCCGCGGCTCGCCCTTGTACAGCTTCTGCGCGATCAGCATCTCCTTCACTTTCTGGAGGTCGTAGCTCTTCTGCTTCTCCTTGGGATCGTAGACGAAGATGTCCAGGCGCCGCACGAGCTCATCGGTCAGGACGAGGTCGATCAGGCTCACGTCCTCGTAGAACCGGCGGATCTCCAGCACCCGGTCGAACCCGGCCTGGTCGCGCAGGGCGGCGAAGAACGTGTAGCCGATGGTGTAGGGCGCGGGCCGGTTGGAGAGCTGGACCGAGATGGTCGCCCATTCCTTGGCGGTGAGGAGCCGGTTGAGCAGCTCGGCCTCGACAAACGTCGCCCATCCCTCGTTGATGATGTGGGTCCGCTGGATGAGGTCGAAGTATTCCGCCTCCTCCCGAATCGACTCGAGCAGGATGCGCTCGAAGTCCTCCAGGGGGGCCCGCTCCTCGAGATAGTAGATCAGCCGCTTCTTGAGTTCCGGGCCGCTCCGCTCGAACGCGTTCACCGACGTCGCCACGGTGAGCAGCGCATCGAGCAGCTTCTCCACCCGCTCCCGGCCGTACCGGACTTCGAAGGACCGGATCATCCGGGCGTGCTGCTCCGCGAGGTTCAGCATGTTCTTGTTGGACTTGCGGTACCAGTGGTTGTTCGCAAAGAAATCCGCGTGGCCGAGCACGTGGGCGATCACCAGCACGTTCTGCAGATAGGTGTTGGCGCTGCGCAGGAAGGCGTGCGACGGCGCGGTATTCAGGACGAGCTCGAGGATGCTGAAGACCTCCTTGCTCTGCTGGAGGACCAGCTCCTTGTAGGTTCCGCCCCAATACCAGTGGATGAACCGGTTCGGGAGGCCCATGCTGGCGACTTCGGCGATCTCGTCGCTGTCGGTGATCTGGAAGACGACCGGATCGAATGCCAGCCCGCGGTCGCGGGCCAGATCCTCCAGCTCGTGGATGACCGTCTGATACTCGCCGATCATGGGTCCGCCCCCCCGCCTACCGCCGCGCGGTCCCGGCGTAGCGCCGGGAGGCCTGGGCGTCGAAGAACGCGAGGAAATCCTTCATCGCCGCCCGGATCGTCTCCAGGTCCATCAGGTTGGCAAACGTGGCGCCCTCGCCCGTCTTGGCGGCCTCCTGCACATACTCGCTGAAGCCGCCGATCCCCCGGCCCCCCGGGTTCACGTGCCCATAGATGACCAGGTCGAACGCCCCCCGGGCCTCCTCGAACCGCTTCTTGGCCAGGTCGAAGTCGCCCGAACTCGTCTCCCCGTCGGTAAACATGAAGAGAAACTTGTCGTACTCCCCGGCGCCATCGAGCAGCTCGACCGCCTTCTCGAACCCGGTGCTGATGTGGGTCCCCCCGCTCGACTCCACGCAGAAGAACTCGTCGCGGGTCTTCTCCTCGGCGACGTCCTGAAACACCACGTACCGGCGGAGGTTGGTCGGATACCGGCGCTCGAGATAGTGCCAGAGGATGAAGATCGTCTTGCGGACCAGCGACAGGTACTCCCCGCGCATCGAGCCGGAGACGTCGAGGACGTACACTTCCACCGAGCGGTTGTTCTGGAACGTCGTCGGGTCCTCGATGAAGTACCAGGCGTCCTGCTGCACGTCGACGTCGTAGTCGAGGGCGCCGCGCTCCCGGGCGTTGCGGAACAGGCTCTGGACCATCGTCTCCTCGAGGTTGAGATCCGCCCGGAGGCCGATCCGATCCAGATCGTCCAGCTCCGGGATGTCCTGGCTCTCCACCTCGCCCCAGCGGGCCGGTTCGTGGAAGCTCGGGAGCCGCATCTCCTCCAGCAGCACCTCCTGCGCGAGCTTGACGAACTCGTCGAAGTCCAGCTCGACCCGGAGCTCCTTGCCGTGGTGGTCGCCGCCCAGGAGCCCGCCCAGCGCCTGGATTCGCTCGTCCCCGGCGCCCTGCCCGGCGGCGCCGGCGCCCCCGGCCCCGCTTCCCGCCCCCTGGGCGAGGTACTGGGTCTCCTCGGCGAACTTCAGGGTCGGCAGATCCAGCGTGGCGATCTGGGTCTTGACCTTGCCGTCGATGATCAGCTCCTTCTGCTGGATCAGCTCGTTGAGGTTCTGCTTGAGGTACTCGCGCAGGTGCTGATCGTGTTTGTGCTGGGCGATTCGCCCTCGGTGGATCTTCACTAGAAGCTCCGGCCGATCACCTTGAACAGCGCGCGGGCGCAGTGCTGGCAGTAGCCGTGCTCCTCGACGGCGCTGCTCTGCAGCACGTCGAGCAGCTCGCGGCTCTTCGCATCCATTTCCTCGGTCTTCTCGTACAGCCTGAGGCAGTTCTTGATCTTGTTGAAGACGATCTCGTTGATGGCGCCGCGGAGATGCTCGTGGTCGCGGTAGCTCATGCGCCGGAGCTCGTCCCGCCGCTCCACGAGCACGTTCTCGAACGCCACCCGGCCCTGGCGGCTGATCTGCCGCTTTTGGACCAGCGCCCCCTCGATCTCGTCGACCAGTTCCTTCTCGCTGTCGGACAGGGTTTCTCCGAGCACGTTGCGGGCGGCCGCGTCGAGATAGTTGAGGTAGAGATTCTGGCCGTAATCGTAGAAGTGCGTCGGGACGATGTCCTCGACGATCTGGTCGACCTTCTTGTTCACGAAATCAACCTTGGTCTCTTCGAACACCTTCAATAGATCTTTCTGGTTCAGGTCCTTGATCGA
Source organism: Candidatus Segetimicrobium genomatis (assembly GCA_005882275.1). GTDB lineage: Bacteria > Sysuimicrobiota > Sysuimicrobiia > Sysuimicrobiales > Segetimicrobiaceae > Segetimicrobium > Segetimicrobium genomatis. The sequence continues at coordinate 14,125 of VBAK01000125.1, forward strand.
CTGGTGCTCAAACGTGCGTTCGATCGACTCGGTCATGATCTCGAGGTCGAGGCACTGCCGCGCCCGCGTATAGGCGAGGGAGAAGGCATCCTCGAAGAACCGGGGGGACAGCCCGCGCAGCCCCTGGGACTCCTGCCGGGTCCGGACGGCGTACCGCGCGGCCAGTTCGAACACGTCCTGCGGGATGTGCTTGGTCTCCCCGCGCACCTGGTTCGCCCGCTCCACCTGCGTGCGGTAAATGCGCATCTCCCCCTCGATGTCGACGTTGTACGGGAAGTCGACCTTGTGGATCCGCCCCCGCAGGGGCTCCATGATGTCCTCGGCGAGGAAGACGTTGTACTCGGGGTAGTTCGTGTGGCCGATCACGACCTCGTCGACGTGCACCGTCGGGAAGTTGGCCAGGTCGATCCGCTTCGACTGGATCAGCTCCAGCAGGAGGGAGAGGAGCTGGCGGCGGCTCTTGAAGACCTCGGTCCAGTCCAGGATCCCCCGGTTCGCCCAGATGACCTTCCCCTCGAAATCGTAGGCGTCCGGGTCGTAGGTGGACCCGCGCTCCTTCAGCATCGCAAAGTTGATGTTGCCGACGAAGTTGGTGATGTCTTCCCGCCGCAGGTCGGTCGGCGTGTGCTTGGCCACCCCGATCTTGTCGCGGGCCGAGATGAAGACCTGGCGCACGGGCACCGTCTTCCACCCCCCCTGCGCACCGATCGTGCGCTCGCAGACGGGGCAGGGGACCGCCTCCTCGTGCCACCAGATGCCTTCGGCTTCCCGGTCCTCCGCAGGAATCAGATCAAACGGGTGCTGGTGGAACGGGCACCCGTCCACCGCGTACACCGCGCCGTCGGGCTTGCTCGAATACTCTTCGAGCCGCCGCTTGATTTTGTCCACGGTCATCGACTTGCCGGAGCCCTGCGGCCCGACGAGGAGCAGCAGCCGCCGCTCCATGCTCATCGCATAGCCCTTGAAGAAGGCCACGATGTCGTCGAGCTGGCGGTCCATCCCGTAGATCCCCTCGAAGACCTTGGCCTTGCCGAAGTAGTCGATCATGTCGGCGATATAGTGCAGGGTGGTCCGCGTCAGGCGCGGGTCACGCCGGCTCGCTGCGATGTAGGACGCGACGGTGTCGATCGTGTTCATCGTCATCTCCTGATGTAATGTACGCGGTGAACCCCCACGCCGGTTCGTCCCTGCCGCGTTGGCGAGCCTATCTTCCACTTTTCCCCATCTCCCGGGTGCGGAAACGCCCATCGCCAAAAACACAGAGACCCAGCGCGGGATCCCAAGATCTCCCGGCTGAGTCCCCACTCCCCCGACTCGCCCGTTCGGCCACGGCAGGTGATCCGATGCTACGACGTGTTCTGCGTCATCGACGCGCTCCATCGACCGCGGAGCGCTTTGAGTGCGATCACTTCTACCGCCTGTATGCCCAACGGCTTGATGTTTGAGCCAGTATAGTCCCGGCCGGGGGGCCTGTCAATGAAATGAGCGGCGGGCGCGCGCGTCCCGGCCGGCTCACGCGCGAGCGGCACCGCCCTCCGGGACCGGTCCCCCCGCCGGCGGCGGGGACCCGGCCGCGCCCCCCGACGGCGCCGCGCGCAATCGTCTGAAGACCGCCATCAATGGGCATAAAATCGACGAGGCAAACGGGACAAGTTCCTGCCAGGAAGCCATCCCCACCGGGCCAGGACAGCGTCGCTCGGCTGAGCCGAAGCGACCTCTGGATCGCCGCGGGAAACGGCGCCCAGAAACGAACAGGAGCGTGACAGCACGGCCACGTCGACCGCCTCGGAGACGAACAGTCCCCTTCGGGTCCTCCTCCTCGAGGACGACCGCGACACCACGCACCTTATCGAGGAGATGCTGGCGGCGGAGGCGGCGGCGGAAGACGCGCTCGTCCGCTTCGACCTGGAGACCCGCAGCCGGCTCTCCGAAGGGGTCAAGCGCCTGTCCCAGGGAGGCGTGGAAGCCATCTTGCTCGATCTGTCCCTCCCCGACGGCCAGGGGCTCCGGTCTGTCGCCGCCGTGCGCGAGCAGGCGCCGCACGTGCCGATCGTGGTGCTGACCGGCGCCGCGGACAAGAAACTGGGCATCCAGGCGCTGGACGCCGGAGCGCAGGACTACCTGGTCAAGGGCCGCACGGACGGCCCGCTGCTCGTGCGGTCGCTCCGGTATGCGATCGATCGAAAGCGGCTGGAGCGCATTCTGGAGCAGCAGGTCCTCATCGACGAACTGTCGGGCGTCTACAATCGCCGGGCGTTCTTCAAGGCCGCCGAGCAGCAGTTGAGGCTGCTCCGCCGGCTCCGCAAGCAGGCGCTGCTGGTCCTCGTGGACATCGAGGGGCTGAAACAGATCAACGACGCCTTCGGCCACGCCGCGGGAGATGTCGCCATCGTCGATGCGGTGGAGCTGCTGCGAACCACCTTCCGCGAGAGCGACATCATCGGCCGGATGGGCGGGGATGAATTCGCGGTGCTGGCGTTCGAAGTGGGCGCGGAAGAGCTGACCACCATCCCCCGGCGGCTGACGAAGTCTCTCGCCGCCTACAACAAGACCCCGGACCACCGGGCCCGGCTCGCGTTCAGCCTCGGGTTCGCCGTGGTCAAGTCGGAGAGTGGATCGACCCTCGGCCACCTGCTCAAGGAGGCCGAGGAGGACATCGATTTGAAGAAGCACGGCCGGCCGAAGCCCCCGGGCAAGCCGCCCCTGAAGCTCGAGTTGTCCTAGCGGTCCTGCCCGGGCGCAGGGCCGCGGCACGGCGCGCGGAGAAGACGTCTGGGATGGACCGCGCGCGTCTGAAACCCCTCCGGCTCGAGGCCGGTCAGACCATCGGCCTGATCTCCCCGTCCGGGCCGACGTCCGCGGCCGGCGCCACCACGCCCGAGCAGCTCGCGGCCGCGCGCGCCCGCCTCGCCGAGGCCGGCTTCCCCACCGTCGTCGCCCCTCACGCGCTCGACGTCCGCGGGTATCTCGCGGGCGGCGACCCCGGGCGGGTGGCGGACCTGCACGCCATGTTTACGGATCCCGCGGTTCGGGCGGTGCTGTGCATCCGCGGGGGCTATGGGGCGATGCGCCTGCTGGACGCGGTGGATTACGACCTGATCCGCCGCCACCCCAAGGTGTTCATTGGGTACAGCGACATCACGGCGCTCCATCTGGCTCTGCACCACCGGACCGGGCTGGTGACGTTTCACGGACCGATGGCCGCCGCGATCGCCGCGGGCGGCGAACACGACCTCGGCCGGCTGCTGCGCGCCGTCACCCGCCCGCACCCGCTCGGCCCGCTGGCAAACCCGCCGGACGGCCCCGAGATCGAGACGCTCGTCCCCGGCGCCGCGGAGGGCGTGCTGCTCGGCGGCAACGCCGCGGTGCTGACGTCCCTGCTCGGCACGCCGTACCTGCCGTCGTTCGAAGGCGCGGTGCTCTTCCTCGAAGACATCCTCGACCACACCTACCGCCTCGATCGGAAGATCGTGCAGCTTCGCCTGGCCGGGGTGCTCGAGCAGGTCGCGGGCATCGTCGTGGGCGAGTGCCGCCTGCGGACCGAGCCGGACGACCAGGGACTCTCGGTCCGCCAGATCCTGGACGATCTCGTCGTCCCATTGGGCAAGCCGGCGATCTACGGCCTCGCCTGCGGACACGGCGCCTATCACCTGACCCTGCCGGTTGGGGTCCGCGCGCGCCTCGATGCGGGACGCGGCGTTCTGTCGGTTGACGAGGCCGCGGTCACCTGACGGGACCGCCGGGAGATCCCGTCGAAACGACTAGCGGACCTCGCGGGCGCCCCTGAGCGACCGCGCCGAAAGGCCGATCGAAAGCCGATCGAAGGCCGATCGAAGCGAGGAGTGGAGCAAAGGTAAGCGTGGAGTAGAACAAAGGTAAGCGTAGAATGGAGCATAAGGTAAGGAGAGATCGCCTTTGACCCAGCCCCGCCCTCGCGCCCGTCGAGCGCTCGCGGCACTGGAGCCGTACATCCCCGGCCGTTCGGCCGAAGAGGTGATGGCGCGCTTCGGGCTGACCCAGGTGGTCAAGCTCGGGAGCAACGAAAACCCGCTCGGCGTCTCCCCCCGCGTGCGTGACGCCGTGATCCGGATCCTCGACCGCGCCCACCATTATCCGGACGGAGAAAGCACCCGGCTGCGCGGGCGGCTCGCCGGGCGGTTCGGGCTGACCCCGGAGCACTTCTGCGTCGCCAACGGCGCGGACAACATCCTGACCTGCCTGGGCCTGGCGTTTGTTGAACGGGGAGACCGCTGCGTGACGGGACTGCCCACCTACACGGCGTACGCCGGCCTGGTCAGGCTCCTCGAGGGCGAGCTCGTCGAAGTCCCGCTGCGGGAGTGGACGTTCGACGTGCGGGCTCTGGCGGAGGCGGCCGCGGGCGCCAAGGCCGTGATCGTCTGCAATCCGAACAATCCCACGGGCTCGATCCTCCGGCACGACGAGCTGCAGGCCCTGGCGGAGGGGGTCCCCCCGGACGCCCTCCTCGTCGTCGACGAGGCCTATGCGGAGTGGGTCGATGACCCGGCGTTCCCCGACTCCGTGGCCCTGCTCCGGCGGCACCCCAACATCGTCATTGTGCGCACGTTCTCGAAGATCTACGGCCTCGCGGGGCTGCGCGTCGGCTACGCCATCGGCGCGCCGGAGATCGTGGCCTCCCTCAACCAGGTCCGCGAGCCGTTTCCCGTGGACCGGCTGGCGCAGGCCGCGGCCGAAGCCGCGCTGGACGATGACGCGTACGCGCGCGCGGCCTACGAGAATAACCGCGCGGGGAAGGCCGCGCTGGCACAGGGGCTCACCGCGCTCGGCCTCCGGCCCCTGCCGAGCCAGGCCAACTTCGTGCTGGTCGATCTCGGCCGGCCCGCCGCGACCGTGGCGGAGCGCCTGCTCGAGCGGGGCGTGATCATCCGGCCGGGGGGCATGTGGAGGCTGCCGATGTGGGCGCGCATCACCGTGGGCACGCCTCAGGAGATCGCCAGGCTGCTCGAGGCGCTCTCGACGGTGCTCCGGCAGCCGGCGTGAAAACGTCAAGACGGGGGGAGGCCCCCCCAGAGGAGGGAGATCATGGTCGCAAGCCGCCGCATTGAGGAGCTGCTGAAGGCCTATGCCGAGGGGCCCCGGCTTCTCGAGGCTGCCGTGAAGGGGATCCCTGAGGCAGAGCTCCGCTTCAGCCCGGGGCCCGGGCACTGGACCATCCACGAGAACGTGGTGCACGTCGCCGACACAGACCTGGTGGCGGCCGCGCGGATGCGCTTCGTGATCGCCCAACCCGGATCCACGCTGGTGTCGTTCGATCAAAACCTGTGGACGACGGCGCTGGATTACGCATCGCTATCTATGGAAGGAGCGCTTGCGCTCCTCCGCGCCGTCCGGGCGTCGACCCTGGAGGTCCTCAGGCGCGCGCCGTCGGAGGCCTGGGAACAGCAGGGGATCAACACCGAGGCCGGCCCGCAGACACTGGAGTGGCTGGTCGAGCATTTTGCGGACCACGTGCCCTACCACCTGCGGACGATCGCCAAACGCCGGGCGCAGTACGCGCAGGCCAAGCGCTGAGCCGGGGGGAGCCTCAGGAAGCGTAGCGGCGGCGCGGGCTACGGCCTGCCCAGCGAGATCAGGCTGAGCAGCTCGAAGAGCACGTTGGCCGCGAGCATCGCGGTGATGCCGCTCTGGTCGTACGGCGGCGAGACCTCCACGATGTCGAACGCCACGATCTCCAGCCCGGCGAGACCGCGGAGGAGATCGAGCGTCTGCGCGCTGCTGAGCCCGCCCACCTCCGGCGTGCCCGTGCCCGGCGCAAACGCGGGGTCGACCGAATCGATGTCGAACGAGACGTACACCTTGCGCCCCCGCACGGCGTCCAGGCGCGACAGCGCGGCGGCCACCCCGTGCCGGTGGATTTCCTCGGCGCGGACCACGGTCACGCCGTGGGCCTGCCCCAGCTCGAAGTCCTTCTCCCCATAGACCGGGCCGCGGATCCCGAACTGCACCGTCGCTTTGGGTTGGTACAGGCCCTCCTCGAGCGCCCGCCGGAACGGCGTCCCGTGAAAGTAGCGGTTGCCGAAGTATTCTTCCCACATGTCCTGATGGCTGTCGAAGTGGACCAGCGCCACGGCGCCGTGGCTGCGCGCCACCGCCCGGAGAATCGCCAGCGAAATCGAGTGGTCGCCCCCGACGCACGCGGGGATCGCCCCCGCGGCCAGCACCTCGCCGACCGCGGCCTCGATCCGTCCGTAGGTGTCGACGATGTCGAGCGGGTTGGGGTCCACGTCGCCGCAGTCGGCGACCCGGAGGCGGCTGAACGGGGAGGTGCGCAGCACCGGATGGTAGGGCCGGATCAGCAGGGAGTTACTGCGGATCTCCTTCGGACCGAACCGGGCGCCCGGCCGGAAGCTCACGCCGCCGTCGAAAGGAATGCCCAGGATCGCCACGTCGAGACCGCGGGGGTCCTTCTGGTAGGGCAGCCGCATGAACGTCGAGAGCTGGGCGTACCGGGGGGACCGGAAGGCATTGGGGGGCTCGAAGCGCTCCGGCGGGGGCGCGCTCATGATCCTGCCGCCGCGCCGGGCGCGTCGTCGCCCCCGGCGGAATCGATCCGCGGCGCCCGCGAGGCACGCGGACCGGAGTCGGCACCAGCGGGCGCGTCGTCGCCCCCGGCGGTCCGGGCGGACCCCATGATCGCGGCGGTCTCCTCCCGGATCATCGCGAGGACCCGGCGCTTCGCGCCGACGAACTCTTCCGAGGTCGTCGCCTCGAGGGTCCGCGGCCGGGGCAGCGACAGCGATACCTCGGCCCGGAACCGGCCCGGCCGCGCGGTCATGACGTACACCCGGTCTCCCAGGAAGAGCGCTTCGTCGATGTCATGCGTCACGAACAGGATCGTCTTCGGCGACTTCTGCCAGATGTCCAGCAGCAGCTCGCCCATGAACGCGCGCGTCTGAGCGTCCAGGGCGCCGAACGGCTCGTCCATCAGCAGCACCTCCGGGTCGTTGGCCAGGGCCCGGGCGATCGCCACCCGCTGCATCATCCCGCCGGACAGCTCCTTGGGGTAGGCGTGCTCGAATCCCGTAAGCCCCACCATCTGAATGTAGCGCCGGGCGGCCGCGCGCCGCTCCGATTCGGGAACCCCCCGCAGGCGCGGTCCGAACTCCACGTTGCCCTGCACCGTCAGCCACGGGAAGAGGGTGTAGGACTGGAAGACCATGCCGCGGTCCGCGCCGGGGTCGGTGACCTGATGACCGTCCAGCCAGATCTCGCCGGACGAGGGCCGGACGAGCCCGGCGACGAGGCGGAGCAGCGTGCTCTTGCCGCATCCGGACGGGCCGACGATGCTGACGATCTGACAGTCGGCGACGTCGAGCGAGAGCCGGTCGATGGCCACCACCTCTCCGCCCCGCCGGGTGCGGAAGGCGACCGTGGCCTCGCGGATGCGCAGCTTGGGCTCCGCCATGGACAGGCCTCAGGCCTTGGGGGACCAGGGCAGGAGCCGCCGGTGCAGCCACTTGAACGTCAGATCGAACACGAGCCCCAACCCCCCGATCACCACGAGCCCCACGAAGATCCGGTCGGTGAACAGGCCCCGCATGGAGTTTAGGATCAGATACCCCAGGCCCCGGTCGGCGGAGACGATCTCGGCCACGATCAGGTAGGTCCAGGCCCAGCCCATGGTGATGCGGAGGGTATCCATCACCCCGGGCAGCGTCGCCGGGAGCAGGACGCGCCCCACCACCTGGGCGCGCGAGGCGCCGAGCGTGTAGGAGACGTCGAGCTGTTCGTGCGGCACGTGGGCCGCCACGTCGGCGACGAGCAGAACGAGCTGAAAGAACGTCCCGATGAAGATCACGGCGACCTTCTCGGCGGTCCCGATGCCGACGTAGAGGATCAAGAGGGGGATCATCGCGCTGACGGGCAGGTAGCGGACGAAGTCGACCACGGGCTCCACGAGCGCCTCCACCACCTTGAACGATCCCATCAGGATCCCGATGGGGACGGCCAGGACCGCGGCCAGCGCCCACCCCGACACGATGACCGCGAGGCTGGCCCGCATATCTTGCACGAGGGTGCCGTCCCGCGCGAGGTCGAGGCCCGCGGCGAGGATCGCGGTGGGGCTGGGCAGGAAGAGCGGCTCCACGACCCCGCCGTAGCTGAGCAGGCACCACAGCGCCACGAGGCCGACGGCGCTGCCGGTGACCGTTCCCAGATAGACGCGCCGGGGGACGGGCTCCTGCGGGCGGAGGTACGCGAAACGGGCCCACGACGTCCGCCGCCGGCGCTCCGCCCCGGGCTGTGCCGGGCTCACGTCACGCCCGCCGGGCCGGCCGGGGTGGCGCGCCGGCCCGGCACGCTCCCTACTTATTGATGAACTCGGGGTCTAGCAGGTCGGCGGCGGCCACGTTCCCCCGGATCATGCCAAGCGACTTCCAGATGTCGATCGCGTTCTGCGCGGTGACGTAGATCTGCCCGCCGAGCGCGAAATACTGGCGGTTGATGGCCTCGTCGTAGAACCGGACGCCGGCGAGGGTCTCGCGGAACGTCGTCACGTCCTTCAGCCATCCGCCCACGGCTTTGGCCATCAGGAGATCGGACTCGTCGGGGTGGTGCTTCCAGTAGTCCACCGCCCTGAACCACCCCTGGACCGCGCCCTTCACGGCATCCGGGTGGTTCTTGATGATGTCGCTCCGGAAGAGCAGGATGTCCACGATGAGGCCCGGCGTGCTGCTGCTGTCCACCAGGACGTGGCCGCCCGGCGTCCTCTTCGCCCGGCTCAGCCACGGCTCCCACGTCACCGCCGCGTCGACCTTGTGGGCCACGAACGCCGCCCCCGCAGCGTCCTGCTGCATCTGGATGCTCTGGATGTCCTGCTCCGTCATGCCGTTCTGGCGGAGCAGCACGCTGAGGAAGAAGTGGGAGACGGAGCCCTTGTTGTACGCGACCCGCCTGCCGCGCAGGTCCTTGATCGACTTGATCGCGTCGACGGCCACGATCCCGTCCCCGCCTTTGCTGTCGTCCAGGCCCAGGACCGAGCGAAACGGGTGCTCGGTGCTCCAGTAGAGGCTGGCGGTGTCGAGCGTCGTGGCGATCCCATCGAGCTTGCCGGAGACGAGCGCGAAGAACCTCTCCTTGGGGTCTTCGAACGTCCTCAGTTCGACGCTGACCCCGGCTTCGTCGAAAAAGCGCTTGTCCCGGGCCAGGAACAGGGGGCCGTACCCCACCCACGTGGACTGCCCGATCAGCAATGTCTCGGCCGCCGCCCCGGCCGGCGCGGGCCGCCCGAGCGGCGCTCCCGCAGCCAGCAGCAGGATGAGGGAGACCGCCCCCCACCTCCAGACGCGACGCATAGACCAACCCCCTCCCTGCCCGACCGGCTTCAGGGCCTCGCGTAAGGCTCACAGGGGGATTCCGCCGGATTCACGGAAAACCCTCTCCCCGAACGACGGGGGCCGCGGTTATGCTGTGGAGGAGCGCGTCAGGCGCGAGGCGGCGGAGGCGTCGACGATCCAGGCCAGCGTCCCGTCGACCGGCCGGATGGCCTGGGCGGGCACGGCGTCCGGCTGCCGCGGGCCCTCGAGCACGGCCCACACGGCCCGGGCTTTCTGAGGGCCGGCGGCGAGGAAGAGGATCTCGCCCGCGTGGTTGAGGACCGGAGGCGTGAGCGTCATGCGCGGCATCCCATCCGGCGCCTCGACCGCCAGCACCGCGCGCCGCGTCTCCTGCAGCGCCGGCGCGTGAGGAAAGAGCGAGGCCGTGTGGGCGTCGTCCCCGAGCCCGAGCAGCACCAGGTCGAACCGGGGCCAGCCGTCCGCGGCGTGAGGCAGGTGCGCGCGCAGCAGCGCGGCATACGCCTCGGCGGCGGCCTGCCGATCCGGCCCCTCGGCCGGCATCCGGTGGATCCGGTCGTCCGGGACCGGCACCGCGTTCAGCAGGGTTTCCCGCGCCATCCGGTAGTTGCTGCGGGGATCGTCCGGGGGGACGCCCCGCTCGTCGCCCCAGAACACCCGAATGCGCGTCCAGGGGATCCGCCGCCGGAACGGATCCGAGGCCAGCCGGGCGTGCAGCGCCCTCGGCGTCTCCCCGCCGGAAAGCGCGATTGCGCACTCGCCGCGCGATGCCGCCGCCTGCTCGCACCGCCGGGCCACGCGCTCCGCCGCGGCCGCGGCGGCGGCCGAGAGATCGGGAACGATCAGCACCTCGGGGTGAGGCGACGGAAACGGGGCGGACGGCCGGGACGAGGCCGGGCGGGGCGGCCCGGTCACAACGTCCGCCAGCGCCGGCCGCGCCTGGCGATCAGCGCGCGGGCGGCGTCGGGGCCCCACGTCCCGGCGGCGTACATCGGGACCGGCTCCGGCGGGTCTGAGCGCTCCCACCAGTTCAGGAGCGGCTCCACCAGATCCCAGGCCTCCTCCACTTCGTCGCGGCGGGTGAACAGCGTGGAATCGCCGAGCAGGGCGTCGAGCAGCAGCCGCTCGTAGGCGGACATCTCCTCCACGCCGAACGCGGTCCCGTACCGGAACCCCATGGTCACCGGCCGCAGCGTCATCGCCAGGCCGGGCACCTTGGCCACGAACTGGAGCGAGATGACCTCGTCCGGCTGGATGTTCAGCACCAGCAGGTTGGGCTCGTCCGCGCCGGTGTCGCCGAAGAGCGGGAGGGGGGCCCGCTTGAACTGCACGGCGACCTCGGTCACGCGCTTGGGGAGGCGCTTCCCGCTCCGCAGGTAGAAGGGGACGCCCGCCCATCGCCAGTTGTCGATGTACAGGCGCATCGCCACGAACGTCGGCGTCCGGCTGGTGGGCGCGACCCGCGGCTCCTCGCGGTAGCCCGACACCGCCTGCCCTTCAACGGTGCCGGGGCCGTACTGGCTCAACACGACGTTCCGCGGGACATCGTCGAGAGGGATCCGGCGGGCCGCCCGCAACACCTTCACCTTCTCCGACCGGACGGACTCGGGCTCGATGGCCACCGGAGACTCCATCGCCATCAGGGTCAGGAGCTGCATCATGTGGCTCTGCACGAGATCCCGCACCACCCCGGCGGTCTCGTAGTAGCCCGCGCGGTTTTCCACGCCGACGGTCTCCGCGACCGTGATCTGGACGTGGTCGACGTAGTGCTGGTTCCAGATGGGCTCGAAGATCCCGTTGGCGAACCGGAACACCAGGATATTTTGCACCGTCTCCTTGCCGAGATAGTGATCGATCCGGAAGATCTGGGACTCCCGGAACACGCTGAGCAGCGCGCGGTTGAGGTCCTGCGCGCTGGCCAGGTCCCGCCCGATCGGCTTTTCGACGATCACCCGGGTCCAGGGATGCCCCCCGTCCGAGCCCGGGGCCGGCCGGACGGTCAGCCCGTGCTGTCCGAGGCGCTGGACGATCTCGCCGTACAGCTCCGGCGCCGTGGCGAGGTAGTAGAGGCGGTTGCCCGTGGTCCCGCACTCCCGGTCCAGCCGCTCCAGCGTTTGCCGGAGGTGGTCGTAGCCGGCCGGGTCGCGAAAGTCGGCCTGGACATAATGCAGGCGCCGCGCAAAGCCGTCCCACGCCGCGGCGTCCACCGCGCCGGACGTCGCGCCCCGCACGGCCTGGGCGACCTCGACCCGGAACTGCTCGTCGGTCATCGGCCGCCGGGCGAAGCCGACCACCGCGCACTCCTCCGGCAGCATCCCCAGGCGCGACAGCGTATACAGCGCGGGCATGAGCTTCCGGTGCGTCAGGTCGCCGGTGGCGCCGAAGATCACCACCGCGCACGGATCCGGGATGCGGCGGAGGTGGCGCGCTTCCCGGAGTTCCTGAAGCGGCGACGGGATCGACACGGCGCCCATCCGGGGTTACGTCTCCCGGACCGCGTGCCCGCCGAACTGCTGGCGGAGCGCGGCGATCACTTTGTCCCCGAAGTTTTCTTCCTGCCGGGACCGCAGGCGCTGCAGCAGCGAGAGGGTGATGACCGGCGCGGGGATGTTGCGGTCGATCGCCTCCTGCACCGTCCACCGCCCTTCCCCGGAGTCCTCCACGTACCCCCGGAGCGACCGCAGGTCGGGGTCATTGGCGAACGCGCGCTCGGCGAGTTCGAGGAGCCAGGACCGCACGACGCTGCCGCGGTTCCACAGGGCGCTGATGGCGCGCAAATCCAGCTTGAACGGCGCCTCGTGGAGGATCGCGAACCCCTCGGCGTAGGCCTGGAGCATCCCGTACTCGATGCCGTTGTGGATCATTTTGACGAAGTGGCCGGCTCCGCTGGGGCCGGCGTGAAGATAGCCGCCCTCCGGCGCCAGGTCGCGGAAGGCGGGCTCGACCCTGCGGACGGCCGCGACCTCTCCGCCGACCATCAGGCAGTACCCGACCTGGAGCCCCCAGATCCCCCCGCTCGTGCCCGCGTCGATGTACGAGATCTGGCGCGCCTGCGCCGCCTTGGCGCGCCGGATCGAGTCCTTGTAATTGGAGTTGCCGCCGTCGACGATGATGTCCTGCGGCGCGAGCAGCGGCATCAGCTCCTTCAGCGTCTCGTCCACGGGGGGGCCGGCGGGAATCATCAGCCACAGCACCCGGGGCGGGGTGAGCTTGCCCGCCAGGTCCTCGATCGATTCGGCCGGGGTGGCGCCCAGCGCCGCCGCTTCCGCCCGCACCTCGCGCTTCCGCGCGTACACCGCGATCTTGTGCCCCCGGCCCAGAAGGCGCTTCACCATGTTGCCGCCCATACGGCCGAACCCGACGAATCCCAGTTCCACGCGTCCCCTCCTCCTCTACGCCTGCCCTTGGCGGGCGCGGCTACGCCGTGCGGAGCCGGCGCTCGATCGCCCCCAGCAGCTGCCGGTAGGAGTCGACAAACGACTGAATGCCGGCGTCCAGCACGCGGCCGGTGACATCGTCGATCCCGATCCCAACCTCCGCCAGCCGCGCGAGCACCGCCTCCGCCTCGGTCAGCCCCTCCATCACGGCGCGGGGATTGACCCGGCCGTGATCGCGAAACGCGGCGAGGGTCTGCGGCGGCATCGTGTCGACCGTGTCCGGACCCACGAGCGCCTCGACGTACAGGAGGTCGGGGTAGGCCGGATTCTTCGAGCTGGTGCTGCCCCACAGCGGCCGCTGCACCCGGGCGCCGCGCGCGGCCAGCGCCTTGTAGCGGCTCCCATCGAACACCTCGCGAAACGTCTTGTACGCCAGCTTGGCGTTGGCGATCGCGGCCTTGCCGCGCAGGCCCTGCAGGCGTTCCCGCTCCGCCGGGGTGGCGGCCGCCGCCGCCTTCGCGTCCAGGCGCTTGTCCGCCTCGGTGTCGATCCGGCTGACGAACACGCTCGCCACCGACGCGACCCGGTCGATGGGCTGCCCCGCCGCCACGCGCTGCTCCAGCCCGCCGACGTAGGCCTCGGCGACGCGCGCGTAGGCCTGCACCGAGAAGAGCAGCGTGATGTTGATGTTCCGGCCCTCGGCGATCATCGCCTGGATCGCGGGGACGCCCTCCGGCGTTCCCGGAATCTTCACCATCAGGTTCGGCCGGCCGATGCGTCCAAACCAGTAGCGGACCTCCTCGATCGTCCCCGCCGTATCATGGGCCAGGAGCGGGGAGACCTCGACCGAGACAAACCCGTCGGCGCCGCCGGTCTCGTTGAAGACCGGCCGGAGCGCGTCGCAGGCGGCGATGATGTCCTCGGCGACCAGCGTCTGGTACGCTTCGGTGACGCCCGCCCCCCGTGCCCGCAGCCGCGCAAACGTCTCTTCATATTCGGGACCTTCCGAGATCGCCTTCTCGAAGATGGTCGGGTTGCTCGTCATCCCGGAGAGTCCATCTTCCTCGATGAGCCGTCGCAGTTCGCCCGCGCGAATGAGCTTCCGGTGGATGTAGTCCAGCCAGACGCTCTGCCCGACCTCCCGCAGCAGGCGCAGCGGATTCTGGGCCTTGACCTCTCTCATGATTGTCTCCGTCCCTTCTCGAGGAGCCTCTTTGCGGTTTCGACGACATGCTCCGGCGTCAAGCCGAACTCACGCATCACCACGGGCCCCGGGGCGGAGGCGCCGAACCGGTTCACGCCGATGATCGCCCCGTCAGATCCCACGTAGCGCTCCCACCCGAACGGCGTGGCCGCCTCCACGGCGACCCGCGCGCGAACGGCCGGCGGCAGGACCGTGTCCCGGTAGGCCTTCGGCTGCGCCTCGAACAGTTCCCACGAGGGCATCGACACGATACGGCTGCGAATCCCCTCCCGGACGAGCCGCCGGTGCGCCTCCAGCGCGACGGACACTTCCGACCCCGTGGCGATCAGGATCACGTCGGGGGCGGGTCCCCCCGCCTCGGCGAGCACGTACGCGCCCCGCGCCACGCCCGACGCGGGGGCCAGGGCCTGCCGGTCCAGCACGGGCAGCTTTTGACGGGTGAGCACGAGCCCCACGGGGCCCTGCTTGTGCCGCAGAGCGGCCCGCCACGCCTCCACGGTCTCGGTGGCGTCCGCCGGCCGGAGCATCAGCAGGTCCGGCATCGCGCGGAGACCGGCCAGGTGCTCGACCGGCTGGTGGGTCGGCCCGTCCTCGCCCAGCCCGATGCTGTCGTGCGTCCAGACGTAGAACACCCGCGCCTTGCTCAGCGCCGCCAGCCGGATGCTCGGCCGCATGTAATCCGAGAACGTCAGGAACGTGGCCCCGAACGGCAGGACCCCTCCGTGCAGCGCCAGCCCGGTCAGGATGGCGGCCATCGCATGCTCGCGAACGCCGAAGTGAATGTTTCGCCCCGCGTACCCCCAGACGCCGCCGGCGGCGCCCTGCAGCGGCGGCCCTCCGGCCGCGGGGGGCGCCGACGGGGCCTCGAAATCGCCGTGCCCCTTCAGCATCGTGCGCGTGGACGGATCGAGGTCCGCGGAGCCTCCGATCAGGTTCGGCACGGCGTCGGCGAGCGCGCTCAGCACCTTGGCCCCCGCATCCCGCGTGGCCATCTCCCCATCCTTGGGTGTGAATGCCGGCAGCTTCGCCTCCCAGCCCTCGGGCAGGTCGCCGGCCAGCGCCCGCTCGAACTGCCCGGCCGGCTCCGGGTGGGCCGCGCGGTAGGCGTCCATCTTCCGGCGCCAGGCCTCTTCCAGCGCGGCGCCGTGCTCCACGGCCTTGCGGAATTCCCGCAGCGCCTCATCGGGCACGTAGAAGGTCTTGTCCTCCGGCCAGCCGAGCGCGCGCTTTGTCGCCCGCACCTCTTCCTCGCCGAGCGGCTCACCGTGCGCCTGGAAGGTGTCCTGCCGGTGGGGGCTGCCGTATCCGATGTGCGTCCGCGCCACGATCAGCGAGGGCCGGTCCTCGACCGCGCGGGCCGCGGCCAGCGCCGCGTCGACGGCCCCGGCATCCTGGCCGTCGATCCGTTGCACGTGCCAGCCGTAGGCCGCAAAGCGCGCGCCGACGTCTTCGGTAAATGTGACGTTGGTCGTGGCGGAGAGGCTCACCAAGTTGGCGTCGTACAGCACGATCAGCCGGCCGAGCCGGAAGTGGCCGGCCAGCGAGGCCGCCTCCGAGGCGACGCCTTCCATCATGTCCCCGTCGCTGGCCATGACATAGGTGTAGTGGTCCACGATCGTGTGGCCGGGCCGGTTGAAGGTGGCGGCCAGCCACCGCTCCGCCATCGCCAGGCCCACGGCGTTTCCGAACCCCTGACCGAGCGGCCCCGTGGTCACCTCCACGCCCGGCGTGAGGCCGTGCTCGGGATGCCCCGGCGTCCGGCTGCCCCACTGTCTGAACTGCTTGAGGTCATCCAGCGTCAGGTCGTATCCGGTCAAGAACAGGAGACTATAGAGCAGCATGCTCGCGTGCCCGGCGGAGAGGACAAAGCGGTCGCGGTCCGGCCACGCCGGGGAGCGCGGGTGGTGACGCAGGTGGCGGGTCCACAGGACGTAGGCCATCGTTGCCGCGCCCAGCGGCATGCCGGGATGGCCCGAGCGGGCCTTCTCCACGGCATCGATGGACAGGGTCCGGATGCTGTTGATGCACAGTTCCTCGATCGTGTGAATCCGTGTCGCCATCACACCGCCCCCGCGCGTGCCCGGCACGCGCGTCCTCACCTATTATTATTGTCCCTGACTATTCTACTCGATCGTCCGCCGGAGGGGCACCCGAATCGCCGAACTTGTGCTCAGCCTCGCCCTTGCGCCGCGGCCGCCGGCGGCTCTCCCCGGCGAACTCCCCCTCTTTATGGTCGGGAAAACTCCTGCAGGGGGGACAGCGCGGCTTCGACCGCAAGGTGCGCCGTCCGCGCCTCCCGGTACCTGGCATGCTGCGCCGGGTCGGGGCGAAACGTATCGCCGAACGGGACGGGCACCTCCTCGCGCGCGGCGCCCAGGAACTCGAGCGCGAGCAGCGCGGCCCCGCGGCTGCTGCCTTCCGCCTCCCCCGAAGCGATGATCGGATGCCCCAGCACATCGGCCATGATCTGCAGCCACGCGGGAGATCGCAGGAGCCCCCCGCCGCTCCCCACAATTTCCACGACGCCCGGCACGACCGCCCGGAGCTGTTCCCAGATCAGCGCAAACCGCAGGGCGATCGCCTCCAGGCCCGCCTGCAGCAGATCGAGCGGCTCGGTGGAGAGCGTCATGCCGACAACGGCCCCGCGCGCCCGCAGCGGCCAGTCGGGGCTGCGCTCCCCGGCCAGGAACGGAAGCACCACGAGGCGGCGGGCCGTTCCCCGGCGGGGGTCTCGTAAGCGCGCCTGCAGGCTGCGCTCGATCTCCTCGGGCGGACCGAGCGCAAACTGCTCCTGCATCCACCGGAAGAGGTTGCCGCCGTTGCTGACGGCGCCGCCGGTGAGGACCCGGGTGCGGTTGAGGCGATAGTGCCAGAGACTGCGCGGCACCTCGAACGGCTCCGCCGCGTGCAGGACCCGCAGCGCGCCCGAGGTCCCCACCACCAGGGCCGCGCGGGAGGGGGTCACGCATCCCGTGCCGAGATTGCTGAGCGCCCCGTCGCCGGCGGCGGGGAGCCAGGGCCGATCTCGCAGCGCGGGCCAGCGCGAGGCAAATGCGGGCGCGAGCCCGCTCAGCGGATCTCCCAGATCCACGATCGGCGCGAGCCGTTGCGGGGTCAGGCCGATCGCCTCCAGCAGCTCCGCATCCCACTCGAAGCGCTCCTGGTCCAGCAGGCCGGTGCCCGACGCCATCGAGATACTGCACACCGCGCGGCCGAAGCACCGGTGCGCCAGGTACTCGCCGATGCTCATCCAGGTCCGCGTCGCCCGGAATGCCTCCGGATGCTGCCCGCGCAGCCAGAGGAGCCTGGCCGCGGGGTAACTCGGGTGGAAGACACACCCGGTCCTCCGGCGGACCGCCGCCTCGTCCAGCCGCTCGCGGAGGGCGCGGGCGGCCTCCGCGCTTCGCTCATCGGCCCAGGAATAGAGCGGCGTCGATGGACGGCCGTCGCGGCCGATCCCCATGAGATTGTGCCAGAAGGTCGAGACCCCGACGGCCGCAATACTCTGCGCGGCTCCTCCCCCGCCGGCCACCGCCTGGTCGATCGCGTGGAAGGCGCCGTCGAGCAGGCGATCCGGATCCGTCTCGACGCCCCCGTCGGGCGTTTCGGTCCACCGAAGAGGCGTCCGTCCCTCGGTCCCCACGACCTCGCGGCCCTGGGCGTCGTAGATGAGCGCGCGGAGCGAAGAACTCCCGAGATCGAGCGCCAGGACGAACGGGGCTTCTGCTCTGCCGGCGGGGACCGTGGGCACGCGTCGCTCCTCTATTGAGACTATCGATCGATATTATAGGAGGAAACGCGCTCCGGCGTCCTTCCCTGCAGGAGGTCGGCAGGCCCTCTGCCAAGACCATCTTGGTGACGGCCCAGGTTTGGACGGCACCGTCCGACGGCGCACCATCCGCGTGGAGGAGCCAATGGAACCCGACCCTCCGGTGATCGCTTGGACCCGCAGGCTCTTGAAACTGCCGCCCGCATCAGGGGAACGGTTCCCCGAGGAGTGGAAGATCGTCGCACGCCGGATCGAGGTCGTGCACACGCTCCCGGTGTCTCGCGACACCGAGCCGGCCGGCGCCCCCCGGCTGCAGCCGTTGCTCGATGCCCGCCTCAATCCGGTTCCGAGCCCCCGCAGGCGACGATCATCGGATGAGTGAGCCCTGGGACCTTTCGTTGAGCGCGGCCGCGGCGGCGATCGGCGCGGGGCGCCTCGCACCGGTGGAGCTGCTCGAGTCGACGCTCGACCGGATTGAACAGGTCGAGCCCCGCGTCCAGGCGTGGGCGCGCATCCGGATCGAGGACGCGCGCCGGGAAGCCGAACGCCTGACCCGGCTGCAGCGGTCGGGGACGATCCTCGGCCCGCTCCACGGGATCCCCATCGGCGTCAAGGACATCTTCAACACCGCCGGCGTGGAGACCGCCTGCGGGTCGCGGATCATGGCCGGGTTCGTGCCGCCCGCCGATGCCACCGCGGTGGCGCGCCTGCGGGCCGCGGGGGCCATCATCCTCGGCAAGACGCATACCACCGAGTTCGCCTCGTTTGACCCCTCGCCGGCCCGGAATCCGTGGGCCCTCACGCACACGCCCGGGGGATCGAGCAGCGGGTCGGGCGCCGCGCTCGCCGCGCGCATGTGTCAGGGCGCGCTGGGGAGCCAGACCTCCGGGTCGATCATCCGCCCCGCGGCATTCTGCGGAGTGGTGGGGCTCAAGCCCACGTTCGGCCGGGTCAGCCGCCACGGCGTGCACCCGCTGGCCTGGACCCTCGACCATCCCGGGCCGATGGCGCGCACCGTGAGAGACGCCGCCCTCCTGCTCGACGCCGTCGCGGGTCCCGATCCACACGACCCGGCGACGCTCTCCGCCCCGCCCCCGCCCGCGTACGCCGCCCTCCTCGCCGAGCCCGGCGCGGACGATCGGCCGGCGGCGGCGCTCCGCGTGGGAGCGCCCGACCGCTACTTCACCGACGGACTCGACGCCGAGGCTCAAGAACTCTATCACGCCGCGCTGCGCGTCCTCGAGACGGTCGGGTGCGGGGTCCGCGAGATCCGGCTGCCGGACGAGTTCGAGGCGGGGATGGATGCGCACGAACTGATCCACAACGCCGAGGCGGCGGCGGTGCACGTCGACACCTACCGCGTCAGGCCGGGCGACTACGGGAGCAGGCTGCGGGCGATCATCGAGACCGGCCTGCAGATCCCGGCTCCCACGTACGTCCGGGCTCAGCAGGTCCGGACCATCGTGATCCGCCGGCTTCGGGACCTGCTGGAGGATGTGGACATGATCGCGACCCCGGCCGCCCCCGGACCGGCCCCGGAGGGCCTGGCCTCAACCGGATCGCCCGTGTTCAACCGCCCGTTCAGCTTCACGGGGTTTCCCAGCCTGACCGTGCCGTGCGGGTTCACCGGCGCGGGGCTGCCCGTCGGACTCCAGCTGGCCGGCCGCCCGTTCGATGAAGGGACGGTCCTGCGCGCGGCCGCCGCGTACGAAGACGCCACCGGCTGGGGGCAGCGGAGGCCGCCGCTATGACAAGTTTTTCTTGCAGCGCGTTTAAACGATCTGCTCCACCAATCATTACATGTAATACACGGAGCAGTCGGCTATGACGAAGAGTTTCCGCCTGGATCCCGAGCTGGAAATCCGCTTAGAGCGGGCCGCGCGCGCGGAGGGAATGTCCACGTCTGAAAGTATCCGGCGGGCGATCGATCGATACTGCAAGCAGGTGCTGGGCACCACGCTTGCCCCCAGGCTGGCTGATGTGATTGGACTTGGGTGTGGCGGCGGCGGCCGTGCGCGAAGGAGCGGCAAAGCGTTTCGACGGACTCTTCCACACAAGCACCCGCGCTCAGCATGACGCTTACCGACGCTGGCCGCTCATGGCTCAAGGCTGATGCAGCTTTTCACCCGCGACCGGGACTTTCGGATTTACCTGTTACCCGGCCGGCGGTCCTTCGTCATCGTTCCCTAGCGGGCAACACCGAAATCCTCTCGGCGCCAGATCGGTCGGCCGCGCGTTTTGATGCCGGCCCTTTGAGCGAGAGCCGCGAAGGTCAAGCCCAGCGTGTGCTCGAAATGCGCCGTGACCACGGCGCCGCCGGCGGACGGGGTCGCCGGCCTCTGGAACGTTGCGGCCTACGACGTCGCAAGGGGGGGAACACATGGGACGGCCACGGGCACTTCGAACAGTTGTCGCCCTGATCGTGATCCTGCTCGGTGTCGCGATATCCGCTCCCACCGGAGGAGCCGTGCCGGTGGTGAACCTCTCGATTTGGGGAGGATACCCGGAGATCGCTCCGGTGTATCAGCGGGCCGCCGATGCGTATCAGCAGGCTCATCCCAACGTCAAAGTGACCGTCCTGACCACCGACCTCCGCGACTACGAGCGCAAACTGGCGGCCTCGCTGCCGTCGGATACGGCCGGGAACGTTCTGGAGGTCGAAGCGTCGACGGTGGAACGATACCTCGAAGCGGGACTGATCCCCAAAGCCCCGGCCGACCTGGCGCAGTTCGTGCGCAGCCGGAGCTTCAACAAGTCGGCCCAGGATGCCGCTTCGCTGGCCAGCGATGTGTATGGGGTCCCGTGGTTCGCGGGTGTCGGCGCCCTCTACTACAACACGGACATGTTCAAAGAGGCCGGTTTGTCCGGCCCACCCAAGACCATGGATGAGCTCATGGCGTTCGCGAAAAAGCTGGTCAGGACCGACGCGCAGGGCCGCGTGGCGCGAAGCGGGATCAGCCTGCGTCTCTTTGGCGCCGGGAGCGGCGTGGCCGAGAAGTTTGCCATTCTGATGTGGCCCCGCGGCGGTGAACTGCTGACGCGGAGCGCCCCCGGGAAGTACAGGGCGGGATACGACAACGACGCCGGGCGGGCGACCATGAAGATGCACCTCGATGCCGTGTTCGTCGACAAGATCGACAGCCTGGATATCAAACACGACGCGGAAGCCTTCGAGCTGGGACAAACGGCCATGTTCGAACGGGAGTCCTGGGTCATCGGCGACATTCAGAAGAACGCGCCCACCCTCAAGTATCTGACGGCGCCGATCCCCCGCGACAAACGATGGGGCACGATCCTCGGTGTCGTCAGCCTGTACGTGAGCCGATCGGCCGCGAACCCGGAAGTCGCGTGGGACTTTGTCAAGTTCCTGACGCAACCGCAGTTCGAGCGCCAGCTGCTCGGAGACGTCGGGTGGATCCCGCTGCGTCAGGACGTCAACCTCGACCCGGTCTTCGCGAAGTCCCCGCAATACAAAGCTTTCCTCGTCAAGGACAAAGACTACGTGTACTGGTCGATGCCAAGCATCAAGGATTTCGATGAGATCGAAACCAAGCTGGCGAGCCGGCTCGTCGCCGCCTACCGGGATCGGACCCTGGCCGGGAATCCGGCCGCCATCGCGAGCATGCTCCACGCCGCCGCCGAGGAGACCAACGGTATCCTGAAGCGCGATGGGCTCTACGGCGAGTAACGGGTCCAAGCCCCGACCGCTCGGCAGGGCTCAGCGAAAGTGGCGGTGGCCCCCGCCGCGGGTCACCGCCGGCCACACGCCGCTGCTGTTGGGGGCGAGCCGCAGCACGCTGGCGCGGTATGGGTTTTGCTACCTGATGCTGGCCTTCCCTGCGCTCCTCTTCATCGTGTTTCGCATCGTCCCCATCGCCGAGACCCTCCGGTTGAGCGTCCTCAACTGGGACTTGATTTCCGCCACCAAGCCTTTTGTCGGGCTGGACAACTTCCGGGCGCTCCTCCAGGATCCGAACTTTCTCCTGGCCTTGTCCAACACGACGACCTTTGCGGCCGTCACCGTGACCGCCAGCGTGCTCCTGGCGCTCCTCGTCGCGCTGCCGCTGGCCCGCCGGGTGCGGTGGGAAGGGCTCTATCAACTCTTCTACTTTCTGCCGTTCGTCGCGCCGACCGTGCCGGAAGCGGTGGCCTGGAAGTGGATCTGCGACACCCGCAACGGTCTCCTCAATTACCTCCTGTCGCTGGTTGGGGTGGGCCCGGTGCCGTGGCTGATCGAGCCGCGGGCGACCCTCTGGGCCGTCATGATCATGTCGGTGTGGAAAACGCTGGGGTACAACATGGTGCTCTTCATTGTCGGCCTCCGGGCGATCCCCGCGGAGTACACCGAGGCCGGCCTGATCGACGGCGCCGCGGGGTGGCGGCTCTTCCGCCACATTACGCTGCCCCTCCTGATGCCCACCGTGCTGCTGATCACGGTGATCTCGACGATCAGCGCCTACAACGTGTTCACGCAGGTGTACGTGCTCGCCTCCGACATCCAGGGCTCACCGGCGGGATTGGCGCGCGTGCTGATCTATGATATTTTCGAGAACGCCTTTCGCTTCTATCGGATGGGCTACGCCTCGGCGGAAGCCACGATCTTCTTTGTGATCGTGCTGTGCCTCACCCTGGCGCAGTTCCGAGTCCTGCGGAGCCAGACGGAATGACCGCCCGGCTGCGCCCTCTGCTCCTGCACACGTTCCTGGCCACCTGGGCGATCGTGATGATCTTCCCATTCGTCTGGATGCTGTCGACCTCCGTGAAACCTGCGGCCGAGATCCTGCAATTCCCGCCTCGGCTGCTGCCGTACGCTCCCACGCTCGCCAACTACGCGAGGGCGTTTACCGCGGCGCCCTTTGCGCGGTTCTTTGTGAACAGCCTGGTCGTGACGCTCGTGTCGACCGTGATCGTCGTCGTGACGTCCACCATGGCCGGGTACATCTTCGGCAAGTACCGCTTCCCGGGCGATAGCGCGATCTTCTTGATCCTCCTGGCGACGGCCATCCTCCCTCTGGAAACCTACATGGTGCCCCTCTATCTGACCATGCGCAACTGGCGGTGGATCAACACCTACCAGGGACTGCTGGCGCCGTACCTGATGATGAGCTTTGGCGTCTTCATCATGCGCCAGTACTTCCGTTCCGCGTTCCCCGACGAAATGATGGACGCGGCGCGCATCGACGGCGCTTCGGAGTGGCGGATCTTCGCGAGTGTGGCGGTCCCGACGGCCGCGTCGGCGATGGCGGCCGTCGCGATTTTCGGAGCCATCCAGGCCTGGACGGCGTTCATCTGGCCGTTGATCATGGCCAGCGCCCAGGAGATGTACACGACCGAGGTCGGCCTGGCCGTCTTCCAGAAGCGCTACACCGCGGATTACGGCGCCATCACGGCCGGGGCGATCGTCAGCATCCTGCCCATGATTGCCCTCTTTCTCTTCTTCCGGCGGTACATCACCGAAGGCATCGCGTTCACAGGATTCCGCTGACCGGCACAGACCGCGGAGCCGGTCCCCGCCCCGCTACCGCCCTCCCGCCTCCGGGGGCCGCCGCCGGCGCGGGGAGCCGGCGAGCATTTTCGGCCGCGCTCTGCGGATGAGCCGCGCCGGGAGGGCAATCTCGGTGCGGAGCGCCGCCGCGAGGCCGTCCAGCCAGCGGGTGAATCCCGCGGGCTCTCGGTGCGACGTGACCAGGCCCGCGAAACCGTCCAGCGCCGCCGCCATCCCGATGTCCCGTCCCGCGGCCTTGCTCATGATCCATTTGTGGTCGCCGAGGTAGACGAACAGGTCGCCGAGCGATCGGCCGGGGAAGTGCCGGAGCAGGCGCCGCGCGGCCAGGTCCCGGGTCGCGGGCAGATAGATCCGCGAATACCACTCACGGGCCGCGCTCCGCAGCGACCCGCGGGCCCGCTCGCGCCGGTAGTCCTCGATCCACCGGAGCAGTTTGGGGTACTGTCCCATCTCGTGCAGCACGATCGTCGTGATGCCGGTCTTCTGCTCGAACAGGACGCGCTCGCGCGCGACGACGTCTTCCGGGCTCCGCCCCTCGGGAAGAAACGCCACCACCTCGGCGTCGACATCCTGCTGCCCGGCCAGGCGGGCGGCCGCCACCCGGTGGTGCCCGTCCACGATGTAGTACTCGTGGCCGAGGCGGTACAGCAGCACGGGCGGCAGCACCTCTCCGTGGTCGAGCGCCGCCACCAGCCGCTTGACGCGCGAGGGCGTGAGGCCGTGACCCGGGCGCAGGCCGTCCGGGAAGTACCGCGCGCGGCCGACGCTCCCGACGATCTCGGCGACGGGCACCTGGATCACCCCCAGGGGGCGCGTGGCGAGCGCCCCGTGGGCGCGCCTGACTTCTTCGAACTCCTTGAAGACCGCCGGCATGTTCGGGACGCCCTCGACGGATCAGGCGTGGGTGGCGCTGGCCGCCTCGACGGTGAGCACGACCGAGCGAAACGCGTTGACGACCTGGGTCTCCCCGATCGTGGCGATCCGGTCCGCCATCGGCCGGTATGAGAGGTGCGAGTGGCCGTGCACAAAGTACCGCGGCCTCAACGCCTCGAGCAGCCCCCGGAACGTTCTGAAGCCGGTGTGGGCGCGGTCCTGGCCGTCGTGGACCCCGTAGGGCGGCGCGTGCGTGACCACGATGTCCACCCCGCCCGTCCTCCACACCGCCGGGCGGGCCGCGGCGACCCGCCACCACATCTGCCGCTCCGTGTACTGCACCCCCTCGCCGTTGTACCAGATCGAGCCTTCAAACCCCAGAATGCGAAGCCCGCCGACCGTGATGATGCGGCCGTGGATGTTGTCGCCGGGCGGCGGCGCCTCCCCGTACCGGCGGTCGTGGTTGCCGCGGACGTAGAGGAGCGGAACCTGGAACCGGTCGACGAGCGCTTCGAGGTACTCTGCCGGCAGGTCGCCGCAAGACAGGAGGAGCCGCACCCCTCGAAGGCGCTCCGGCAGGGAGTCCCCGAGGAGCCGCTCGTCCACCTCGTCCCCCACCGCCAGCACCGTCATCAGCAACCTCTGCGTGCGGTTTATCTCTACCTCGGTTTGGAGTCCCCGCAGGGGGCTCAGACTCTCCCGGCCGGCGACACCTGGCGCCAGATCTGAAGCAGGAAGAGGACCATCGCCAGAAGATCCGCCAGCTCCAGCGAGGGGCTCCTCAGGAGGCGCGCGACCGCGAGGCCGGCGACGATGACCACGGCGGAGAGCAGCACCTTTGAGACCGTCCCGGCGAGCCGCTCCATCTCCCGGCCGGCCGGCCCCGACGAGTCACCCGGCCTTCCCGGGCCGCGGGGCCCGGCGTCCGCCGGCCGCCACCAGGGGGCGCCTCCCGGCCGGCCCCACGGAGCGCGCGCGCCGCGCGCGTTGTCGTAGGCCCGCCGCAGTTCGGCGTCGGCGAGCACCGTATAGGCTTCGTTGATCAGCTTGGCCTGCTCCTCGTCTCCGCCGAGATCGGGATGCGCGCCCATCTCGCCCATGAGCGTGCGGTACGCCTTCTTGACCATCTCCGGGGATGCCCGCGGATGCACCTGGAGAATCTCGTAGTAATCGATCTCCGGACGGAAACGCATGGCCGCCCTTATTGTAGCATCGGGCGGTTCGCGCAACCTTAGGGGAGCAGCAGCAGGTACGGGTGCTCGAGGATGAACTTCGTCCGCTGCAGGAACTGCGCGGCCGGGGCGCCGTCGACGACCCGGTGGTCGAACGTCAGGGACAGGACCATCCCCGCTCGAACCTCCACGCGGTCGCCCACGGCGGCGGGACGCCGGTGCAGACGGCCCACCCCCAGGATCCCCGCCTCCGGCGGGTTGAGCACCGGCGTGAAGGCATCCACATCGTACATCCCAAGGTTGGTGACGGTGAAGGTGCTGCCCTGCATTTCTTCCGGCCGCAGCCGCATCCCGCGCGCCCGTTCCGACAGATCCCGGATCGCCGCGGAGACCTGCGCGAGCGTCGCCCGGTCGGCATGGCGCACCACCGGCACGACCAGCCCCTCGTCGAGGGCCACGGCGACGCCGATGTGGATCTCGGGAAGCCGGCGCGCCCCCTCGCCTTCCCACCGCGCGTTGACGGCGGGGTGTTCGCGGAGGGCCACGGCCACCGCCCGCACGACGAGGTCGGTGTATGTGACCCGCACCCCTTCGCGGCGTTCCAGTTCCGGGCCGACCTCGCTCCGGAGCCGCTCGGTCTCCTCCATGTCGACTTCGGTGGTGAGCGTCAATTGCGCCGTGGTCTGCAGGCTCTCCAGCATCCGGCGGGCGATGATCGCGCGCATTCTCGCCGCCGCCGCGCCGGGCGCTGCGGCGGGACTAGGGCCGGCCGCCACCTCGGGAACCTGACGGACGGGAGGAGCGGGAACGGCGGTGGGCGCGGATGCCGCCGCCTGCGGGCCCGGCGATCCTGCCGCCTGGGCGCGCTGCGCCGCCGGCGCCTGCGCGCCTCCTGCGGGCGCCGTCCCCCGCGCGGCGATCGCCTGCTGGACGTCGCGCTCGATGACCCGCCCGCCGGGACCGGTGCCCGCGAGCGAGCGCACGTCGACGCCCTGGGCGTCTGCCAGCGCCCGGGCGCGGGGCGAAATCTTCACGCGGCCGGTGGGGTCGGGCGCCGGACTCGCCGCGGACACGTTCCGGCCGGGCCCGTTCCCGGCGGCCGTATCTTGGCTCCACTCTGCGCCGACCTCTGCTCTACTCCCCGCTTCGATCGGCCTTTGATCGGCCTTTCGATCGGCGTTCGCCGCCGCGCCGCCCGACCGGCCTGCCTCGGCCTGACCTCCGGCCGTGTGCGCGCGGCCTCCGGTCCCGGGCGCCCCGAGCGCCGAGTGCAGCGCCGCCTCGTCGGGCTCGCCGATCACCGCGATCGGGGTGGCGACGGGCACAGTCCCGCCCTCCGCGACAAGGATCCGCAGCAGCACGCCCGAGGCGGGCGCCTCGACCTCGAGGGTGGCCTTATCGGTCATCACCTCGAAGAGCGGCTCACCCTTGGCCACCCGGCTCCCCTCGACTTTGAGCCATCGGACGACCGTCCCTTCCTCCTGGGTCAGTCCCAGCCGCGGGAGCACCACCTCCGTCGCCATCAGGCGACCACCTGGCGCACCGCCGCGGCGATGTCCTCCGCCTGGGGGAGCGCGGCGGCTTCGAGCCGGGCATTATAGGGAATCGGCACATTCTCGCCGCACACGCGCAGCGGCGGGGCATCCAGCGCGTCGAACGCGGCCGCGATGACCTGCGCGATGATCTCGGCGCCGATCCCGCAGCGTTCATACGCCTCGTGGCCCACCACGAGTCGCCCGGTCTTGCGGACCGACGCGACCACCGCGTCCAGGTCGAAGGGGACGAGCGTCCTGGGATCGATGACCTCGAGGTCGATCCCCTCGGCGGCCAGGGTCTCCGCGGCCGCCAGCGCTTTGTGGACCATGGTGTGGACGCCGACAAACGTGGCATGCCGCCCCGCGCGCTTGCAGTCCGCGACCCCCATCGGGATCGCGACGTCGCCCGCCGGAACGGGACCCTTGGTGTTGTAGAGGATCTTGTGCTCGAGAAACACGACGGGGTTCTCGTCCCGGATCGCGCTGACCAGAAGGCCCTTGGCGTCCGCGGGCGTGCTCGGGACCGCCACCTTCAATCCCGGGATGTGGCAGAACCAGGCCTCCAGCGACTGCGAGTGCTGGGCCGCGTTCCCGCGCCCGGCGCCCTCCTGGGCGCGAAACACGACCGGAACGCTGGCCTTGCCGCCAAACATGTACCGGATCTTCGCCGCCTGGTTGACGATGGGCTCCATCGCGAGCCCCATGAAGTCCGCGTACATGAACTCGGCGACGGGACGCGCGCCCGCGACCGCGGCCCCGACCGCGAGGGCGGCGATCGCCTCCTCCGAGATCGGCGTGTCGCGCACCCGCTGCGGCCCGAACTCCTCCACCAGCCCCCGCGTCACGCCGAACACGCCGCCGCCGCCCCAGACCGCCACGTCCTCGCCCATCACGAACACCCGGGGATCCCGGCGCATCTCCTCCCGCAGCGCCTCGTTGAGCGCCTCGGCGTAGGTGAGCACCCGCGTCGCGGCGGGCGCGGGGGTGGTCTCAATCACCGGCCGGCTCATGCGTACACATCCTCCATCAGCGCCTCAACCTCGGGCTCGG
>VBAK01000126.1 GCA_005882275.1 Candidatus Segetimicrobium genomatis
CACCGTCCGGTAGACGGCCATCACGTCCATGCCGTCGCAGCTCACCCCCGGAAAGCCGTAGGCCTTCGCGCGCACCTCCGGATCAGGCACCGACGTGAACTTGTCGGCGCGCGCAGACATGGCGTACTGGTTGTTCTCGCAGATGTACACGACCGGGAGCTTCCAGATCGCGGCGAGGTTGGCCGACTCATGGAGGACCCCCTGGTTCAACGCGCCGTCGCCGAAGAAACAGAGGGTCACGTCGTCGCGCCCCGCCAGTTGGGCGGCCAGCGCGGCGCCGGTCGCCAGCCCGATGCCCCCGCCGACGATCCCGTTGGCGCCCAGGATCCCGGCTTCCACGTCGGCGATGTGCAT
>VBAK01000178.1 GCA_005882275.1 Candidatus Segetimicrobium genomatis
CAGCGCTCCGACCGGCTGCATTGGCATGAGCTCCTTCAGCACCAGCTACCAGAAGTGTCAGTCGGCGGTCAACTCACTCATCGACCCAGGCTTCTACACCGACCAGTTCCTCCAGTGGAAATATAAGAGCCCCAAATACTCCTGGGCCAACACCGTAGTCAGCGGCGCCAACCGCTACGAAGTCGCATGCAAGGGCGACTATTCGAGCATGGCGCCTTTTCCGACCACTTACAACGGCACGACGAACTCAGCGGCCAACGAATGGACCAACACCGCGAACGCGGCGAGTTCCTATTGGGCGCAGAACGGCGCCTCGGGCGGGGGGTACACGCTCTACAGTGCCAACTATCTGAATTACCTCGCCTCGAATCCGCCCACTGTGAGCGGCACGCGCATCTCGGTGGTGCAGCAGGCCGCGACCAATCTCATCAACTCGCTGTCGAACGTCAATATCGGCCTGATGCGGTATAGCAATAATCTGAGCAGCCCGGCGGGCCCCGCGGACCCGGGTAACGCGTACGACGCGTACGCGGCCGGCGGCATGGTCGCCTACCCCGTCTCACCGGTCGCGGTCGGCGCCAACAGGACGAACCTCGTGAACACGGTGAACAGCTACACGCCGGGCGGATTGACGCCCTTGTCGGAAACGCTGTACGAGGCGTATCTGTACTACTCGGGCGGAAACGTCTTCTTCGGAAATACCTCCGCGCCGTCCCTGAGCGTCGCCGGGTCGCGGGTCGGCGGATTGGCCAGCTCCAATCAGTACCAGACGCCCGTGCAGTATCAATGTCAGAAGAACTTCATCGTCTATCTGACCGACGGACTGCCCACCGCGGACAATCAGGCCGATTCGCTGATCACGGCGCTGCCGAACGAGGCGACGGTGGGCGGCGCGTGCGATAACACCACCAAATCGCCCTACAATGGCCTGGATGCCAACAATGTCGCCATTCCAGGCGGCTGGGATTATCCAGGGCCCTCAGGGAAAGCCGGCAGATGCATGACCGCGCTCGCGAAGTACATGTTCAACACCGACCTGTTCCCGAGCATGCCGGGGCAGCAGAACGTGCAGCTCTACACGATCGGCTTCGGGAACGACCCGGGGCTCGCTGTGGCGAGCGGCTGGCTGGCCACGGCCGCAACGGCCGGCGGCGGGCAGTTCTACCAGACCGGCGATCTGAACGGGCTGCAGACGGCGCTCACGAACATCGTGAGCAACATCCTGAAGACCAGCACGACCTTCACCGCGCCGACCGTATCGGTGAACGCTTTCAACCGCACGCAGACGCTGAGCGATCTCTACGTCTCGGTCTTCCAGCCCAGCCTCACGTATCACTGGCCTGGCAACGTCAAGAAGTATTCCGTGCAGAGCGGCGTCATCGTCGATCAGAACAGCGTCGCTGCCGTAGATCCCACCACCGGCTTCTTCAAGAACAGCGCCCAGAGCTTCTGGTCGGCGTCCTTCGACGGATCCACGGTGACCGCAGGCGGCGCCGCGAGCCAGATACCGGACTGGAATCCTGCCAACGCCGGCGCGCGCAAACTCTACACCTATATCGGAACCAATTCGCCGGCGAGCCCCGTCGATCTCACCTCGAGCAACTCCTATGCGGTGACGACCACGAACCCCTTGATCACGAACGCGATTCTGGGCGTCAGCACGGCGACATCCCACGACAACACCATCAACTACGCTCGCGGTGAGGACCTGAAGGACGAGGACGCCGACGGAATCAAGGGTGAGCCGCGCTACGCAATGGGCGACCCGCTGCATTCGCAGCCCGCGGCCGTCATCTACGGCGGCACCCCGTCGAGCCCGAACATCAACGACGCCGCGATCTTCGCCGCCACCAACGACGGCTATCTGCACGCCTTCGACGTCACCAACGGGCAGGAGTTGTGGGCCTTCATCCCGCAGGAGCTGCTGGGAGACTTGAACGCTATCTACTCGAACAGCCCGACCTCGCCGAAGCACTACGAGCTCGACGGCAGCATCCGTGTCCTCAAATACGACATCAACGGGGATGGCATCGTCGATCCCGCGGCGGGCGATCGCGTCATTGCGTACTTCGGCAACGGACGCGGCGGGAGCATGTACTACGCGGTCGATGTGACCTACAAAACCACCCCGAAGTTCCTGTGGGCGATCGGGCCGGCCACGGCCGGGCTCACGGGGATCGGCCAGACCTGGTCCACCCCGGCGATCACCCGCGTCAACATCAAAGGGGCGACCCAGAACTCACAGAAGTTCGTGCTGGTCTTCGGTGGCGGATACGACAGCGCCGAGGAAGGCACCTCGTACCAGACCTCCGACAGCTCCGGCAACTGGATCTACATGGTCGACGCGCTCTACGGAAAAGTACTCTGGTCCGCCGGGCCCACCGGCGTGACTCCCGCGTCGAATCAGCCGAATCTGGCCTTGTCGCGCATGGACCATGCGATCCCGAGCGACGTCGCCGTTCTGGATATCGACGGCGACGGCTATGCAGATCGGATGTACGTCGGGGACATGGCGGGCCAGCTGTGGCGTTTCGACATCTCTAATGGCAGCAACGCCAACAACCTCGTCGCCGGCGGCGTGATCGCCTCCCTCGGGACTCATGACGACGCCACGCACACGGTGGCGGCGACACGCCGCTTCTATAACCCACCCGATGTCGCGGCGGTCACGAAGAGAGGCCTCTCGCCCTTCTTCAACATTGCGATCGGCTCGGGCTACCGGGGACACCCGCTGAATGGAACCAATTGCACGCCCAATTGCGCAACTACGACCATCCAGGACCGCTTCTATGCGATCCGGGATTACCACCCGTTTGACAAGCTGACCCAGGCGCAATACACCGCGCTCACGGTCCCTCACGATTCCGATCTCATCGATATCACCATACTCACCAACGGTGTGCCGCCGCCGATTCCGGCGAGCGCGACCGGCTGGAAGCTGACGCTCAATCAGCCGGGCAACAGCTGGGTGGGTGAAAAGGTGCTGGCGGCCTCGAGCACGTTCAACGATCAGGTCCTCTTTACGACCTACACCCCGAATGCGAGCGCTTCATCCAACCCGTGCACGCCCGGAGCCGGAAACAACCGCCTCTATGCGGTCAGCGTCTTCGACGGCAGGCCGGTTGACAATCTGGCCAATCAGAGCAATGCATCGATCGCCGACCGATGGACCACGCTGGCGCAGGGAGGAATCGCACCTGGAGTGACCTTCCTGTTTCCTGCGCCGCAGACCGCCGTCAACGGCAGTCCGCCTCCGCCGACCACCCCGACCGATCAGCGGCCGGTGGTCTGCCTGTCGGGCGCCGAGGTTCTGGGCGTCTGCAAGAATTTCAACAGCCGCCTGAAGACCGTATGGAGTGAACAGGATGCCAACTAGAGCTCAAGTTGCGGCGGGCTACCCGCATCGTATGCGCGGCGTGACGCTGATCGAGCTGATGGTGGTGCTCGCCATCGTCGCTATCCTGGCGTCGCTCGCCGTCGCAAGCTACCGGCGCTATGTGCTGCGCGCGAACCGCACGGATGCGACCTCAGCGCTGTTGCGCATCCAGGTCGGCGAGGAGAAATATTTTCTGCAGAACAACACGTACACGACAGACGTGACCGATCAACCGCCGACCGGTCTCGGCGTCGCCTCCCCCACTCCGAGTGGGTTCTATAAGTTTGTCATCACGGGGGATCCAAACTCGACCAACAACATAGCGACCTCCTTTCTGGCGACCGCCACCGCCCAGAGCACGCAGACGCAAGATACCTCGTGCGTCACCTTGACGATCACCGACCAGGGTCTGCGGAACTCCGCACCTTCCACGACCGACTGCTGGCGGTAAGCCCCCGCTGCAGGATCGCCTGGCGCCCGCGATGGCAGGCGGCGATCCGGATGCCGGGAGATCGCCGGTCGGCCCGGGCGCAGCTACCGCCCGACGGCTGACGGCTAATCTTTGGCCATCAATGTCTTATGAGACAATCGTGATGCATTTCTCAAAAACGCGCCAAACGCGCCGCACCATATTACTTAATGCTTGTTTTTGCTAGAGTCTGAGCTATATTCCGCGCGTACCCGCTTGAGCGAGCTTGGATTCCCATAGTCACCCGGCAGAACAAGAACTAACCGACGCCGCCCGCGCGCAGGCCCCGTGCCGACGAACCTCGACGCAGAGGAGACGTCTCATACCGAGACAGTGATGAGCACTGCTTTGGAAGAGCTCGAGGCCGCCGCGCTGTCACTGGCGCGTTCGGGCCTCATCAAGGATCGTCTCACCGACGCCTATCGCAACCATCTC
>VBAK01000100.1 GCA_005882275.1 Candidatus Segetimicrobium genomatis
TGCCAGCCCCGCGGACTGTGTGTTATCATACTTTCCTGTAGCCATGCGGCCGCTCCCGCGCCGGTGAGGGAGGGGGGCGGTCTGGCGGGGGCGCCCGCAGCTCCGGCGGCGCTCCGGCCGGCCGGTCGAAGCGCCGGAGGATCCGGCGCGTGGAGGTGGAGCAGATGAGCGCAGAGGGTGAAGCGACGCAGCAGGTAGCGGTGAGCGAGTTTCAACGGCATCCCAAAGACAGCGGGTCTCCCGACGTCCAGATCGCGCGTCTGACCGAACGGATCAATCACCTCAGCGAGCATCTCCAGGCGCACAAAAACGACTTCCATTCGAGACGGGGGTTGCTGCGGATGGTCGGGCAGCGGCGCCGGCTGCTGACCTACCTCAGCACGCACGCTGCGGAGCGCTATCACGCGATTGTGGAGCGGTTGGGACTGCGGCGGTGATCGGCGGAGCGGGGTTCCCGCTCCGCTCTCGTTTTGGTGGCGTCCAAGTGCAGGGCACCGCGTGAACGCGCGGAGAGGAGGACGGCCCAAGTGAGGACAGACCACGGCGGCGGCCCGGTGAGGACGGGCCGAGTGGAGATCGACCTGCCCGGCCGCCCGATCTCGATCGAGACCGGCCGCCTCGCCCGGCAGGCCAACGGCGCCGTGGTGGTCCGCTGCGGGGACACGGTGGTGCTGGTGACCGCGACGATGTCGTCGGCGCCCCGGGAAGGGATCGACTTTTTCCCGCTGACGTGCGACTACGAAGAGAAGATGTTTGCCGCCGGGAAGATCCCCGGCGGCTTCTTCAAGCGCGAGGGCCGGCCGGGGGAACGGGCGATTCTCACCGCGCGCCTGATGGACCGGCCGATCCGTCCGTTGTTCCCGAAGGGATTCCGCAACGACGTGCAGGTCATCGCCACGGTGCTCAGCACCGACCAGGACAACACGCCGGATATCCTGGCGGTCACCGGCGCCGGCGCGGCGCTCGGGATCTCCGATATTCCGTTCGACGGGCCGATCGCCGCGGTGCGGATCGGTCTGATCGACGGCCAGCTCACGGTCAATCCGCCGCAGCGGGCCATCGATGAGAAAACGACGGACCTGGACCTGGTGGTCGCCGGCACCCGGGATGCCGTCACCATGGTCGAGGCGGGGGCGCGGGAAGTGACCGAGGAGCGCCTGCTGGAGGCCCTCGATCTGGCGCACGCCGAGATCAAGCGGATCATCGGAAGGATCGACGACCTCGTCCGCCAGGTGGGGCGCCCGAAGAGCCCGGTGACCGCCCCGGACACCTCCGAGGTGGAGTCGGCGGTGCGCGACGCCGCGGCGGCGAAGGTCGCGGAGGCCCTGCGCCGCGGCGACAAGCAGTCCCGCGAGACCGCGCTGGCTCAGGTGGCGGCGGAGACCCAGCACGCCCTGGCCGGCCGGTTTCCCGACCGCCCGCGCGGGGTGGCCGACGCGGTCGAGGCGCTCATCAAGACAGAGGTCCGCCGGATGATCCTCAACGACGGCGTCCGCCCGGACGGCCGCACCCCCACCCAGATCCGTCCGCTGTCGGCCGAGGTGGGCCTGCTGCCGCGCGTGCACGGGTCCGGGCTCTTCGTCCGCGGGCAGACCCAGGTGCTGACCTCCTGCACGTTGGGAACCGGGCAGGACGAGCAGATCATCGACGACCTGAGCCTGCGGGAGAGCAAGCGCTTCATGCATCACTACGATTTCCCCCCCTTCAGCGTCGGCGAGGTGCGGCCCCTCCGCAGCCCGGGCCGCCGGGAGATCGGCCACGGCGTCCTGGCCGAACGGGCCGTCGAGCCGATGCTTCCCCCGGAGGAGGAGTGGCCGTACACCATCCGGCTCGTCTCGCTCACGCTGGAGTCCAACGGCTCGACCTCGATGGCCTCCGTCTGCGGCAGTACGCTCGCCCTGATGGACACGGGGGTGCCCATTCGCAAGCCGGTGGGAGGGATCGCGATGGGGCTGATCACCGGTCCTGCCGGCGACTCCCGGGTGGCGATCCTCACGGATATCCAGGGGATCGAGGATGCGATGGGCGACATGGACTTCAAGGTGGCCGGCACCCGGGATGGGGTGACCGCGCTGCAGATGGACATCAAGATCCGCGGGCTGTCCCGGGACGTGTTCGGGAGGGCCCTCGCCCAGGCCCGCGAGGCCCGGATGCAGGTGCTCGATGTGATGCAGCAGGCGATCGCCGCGCCGCGCCCCGACCTGTCCCCGTACGCGCCCCGGATCATCACCGTGCTGATCAACCCCGAGCGGATCCGGGAAGTCATCGGTCCGGGCGGCAAGGTGATCAACAAGATCACGGCCGAGACCGGCGTCAAGATCGATATCGAGCAGGACGGGCGCGTCCTGATCGCCTCGCCCGACGGGGAAGCCGCGGCGCGCGCCCGGCGGATGATCGAGGACATCGTCAAGGAAGCCAAGCCCGGCGAGGTCTACAAGGGCCGGGTGACCCGGTTGATGAACTTCGGGGCGTTCGTGGAGATCTTTCCGGGCAAGGAGGGGCTGGTCCACATCTCCGAGCTGTCCCGGGAGCGGGTCAACAAGGTGGAGGACGTGGTCAAGGTGGGGGATGAGCTCGAGGTCCGGGTCAAGGAGATCGACAACCTCGGGCGCGTCAACCTGACCCGCCGCGGCCTGGTGCCCGGCGAGGAAGTCCCGGCGGGGTTGTCCCCCGAAGGGGGCGATGGGCAGGGAGGCGAGGGGCGCCGCCCGGACCGGTTTGACCGGCACGACCGGGGTCCCCGCGACCGCCGCGGGGGCCGGCCGCCCCGGCGAAAGCCCGGGCCGTAATCGTGGCCGCGGATCCCGGCGTACGAGAAGCCTCCGCGAGGAGGCTTCTCGGTCACCTTGATTCTACTCCACGCTTACCTTTGTCCTACTCCACGCTTCGATCGGCCTTCGATCGGCCTTAACTCCATGGCGGTTGATCAGGCGCTGTACCGGCGCACGGTCCTGGGCAACGGCCTCAGGATCATCACCGAGCCGATGGACCACGTCCGGACGGTCGCCCTCGGCGTCTGGGTCACCGCGGGCTCTCGCTACGAGGACGCCGCGCACGGCGGGATCTCGCATTTCATCGAGCACGTCCTCTTCAAGGGCACCGCGACCCGGTCGGCCCTGGCCATCGCCGAGTCGATGGACGCGATCGGCGGCCAACTCAACGCGTTCACGGACAAGGAGCACACCTGCTACTACCTGCGGGTGCTGAGCGATCATCTCGCGGAGGGCGTGGACATCCTCGCCGACATGCTGCTCCACCCGGCCATCGACCCGGAGGCCCTGGAGAAGGAGCGGCAGGTGCTCGTCGAGGAGATCAAGATGTACGAGGACGCTCCGGACGACCTCGTCCACGATGTGCTGGCCGAGACGATGTGGCCGGGCCACCCGCTCGGCCGCGCCATCTCGGGCAGCCTCCAGAGCATCGAGCGTCTCACGCGGGACGACCTCCGCGCCCACATGACGGAGCGGTACCGCCCGGACGCGGTGCTCGTGACCGCGGCGGGTCGGCTGGCGCACGACCAGATCGTCGACCTCGTCGAGCGGTCGCTGGGGTCCTGGGCGGGGAGCGCCGTTCCGGCGGAGAACCACGCGCCGGCCCCCCAGCGGGCCTCCGCGTTCCGAAGCAAAGAGATCGAGCAGGTGCACCTCTGCCTGGGTCTCCCGGGGCTCCCGCAGGCCCACCCCGACCGCTACGTGCTGGCGGTCCTCGACTCGGCGCTGGGGAGCGGGATGAGCAGCCGGCTCTTCCAGGAGATTCGGGAGGAGCGCGGGCTGGCCTACTCGATCTCGTCCTACCAGGCGGCCTACGCCGACACGGGCGCCTTCGTGGTCTACGCGGGAACGAGCCCGGGGGCGGCCCGCGAGGTGGTCCGGCTGATCCGGGACGGGCTCGTTCGGGCGCGCGCCGGGCTGGCCCCGGAAGAGGTCGCCCGGGCCAAGGAATCCCTCAAGGGCAGCCTGATGCTCGCCCTCGAGACCCCGGGAAGCCGCATGACCAAACTGGCCCGTTCGGAGCAGTATTTTGGACGCCAGATCACCCTGGACGAGATCATCACCGATGTCGACGCGGTGCGCGGGGAGGACGTGCGGCGGCTGGCGCAAGACCTCCTCGTGCCCGACCGGCTGGCGCTCGCGGCGATCGGCCCGTTTGGCCAGCAGCCGGGGCTCAGGGGGGACATCGAGGAGGAGGTGGGCGCCCGTGCAGGCGCATAGGGTGGTCGTGGCCGGCGCGGCCGGCCGGATGGGCCGCGCGGCCGTGCGGACCATCTCCCGCCGC
This sequence comes from Candidatus Segetimicrobium genomatis, assembly GCA_005882275.1. Classification (GTDB taxonomy): domain Bacteria; phylum Sysuimicrobiota; class Sysuimicrobiia; order Sysuimicrobiales; family Segetimicrobiaceae; genus Segetimicrobium; species Segetimicrobium genomatis. The sequence goes on from VBAK01000100.1 coordinate 4,276, forward strand.
GAAGACATGCTGCTGGTCGGCGCCCTGGGCCGCAAGACCGCGGTGGGGCAGGACGCGGGCACGGTCGCCGGCGCCGGCGCCGTGGGCGTCCCGATCACCGCCGATCTCGCCGAGATCTTCCTCGCGGGCCGGCCGACGGTGCTGGTGGATCTCAGCCGCGGCGGCGCCGTGCCGGACCACGCCGCGGTGGCCCTCGATCACCGGGTCCCCGTGGTGATCGGCGCGACGGGCCTCGCGGCCGAATCCGTCGCGTCGCTGCGGGACCGGTGCGAGGCCGAGCAGGTCGGCGGCATCCTGGCTCCCAATTTTGCGCTGGGCGCCGTGCTGATGATGGAGTTCGCCCGGCGGGCGGCGCGGTATTTTCCCCATGTGGAGATCATCGAGCTGCACCACGACCGCAAGCGCGACGCGCCGTCGGGCACGGCGGCCCGGACCGCGCGCCTCGTCGCCGCCGCCCGGGGGACCCCGCCGCCTCCGGCCGTGGAGGAGACGGTGGAAGCCGCGGGGGCCCGCGGCGCGCCCATCGCGGGGGTGCCCGTCCACAGCGTGCGGCTGCCGGGGCTGGTGGCCCACCAGGAGGTCATCTTCGGCGGCCCGGGGCAGACCCTGACCATCCGGCACGATTCCACGAGCGAGGAGTCCTTCATGCCGGGGCTGGTGCTGGCGATCCAGCGGGTCGGCGGTCTGCGGCATCTGGTGGAAGGGCTGGAGCACGTGCTCGAGCTGTAGTCGAGGAGGGCAGGGGATGGCCGGATACCGTGTGGCGGTCGTCGGCGCAACGGGGGCCGTCGGGCAGACCGTGCTCCGCGTGCTCGAGGAGCGGGCGTTCCCCGTCGCGTCGCTGCGGGTGACCGCCACGGCCCGCTCGGCCGGGCGCACGGTCGCGTTCCGCGGACAGCCCCACACCATCGCCGAGACGACGCTCGAGGCGCTCCGCGGCGTCCAGATCGCCTTCTTCGGCGGGGGCGACGGGGCGAGCGAGCGCTTCGGCCGCGCGGCGGCCGCGTCCGGGACCGTCGTGATCGACAAGAGCTCGACGTTTCGCATGGAGCCCGACGTGCCGCTGGTGATCCCGGAGATCAACCGGCGCGCGCTGAGAGGGCACCGCGGGATCATCGCCAACCCGAACTGCTCGACGATCACGATCCTCATGGCGCTGGCGCCGCTGCACGCGGTGGTGCCCATCCGGCGCGCCGTGGTCTGCACGTACCAGTCGGTCTCCGGGGCGGGGCGGGACCAGATGGAGGCGCTGCTGGACCAGAGCCGGCGCCTGCTCGAGCGGCCGGACCTGCTGCGAGACCGCCCGACCCCCGAGGACGTGGAGCGCGTGACGGGCACGCCCCAGCCGATTGCCTTCAACCTCCTGCCGCAGTGGAAGTGGCTGCCCGGGGGGGTGACGGAGGAGGAGGACAAGATCATCCACGAGACCGGGAAGATCATGGAGGCGGACATCCCGATCAGCGTGACGACGGTGCGGGTGCCGGTCCTGATCGGCCATCTCATGGCGCTGCACGTGGAGTTTGCGCGGCCGTTTCCGGTCGAGCGGGCGCGGGCCGCCCTCGCGGCGGCGCCGGGCGTCGAGGTTGCGGACGATCCGGAGCGGGGCGTCTACCCGACGCCGCTGTATGCGACGGGCCGGGATGCGTGCGTGGTCGGCCGGATCCGGCCCGATCCGACCGTTTCCGGGGGACTGTGCCTGCTGGCGGCGACGGACAACCTCCGGAAGGGCGCCGCGCTCAACGCGGTCCAGATTGCCGAGGCGCTGGTCGAGGAGCGCCTCCTGGCAGGGGCGCGCCTCTGACGGTCGGCCGTCACGCGGGATCCGATCTCGGGGCAGGAGCGCCCCGGGGGAATCCTGAACGTTTCACAAAAGGCCGATCGAAAGCCGATCGAAGCGTGGAGTAGGACAAAGGTAAGCGTGGAGTGGAGCAAAGGTAAGGCCGCGGCGATCTGCCCGCGCAAAGGAGGCGAGAGAGATGGCCGGTTTTGGACAGGTGATCACGGCGATGGTGACGCCGATGGATCGCACCCTGGCCGTGGATTTTGTTCGGGCGGCGGCGCTGGCCAAGCGACTCGTCGAGAGCGGCTCGGACGGGCTGGTGGTCTGCGGGACGACAGGCGAATCCCCGACGCTGTCGGACGAGGAGAAGGTCCGGATGTTCTCCACCGTCCGGGAGGCGGTGGGCGGGCGGGCGAAGGTGATCGCCGGCACCGGGACCTACGATACGGCCCACAGCATCCACCTCACCCGCGAAGCGGAGCGGGCGGGATGCGACGGCGTCCTCCTCGTCAACCCGTACTACAACAAGCCGTCCCAGGAGGGACTCTACCGGCACTTCAAGGCGGTGGCCGAGAGCACGCATCTTCCGGTGATGCTCTACAACATCCAGGGCCGGACCTCGGTCAACTGCGAGCCGGCGACGATCGCGCGGCTCGCCCAGATCCGGAACATCGTGGCGGTGAAGGAGGCGAGCGGGAACCTCGATCAGATGTCCCAGATCCGCAAGCTCACGCCCCCCGAGTTTCACCTCTACAGCGGGGACGACAGCCTGACCCTGCCCCTGCTGGCCGTGGGCGGGACCGGCGTCGTCAGCGTCGCCTCGCATCTGGTGGGCGGCGAGATCAAGTCCATGATTCAGGCGCATCAGGCGGGAGATGTCCGCCGGGCCCTGGCGGCGCACCTGCGCCTCTGGCCGCTGTTCAAGGTGATCTTCATCACGACCAACCCGACCCCGATCAAAGCCGCGCTGGCCCTCGCCGGATTCGATGTGGGCGGCCTCCGGCTGCCGCTGATCGAGGTCACCGCCAGGGAGCGCGAGCAGATCGGGGCCGTCCTCAGGGAGCTCGCCCTTATCCCGGTCGCGGCCTGAGCACGCTCGAGGTCCTTCACGCGCACATCCGGCGGTGCCGGCGGTGTCCCCTGTGGCGGACGCGCACCCATGCCGTGCCCGGCGAGGGCCCGGCGCGCGCGGATGTGATGTTCGTCGGGGAGGGTCCGGGCAAAGAAGAGGACCGGACCGGCCGGCCCTTTGTGGGCCGCGCGGGCCGCGTGCTGGATGAACTCCTGGCGGGCGTGGGGCTCCGCCGCGAGGATGTGTACGTGACCAACGTCATCAAGGATCGGGCGGCGACGCCGGGCGACCCGCCCCGGGACCGTCCCCCGGCGCCCCCGGAGATCACGGCGTGCGCGCCGTGGCTGGCGGCTCAACTCGCGTTGATCCGTCCGCGCATCGTGGTGACCCTCGGGCGGCACGCGTTGGCGGCGTTCCTGCCGGGCGCCCAGATTGCGGACGTTCACGGGCGCCCGCAGCGGCGGGGGGCCCGGATCATCCTTCCCCTCTACCACCCATCGTACGCGCTCCATAACCCCAACGTGCGTCCGGTGCTGCGGCGCGACATCCAGATCCTGACCGATTTGCTCCGAGCGCGCGGGGGGGCGGCGGCCGAGTGACCCCGCGGAGGCGGCGCAGGAGGCGCGCAGGTCCATCCCCCGGAGTCGCCGCTGCGCCGGGCGCCCCCGCGGACAGCCCTGCGCCGTCCGCACCATCGCCGGCCGCGCCGCCGTCGGCCCGGGCCGTGCCGTCCAAGCGGAGCGATGGCCTGCAGATCATTCCGATCGGCGGATTGGGGGAGATCGGCAAGAACAGCACGCTGATCCGCCTGGGCCGCGACGGCCTGGTCGTCGATGCCGGGCTCATGTTCCCGGACGAAGAGCTCCCGGGGATCGACCTGGTCATTCCGGACTTCGGGTTTCTCGCCGCGGAAGGCGTTGTGCACGGCATCGCGCTCACCCACGGGCACGAGGACCACATCGGAGGGCTGCCCTATCTCCTGCGCACCGTGCAGGCCCCGGTGTTCGGCACGCCGCTGACCCTCGGGCTCGCCCGCCGCCGGGTGGAGGAGACGCAGGGCACGCCCGCGATGAAGGCCGTTCCGGTGCGGCCGCGCCGTCCGGTGCGCATCGGGCCGTTCGAGGTCGAGTTCGTGCACGTCAATCACAGCATCCCGCAGGCCTGCGCGATCGCGGTTCGAACGGCCGCGGGGACGGTGATGTGGACCGGCGACTTCAAGTTCGACCAGACCCCGATCGACGGGGAGCCGACCGATTTCTCGCGGCTCGCGGAGATCGGAGAGGCGGGGGTTCGGGTGCTCCTGATGGACTCGACCAACGTGGAGCGGCCGGGCTACGCCCCGTCGGAGCGGGTCGTGGGCGCCGCCCTCGACCAGATCTTCGCCCGCGCGCACGGCCGGATCCTGGTCACGACGTTCGCCAGCAACGTCCACCGGCTGGCGCAGGTCTTCCGCACCGCCGCCCAGCACGGCCGCAAGGTCGCCCTGGCGGGCCGGAGCATGGTGGACACCGTCACCATCGCCTCGGAGTTGAAGGCGCTCACGATCCCGCGGGGGACCCTGGTGCCGCTCGACCAGATCCGCCGGCTGCAGCCGCGGCAGGTGGCGATCCTGACCTCGGGAAGCCAGGGCGAGCCGCTCTCCGCGCTGACGCGCATGGCCGCGGGCACGCACCGCATGGTCACGATCGCCGCCGGCGATACGGTGGTGTTTTCCGCGACCCCCATCCCCGGCAACGAGGCGATGGTCGGCCGCACGATCAACCAGCTCTACCGTCAGGGCGCCGAAGTGATCTACGGCTCGGAGGTGCACGCGTCGGGGCATGCGTGTCAGGAGGAATTGAAGCTGATGCTCACCCTGATCCGTCCCACCTTCTTCGTGCCGGTGCACGGGGAGTACCGGCACCTCGTCCGCAACCAGCAGCTGGCGCTCGACGTGGGGCTCCCGAAGGAGCGCACCCTGCTGGCGGAGAATGGGCATGTGATCGAGGTCCAGGGGAACCGGATCGCCCGCGTCGGGACGGTCGAAGCGGGGAACGTGCTCGTGGACGGCCTCGGGGGCGTCGGGCAGGTCGTGCTCCGGGACCGGAAGCACCTTGCGCAAGACGGGATGCTGATCGCGCTGGTGACGATGGACCGGCGGAACGGCGAGCTCCTGGGGGCGCCGGACATCGTCTCCCGGGGGTTCGTGCACATGCGCGAATCCGGCGACCTGCTCGAAGAGTGCAGGAAGCGCGTTCGAGAGGCCATGGACCGGTGCCGCGCGCGCGGCACCACGGAATGGGGGGCAGTTCGCTCGGCGATTAAGGATGCGCTCGGCCAGTTCCTGTTCGAAAAAACGCACAGGCAACCGATGATCCTGCCGTTGCTGGTGGAAGTCTAGTCCACCCCACGAATTCGCCGGAGGGATGCGAATTCGTGGGGGCCCCGGACCTTCTGAAGGGGCGGTCGCCGGGATAGGCTCGTAGCAGTCGACGCAGCATCCGTCACAGCACAGGAGGCCGAACGTGGCCACACGCAGAACACCCCGGGCCGGGTTGTCCGCGAAAGTCACGGGCGCGCTGCTCATCGCGCTCGCGCTCCTGATCGGGATCAGCCTCGTTCCTCCGCAGACCGCTCCGGTGCCTCGATTTGTGGCGGGGCGCCTGGGCCGGATCGTCGGCGCCGGCCTTCCCCTGCTGCCCTGGGCGTGCGGGCTTGTCGGCCTGATCTTCTTCGTCCGGGAATCGTTCCGCCTGAGCGCCCGCGTCTACGGGGCCCTGCTCGGCTATGCGGTCGGCCTCGTGGCCCTGCATCTCCGGTACCCCGCGGGAAGCGAACTCCTCGCGGCCGCCGCGCGCAAGGGCGGGGGGTACACGGGGGCGCTGGTCGAGATCGCGCTCAGGCGAACCGTGGGCGAGCCCGGCCTCTGGACGGTCACCGCCCTGGGGGCCCTGACCTCCGCGCTGCTCGTCTCGGGCCGGTCCGCGACCGACTTGCTCCTGGCGATCGGCGGGGTGGGGGGCGTTGTGGGCGCCGCGGCGGCGGCCGCCGGCCGCGACTTGATGATCGTTGCCGGAACCACCCTCGCCGCGACAGGCCGGGGTCTTGCGGGCCTGCTGGCGCGCGGCGTCACCCGAGCGGCCGCCGCGGCGCAGACCGGGACGATGGCGCTTCTCCGGACGCTCCCGGCCACGAATGCGCCGCCCTCCGCTGTGGACGGAGCCTACTCGCCCGCGCGCGGGATGGCCCCGGCCGCGGAGGTGGAGCCTGCGCCGTCTCCCCGCATCGCCGCCGCGGAGGTCGTTGAGGCGCCGGCCGCGTTCCCGCCCCACGCCGATTCCATCGAGGAATCCGAGATGGATGCCGCGGAGCCCGCGGCGGCCCTCGTGGCGGCCCCCGAGCCTCGGGCGGAGCGGCTCAACGATTCAGGGGCCGGCCGCCGCCGCAGGAAGCCCCTGATCGAGCAGGAGCAGCTGCCGTTCCCCGTCCAGCCGCGCCAGGGATACACGCGGCCGCCGCTTTCGCTCCTGGACAACGAGGCGGCGGGGAAAGCGCGGGCGGGCAAGGTCGATCCGGAGGAGGTGGCCCGGAATCTCGAGCGGACCCTGGCCAGCTTCGGCGTCGAGGCCAAGGTGATCCGGTGGGAGATCGGCCCGGTGGTCACCCGCTATGAGCTCCAGCCGGCGCCCGGGGTCAAGGTGCAGCGCATCACCAGCCTTCAGAACGACATCGCGCTCGCGCTCGCGGCCAGCAGCGTCCGGTTGGAGGCCCCGATCCCCGGCAAGGCCGCGATCGGCGTCGAACTCCCCAACGACCGGCCGGGGCTGGTCCATCTCCGCGAGATCCTGACGAGCCAGGAGTTCCAGCGCTCCCAGTCACCGCTCACGGTCTCGGTGGGCAAGGGCATCGCCGGCCAGCCGGTGGTCGCCGATCTGGTGGCGATGCCGCACCTGCTGATCGCGGGCGCCACCGGAGCCGGCAAGAGCGTGGCGCTCAACGCGATGATCGCGACCATCCTCTTCGGCGCCACCCCGGAGCAGGTGCGGTTCTTGATGATCGATCCCAAGCGGGTCGAACTGACGAACTACAACGGCATCCCGCACCTGCTCAGCCCCGTGGTGACCGGCCCGCGGGAGGCCGCGGCCAAGCTCCGCTGGGCGATCCAGGAGATGGAAGGCCGGTACGCGCTGTTCGCCGGCGACGGCGTTCGGAACATCCAGGCGTTCAACGCGCAGCACCCGGACCGCCCGCTGGCGTACATCGTCATCATCATCGACGAACTCGCGGACCTGATGATGGTCGCGCCGTCGGATTTCGAGGAAATCATCTGCCGGTTGGCCCAGATGACCCGGGCCGTGGGGATCCACCTGGTCGTCGCCACGCAGCGGCCCTCGGTCGACGTGATCACCGGGTTGATCAAAGCCAACATCCCCTCCCGGATCGCGTTCGCGGTCACCTCCCAGGTCGACAGCCGGACCATCCTCGACCATCCCGGCGCCGAAAAGCTCCTCGGCCGGGGCGACATGCTTTTCTCGCCGATCGGCGCCGTCCGGCCCATGCGGATCCAGGGGTCGTTCATCAGCGACGCGGAGAGCCAGCGGCTCGTGGAATTCTGGCGCGCTCAAGGGCAGCCGGAATACGTCGAGGAACTCCTGCAGGCGGGGGAGGAGGCCGAGGCGGAGAAAGGCGAGGACGACGACTCCCTGCTTGCCGACGCGGCCCGCCTCGTCGTCCGGGCGGGGTACGGCTCCGTCTCGCTGCTGCAGCGGAAGATGCGGATCGGGTATGTGCGGGCCGCCCGCCTCGTCGACCACCTCGAGGCGAAGGGGATCGTGGGACCGACCCAGGGCAGCAGCCCGCGGGAGGTGCTGGTGGGCATCAACGATCTCGAGCGGATTCTCCGAGGCCGCGTCCACGCCGGCAAGGCCGCGCAGGGAGCGCAGGGCGCTTCCCCGGCAGGGGCGCACGCGGTTGCATCGCCGGGATCGCACGGCGCGTCCGCCGATTCAGACGACGCCGGCTGCTAGCGGAGGGGTTACATCCCCCGGCCGGGCGGGACCGGCCGCCCGAGATAGATGCTCACGGTCGCGTAGATCACCGAGGGAGCCTGGTACAGCGTGACGATCGCCTGCTTTTCGTCCACGCCCGGCAGGGACCGCACCGTGATGACCGCGTGGTCGAAGCCGGCCGGAATGGTCGGTTCGGTGGTGTCCCCGCGGGCCGTATGTCCGCTCGCCGGCGTGAGCGTCCGCGTGCCCGTGGCCAGGCCCTCGTACCCCTGCGCCCGCAGGTAGTCGAGCTCGGCCTGCGCCCACGCGGCGGCGCCCGCCCGCTCCTGGCCGCCGCGCGCCTGAGCAAAGCCGAACAGCAGCCCTACGAGCACGGTCAGCGCGATGATCCCCGGCAGGGCGCCGAAGGTGATCGTCTCCGTGATCGTAGCATGCGCGGATCCGCGCGCGCGTTCCCGGCTCACCGGTCCACAACCCTCCTCACGTCCACGTCCTGAGAGTATGTGCACCGGTCCTCGCGAAAATATGACACCATGTTTGCGGAGGGGTTGCGCGCCGGAATTTCCGGGAACCCTCGCGGAGCCCTGACGCAAAGTTCCCTATCACGCGCAGGAAAGTGTTTCCTTGTTCAAGAATTTTCGACGAGGATGGCATCGCTCGGGATCGGCGAACGGTTGCGAACGGCCCGGCAGGCCCTTGGCTTGTCCCTCGAGGAAGTCGAAACCGCCACCCGGATCCGTCTGGCCTACCTCGACGCGCTCGAGCGCGAAGCATTCACCGAGCTCCCCAACCCGGCCTACGTGAAGGGGTTCCTCCGCAGCTACGCGGCACATCTGGGGATTCCGGCCGACGAGCTGCTGGCGGCGTACCCGCGCGATGCCTCCTTGGGCTCCGCCGCCGCCGAGCCGGTTGTCCGTCACGACTCTCCCATCGACGTGGTCATCACCCCGGCCACACCGTTCTCGCGGACACGGCGCCTGCTCACGATTGCCGGAATCGTGGTGGGCGTGGGAGCCCTCATTGTGGTGTACGTGTTCTTCTCGCAGGTCCGCGAGTTCGCCCGAACTCCACCCCCGGCGTCCTCGCGGAAGGCGCCGGCCCCCGGGGAGCAGCCGGAGCCTGCCCCGGCCGGCGAGGAATCACAGGCGACGTCCGCCGCGCCGTCGGTGGTGCATCCGGTCTCGCCTCCTGCGCCGACGCCGCCCGCTCCGCCGCCCGCGGCGACGCCCGCCCCCGCGAAACCCGCCCCGGCGCCCCCGCCGGCTGCGGCTCCGGCCGCGCCCCCAGCGCCTCAGCAGCCATCGGCGCCGCCGCCGTATCCGCCCGCCGGGCCATCCGACACGGGACCGCCTCTGGCCGGCGCGGTGCAGGTCGCGGTGACGGCGAACGACCGCACGTGGGTGCGCGCGGTGGCAGACGGGACGGTGGTCTTCGAGGGAATTCTGGATGCCGGCGGCAGGCAGGGATGGCAGGCCGCGCGCCAGATCACCGTGAAAGTGGGAAACGCCGGGGCCGTTGAGGTTGTCGTCAACGGCCGCCCGCTCGGCCCGATGGGGGCGCCCGGGGCGGTGATCGAGCGGACGTTCCAGGCCGGAGAGGCGCCGTCCCCATGAGGGAGTCCCCGCGCTCGCCGGCGCCGGACGGGCCGGCCCGCTCCGGCGGGCTCACGCGCGCCGAGGTGGTCTCGGTCGGCACCGAGCTGCTGCTCGGCCAGATCGTTGATACCAATGCGTCGTTTATCTGCTCGGCGCTCGCAGACTTGGGCATCGGTGTCTACTTCCGGTCCACCGTCGGCGACAATACCGGGCGCGTCCAGGAAGTGTTCCTCCACGCGCTCTCTCGGGCGGATCTCATCCTCTCCACCGGAGGGCTGGGACCCACCGACGATGATCTGACCGTGGCCGCGGCGGCGGGGGCGCTGGGCCTGCCCCTCGAGCGGCACGAGGAGGCCTGGGCGCACGTGCAGGAGTTCTTCCGCAAGCGCAACCGGCCGCTCAGCAGCCAGCAGG
>VBAK01000127.1 GCA_005882275.1 Candidatus Segetimicrobium genomatis
GATGTTGTTCGTGAACGTGACATCCTGGACGGTGGACCACGGCGCGGTGCCGTTCTGGTTCCGCGGGGTGAACAAGATGGCCAACCCATCCTGGTCGGCCTGCATCCAGTTATTCTCGAAGACGTTGCCGTCGATCAGCGCCCGGCGCGCGTTCTTCAATTCGAGCAGGTTCTTGACGCTCCAGCGGGTGCCGGCGTACGTGGGGTCCCCGATCCGCCACGACAGCGGCTTGAAGAAGTAGTTGCCGCGGATCTCGATGTCGGCGGGCACGAGGTTGGGAATCGTCGGATCTTGCCCGCCGAACATGACGTTGATCCCGGCCGCTTCCAGGTAGTTGTTGACGATCTTGAAGGGCCCCGGGCCGTTCGCGCTCATGATCGCCTCGGTATCCCGGTCCGTGAGCCTGAAGCCCGACAGGTACGAGTCGATCACGGCCGTGGACGCCGTGTTCATGAAGATGCCGCGGGCCCCCCCCACGGACGGGTCGCCGTGGATGTAGCACCGGTCGAAGATGATGTCGTGCGGGACGGCGTCTACCGTCGTCTCGCCCCACCCCAGTTCGATCACGTTGTTCACGAGCGCCCCGGGGGTGGGAGCAAACTCGATCCCGATGAAGCGGAAGTGATGCGCGCCGGGCACCGTCACGATCACGCCGTGGTGGTAGACGGCATCCGGCCCGACCACGAGCTTCGGCATCTGCGGGGCGTACGAGGGGGCGATGCGGTCGCCCGGAGGGGGGAGCGCGCTGTCGGGCGCGCTGCTCCGCACGTAGATCCATCCGGGCCCCGGCTTGTTGGGGAGCACAAACGGCCCCGTGAACGTCGCGCCGGCCGCCAGCGTAATGATGTCGCCCGGGTTGGCTTTGTTGAGCGCCGCCTGAACGTCGCCGCCGGCCGGCACAGCGATGATCTGCCCCGTTGGAGGCGCGTAGGTCGTGTTGAGAAACACTTGGGGCGGCGCCGGCAGAGCGGGCTGCGCTTGAGCGGCGGGCCGAGCCGGAAGCAGCGCACTGACGGCCGCAACCGCGGCGATCAGCGTGAACCCTGTGACACCGTGGCAATCATATCTGCGCATAACCATCGCGTGCGCGAGTCCCCGCTCGTCAAAGCGGTCAGCCCTGGTGACGCCCCTCGGCGAAAGACCGCTAGCGTATAATCAAATGCCCGGTGGCCCACAGCGTCAGGCCGATGAGCGCAAGCAGCGCAAACACCATACTGTTACACCCCTCTTCCCCTGTCCATCCAGGTTTTCCCCGTTTTCCCCCGCCGACTCCCCATTTACCCTCCCGACGGCAGGGTCAAACGCGGAAGCCGGATCGGAGGTGGGGGGTCCTGGGCCCGCCCGCGGGCGTTCACCGCGGAACGGCCGGCGGGGTCCCCTTTAGGGCGCCAGCGCCTTTTCCACATCCTCACGGGTCAGGTCTTCTCCGAGTTCCCCCGCCCACCGGAGGACGGCCTGCACGATCTCTTGCCGCGTCATCCCCAGACTGGAGGTCATCTCCTGGGCACACATTTCGACCACGTACTCCAGGCGGCCGCTCCAGCCGGCATCCTTTGCCTCGGCGATCAAGGAAACCACAATACCGGCCAGCAGCGGCTCAGCCCACACGCGCCGATCGCTCGAAGCATCTGGCGCGATCACGGGCCCCCTCCCCTCTGCCGTACGGCCGTCCTCTTCCACAAGACACCTCCCGACGCATTCCGGCGCGCCGCCGGTCCGGTCGCGCGGCGCAAGTACGAAAACCTGTTCGCTCAGCCGTCTTCGGGATCGCGTCCGCGCACTCCTGCGGCGTCCTGCGCCTTCGCCGGCGTGTGCTCGACGCTATTGCTGCGGGATGAACGTCGCGGTCCATGTCGTCTGCCGATGCCGGAGCAGCCCGCCGATCCTGTACCGCAGCAGGCTCCACAGCCGGGCGAGGATCCCGCCGCGGTCGATGGGGGCGGCGGCGAGCAGCGGCGATGTCGCCAGAACGCCGGTCGCATTGCGGATCGTGAGGAAGGCGACCTGCTGTCCCCGCTGGAAGGGCGCGATTGGACGCACGCGAAGCTCCTCCGACACGGTGAGCGGCGAATGATCGTCTCGTGTCACGAGGACCTCGATGGCGCGCGGGGTCTCGAGCCGCAGCCGCGCCGCGCGGCCGCCGTAGACTCTGATCGAGGATGGGACGAGCCGCTGCCACGGCACCGCCACCAGCTCGTACCGGGCGAAGCCCATGTTGAGCAGCGCTTCCGCCGCGGCGGTGCGGAGCTGCAGGGTGTGCGCCCCCATGACGACCGCGATCAGGCGGAGCGGGCCCTGGCTGGCCGTCGAAACGATGTTGAAGCCCGCCTCGTCCGTGAAGCCGGTCTTCAGGCCGTCGACGCGCGGATCGCGGAAGACGAGGTTGTTCCAGTTCGCCTGACGGATGCCGCCGTAGGCCATATACCGCGGGCTCGTATAGGTCACCGCATCCGGGAACGCCACCAGAATCTCGCGCGCGAGGTGTCCCATGTCCCACGCGCTCGTATGCTCGCCCGGGGTGGGCAGCCCGTGCGGCGTCACGAAATGGGTGTCCCGCAATCCCAGGCGGGCCGCCGTCGCGTTCATCTCGTCGACGAACTGCTCGGGCGATGCGGCGATGGCCTCGGCCAGCGTCTCCGCCGCGTCGTTGCCCGACGCCACCATCAATCCGTAGAGGAGCTGCTCGATCGTCACCCTGTCGCCGACGTTCAAGAACATCCGGCTGCTGCGCGGGGTCCGCCCGATCCGCCAGGCGTCGACGCTGACCGTGACCGTGGTCGACAGGTCCAGACGGTGCGTCTTCACGGCCTGCAGGGTGAGGTACAGGGTCATGAGCTTGTCGAGGCTCGCCGGCGGGAGCTGCCGGTGCGCGTCGCTTTCGGCCAGGACCTGCCCGGTGAAGACTTCCATCAGCAGGGTGGACGGGGGACCGGGCGGTCCGGCCGGGCCCCGCTCGGCCGCGGGAGGAGCCACCGCCGCAAGCGGCGCCCCCACCCGAGGCGCGGCGCCGGCGGGAACCAGGAGCAGCGCGAGGCACACCCCGGCGCAGAGGCACCGAACCGCGGTTCCCATCCGCCTCATCGCGCCATCACGAGAAGGCCGCGCAAGCCGTCCCCCCGGTCGAGCGCGGCCACCGCTTCGTTCACCCGCTCCAGCGGATAGGTGGCCGTGACCAGTTCGTCCAGCCGCAGGCGCCCGCCCTGATAGAGATCGATCAGCCGCGGGATGTCGGCGCGGAGGTGCGCGGAGCCGTAGAAGCAGGCCCGCAGGGTCTTCTCGTTGAGCACAAACCCCGGGCCGCCGACCGTGTATTCCTCACGCGACGGCGGGATCCCGACCGCGACCGCCACCCCGCCGCGGGCCAGGCAGTCGACCGCCTGGCGGACGGCGGTCGCCCGGCCGATCACCTCGAACGCGTAGTCGGCCCCGCCGCCGGTCAGACCCTGGATCGCCCGGACCGGGTCCTCTTCCTTCGCGTTTACCGTGTGGGTCGCCCCGAACTGCCTGGCGGCCTCGAGTCGGTGTTCCAGGAGATCGACCGCAATGATCATCGCGGCCCCGGCGATGCGCGCGCCCTGCACGACGTTGATCCCCACGCCTCCGGCGCCGAACACGGCCACGCTGCTCCCGGGCCGCACCCGGGCCGTGTTCACCACCGCCCCGACCCCCGTCGTCACCGCGCACCCCAGGAGGGCCGCCACGGTCAGCGGCACTTCCTCGCTGATGCGCAGCACCCCCGCTTCGGGCACCACGGCCATCTCCGCCCACGATGACACGCAGGTGAAGTGGTGCACCGCCTCGCCCCGCCACCGGAGCCGCGTCGTGCCGTCCGGCATCTTGCCCCGGACCCGGTACCGCATCTCGCACAGGTGCGGCCGGCCGGCGTCGCAGTACCGGCACCGGCCGCAGGCCGGAGCGAACAGGAGCACGACGTGGTCGCCCGGACGAACGGAGGCCACGTCCTCGCCCACGCGCTCCACCACCCCGGCCGCTTCGTGCCCGAGCACCACCGGCAGGGGCATCGACAGATCCCCCTTGATGTAATGGAGATCGCTGTGACAGACCCCGGTGGCCGCGATCCGGACCGCGACCTCACCCCGCCGGGGCGCCTCGAGTTCTATCGTGTCGACGACCAGCGGTTTTCCCACCTCGAACAGCACGGCGGCGCGCATGCGGGGGCTCTCCTCTCTCGCCGATTGGATGAACGTTTCCTCCTCACGGCGGAGATTCCTTCGCAGGAAATTCACCAAACTTGCAGGAGATCCGCGCCGGATCTTCGAACAAATTGCTCTCGAGCCCACTGTCACAAGCGCGGAGAGCCGCTTGGATTTCGAAGACCAGGGGGGCCTGGGGGGGAGACATGGATCTGCGTGAATACGTTCACAAGCTGACCGACTTCATTTGGGAGCGCGAGCACCAGAGCCAGAAGTCGGTCGATGCCGCGGTGCTCAGCTACATTCAAGACGCGGTCATCGCTGAACTCGAGTACCGGCGGCGGATGGACGACCTCGACCGCAGGATCGCCGAACTCGATGCCTTGACGGGAGCAGGGGTCCACTCCTCCTAGACCTCGGGTCAGGATTCCGGCGCCGGCTCACATCCTCTCCAGCGCGCCTGCGGGGAGGGCGCGGCCGAAGACTTCCGGGTGAATCGCCGCGGCGAGGATCTCGAGGCCGTCCGCGAGCCGCGGGCCGGGCCGGCTGAAGTACGACGACGCGTCGGTGAGGTAGACCCGGCCGCTTCGCACAGCCGGGAGGTCGCGCCATCCCGGGCGGGCGGTGAGCAGGTCCATCTCCGACCGGATCCGGTCGACGTCGAATCCGCAGGGCATCAGGACGAGCACCTCTGGCCTCGCCGACGCCACCGTGTCCCATTCGATGGCGAACGACGGCTCGCCCGGCCGCCCCAGGACGTCGAGGCCGCCCGCGATGGTCACCATCTCGGGCACCCAGTGGCCCCCCACGTACACGGGCTCCAGCCACTCCAGGCACGCGACCCGGGGACGGCTCGCCGCGCGGGTGGCCCCGACCCTCACGGCCTCGATGCGGCCCCGGAGGCGGTCGACCAGGGTCTGGGCCGGGCGCGCGGTCCCGGTGAGCTCGCCGACGAGCAGGATGTTGTCGAGCACGTCCAGGAGCCCGTGGGGCTCGAGCGAGACGATCCTCGTTTCGGCGTCCAGGAGCTTCGCCGCCTGCTTGACCAGCGTGTAGGAAGGGGCGCAGACGGCGCAGAGTTCCTGGGTCAGGATCAGGTCGGGGCCGAGCCGGGCGAGCGCCCGGTCGTCCAGGTGGTAGACGCTCTTGCCTTTGTGGATCGCGCCGCGGATCCGCTCCTCGATCTCCCCGCTGGGCATGGCCGTGCCGACGATCGCCTCGCTGAGCACGGGCTTGCCCAGGATTTCCGGGGGGAAGTCGCAGTCGTGCGACACGCCGACGAGCGCGTCGGCAAGCCCGAGCGCGCAGACGATCTCCGTGGCGCTGGGGAGCAGCGAGACGATGCGCATGCTACCCCCCGGAGGGGATCACCTCGGCCTGCATCTGCGCCCACGCTCCCCGCGCTTCTTCGATCGAACCTTCGTCCTCGATCGTCGAGACGTCGCCCGGATCCCGGTTCAGGATCACGGCCTTGAGGACCCGGCGCATGATCTTGCCGCTGCGGGTCTTGGGGAGCATGCCGACGAAATGCAGGTCGCCGATCACCGCCACGGGGCCGAAATCGCGCCGGACCATGTCCAGCAGCTCTCGTTTGAGCGCGTCGGACGGCTGGTGGCCGACCTTGAGCACCACGAACGCGGAGATCACCTCCCCGCGCAGCGGATCGGGCCGGCCGGTCACGCCGGCTTCCGCCACCGCCGGGTGCCGCAGGAAGGAGGTCTCCACCTCGATCGTTCCAATCCGGTGGTCGGCGATCTTGATGATCTCATCCGCCCGCCCGCTGAACCAGAAGTACCCGTCCTCGTCGACGTAGGCGGCGTCGCCGGTGAAGTAGGCGCCGGGGAACTGGCGCCAGTAGTCCCGCGCGTAGCGATCCGCGTCCCCCCACAGCGTCTGCGTCAGACCGGGGAACGGGCGGGTGAGAACGACGATCCCTTTCTCGCCGGGCGCGCAGGGGGAGCCGTCCGGCGCGCGGACCTCGGCGGCGTACCCCGGCAGGGGCATCCCCGCCGACCCCGGCTTGATCGGCAGCAGCCCGATCCCATAGGGATTGCCGATCACGGGCCCTCCGGTTTCGGTCTGCCACCAGTGGTCGATCACCGGCACCCGGTCCTCGAGGACCTCCTTCTGCAGCCATTCCCACACCGGCGCGTTCAGCACCTCGCCGGCGCAGACCACCCGCTCGAGCGAACGCAGGTTGAAGCGCCGCGCCGGCGCGGCGCCGTAGCGCATCAGCGCCCGGGCTGCCGTCGGCGAGGTGAAGATCCCCGTGACGCGGTTCCGCGCGACGATCCCGTAGAACCGCTCCGGCCCCGGGTGATCCAGGGCCCCCTCGTAGGCGATCGTCGTGCACCCGGCCAGCAGCGGGGCGTAGACAATGTAGCTGTGCCCGACGATCCAGCCGATGTCCGACGTCGACCACCACACGTCCGTGGGGGCCAGGTCGAACAGCCATTTGCCGGCGCTGGCGATGCCGACCTGGTACGGACCGTGGTTGTGCACCGCCAGTTTCGGCTTGGCCGTCGTGCCTGAGGTGGCCAGGATAAATGCGGGGTCGTTCGCTTCCATGCTCTCGCAGCGGGTCTCGGCCTCCGGGCCCTCCGCGAGGAAGGCGGGCCACTCGAGGTCGCGCGTCGGATCGAGGGCCGGCCGCGTCCTCCCCCGCACCAGGACGGCCACCTTCTCGATGGGGGTCTCCGGATCCGCAAGCGCCCGCCGGGCGATGTCCCAGAGATTGACCTCGTTGCCTTTACGCCAGGTGACATCGGCGGTGAGGAGGGCGCGGGCCCCCGCGAGCCGGATGCGCTCGGCCAGGGCCTCGCTCCCGAACCCCGCGAACACCACCAGATGGATGGCGCCGATGCGGCAGGTGGCCAGCATCGCCGTGATCGCTTCGGCGCAGGTGGGCATGTAGATCGCCACGCGGTCGCCGCGCCGGACCCCGATCCTCCGCAGGCCGGCCGCAACGGCCTCCACCGCCCCAAGCAGCTGCGCGTAGGTCAAGACCCGCTGTTCCCCCCGCTCGTTCTCCGTCACCAGCGCGGCGTGGCCCCCCCATCCCCGCCCCACGTGGTGGTCCAGGCAGTTGTGACTCAGGTTGGTGCGCGCCCCTGAAAACCAGCGGAACGTCGGGGGGGTCGATTCGAACACGGTCTCCCACTTGCGAAACCAGGGCACCGCCTCGGCGGCGCGGGCCCAGAATCCTTCGAAGTCCGCCTCCGCCTGGTGGCGCCAGCGCTTGATGACGGGGTTGACGACTTCCATCCCCACCCCTCCTCGTCACGGCCGACCTCGGCCGATGTGTTCAACGGCTCCGGCCGGCGTCCCTCGCGGCGCGAGCCGCTCGCCAGCCCGGACCGGGACCGGCAGCCGGTTCGACGGCGGCGCCAGCGGACAGACCCAGCGCGGGTCGTAGACGCACGACGGGTGGTACGCGAAGTTGAAATCGAAAACCAGCCGGCCACCCTCGGCGCCGAGATCGGCGCCTTTGATCGTATCGAGGAGATACCGGCCCGCCCCATAGGTCTCGTCCCCGCTGGTGGCGTCGCGAAACGGCAGATAGAGCCCGCCGCCATACCCCTCCAGCCAGAACAGGTCGAGCCTCAGGGGGTGGCCGCGGAGCGCGAATCGGGCGGCGCCGAATCGGGTGAACCGGTACGAACCGCCCTCGCTGGTTGGGACATCGTAGACCACCGGGGTGGATTCCTCCACGTCCGCCAGCGCCCGCGCCGCAGGGTCGTAGTCGTAATACGGGACCTCCGTGAACGCCGCCCGCGCCGGCGCCGGGATCGGCGACTGGGGGTGGGAGGCAAACAACTGGTCGCGCACCGCCCGCCAGTCCCTCCACGCGGCGGCAGGATCGGGCGACCGGCGGATCCGTTCGTAGAGCGCGAAGATCTGGCGCTTCCAGTCCAGCAGTTGGAGCCGGTCGACGCCCACGGTATGACCAGTCTATCAAAGCGCGCGAGCAGGGACGCCGCTACCGCGGCGCGCGGGGAAATTCGAGTTCTCGGCGTCTCCCGGGATCCAGATCGCCCAGGATGCGGAGCTCATCCCTGGTCGGCTCGAACACCCGCACCGGGCCCGGCGGGAGCACGGGGAATCCGGTTCGGGCTGCGATCTCCTCGGGCGACACTCCGGGAAACCGCGCATCGAGGACCAGGCGACCGTCCAGGGCCCGCAGCACCCCCAGCGGCGTGACGACCGCCTCGACGTTGCCCTGCGCGGTGACGAAATCCACCTCCGGGACAAAGATCGCCGGCGTATGCCGGGTCCTCCAGACGACCACGTGCGGGATGACCTGGGCCAGAACGGCCGCGCCCCCACCCCCGGGGAGGCGGACCCGGGGACGGTCGCGATCGCCGATCACCGTGAGGTTGAGCCGCAGGTGCCGGTCGATCTGGGCCGCCCCGAGAAACATGCGGTCCATGCCGCCGCGCATCGCCAGCCGGTAGAACTCCGGGTTGCCAAGGATCGCGCGCGTGCCCTGAAGCCAGGCGGGACTCGTCGATGAGTCGGGGAGCGTCCCGGGATCGGGATTCACCCCCCCGGCGACCGTGATCCAGGTGAGCGATGGCGCGTGCGTCGCGCGGGCCAGCAGGATCGCCAGGGACGCCAGCAGGCTGTCCACCCCCTGAGCGACGACCTCGCCGTCGCGGATGGTCCGGGCGAGGGCCACCGCCATCAGGTCGGAGACCGGGATCTCCCGGCTCACGCCGCTCCCCGGGGCGCCGCCGGTCCCATCCTCATGGATTCACGCGCTCCAGGTAGAGGCGCAGGTCCGCCTCGGATTCCGCCGACGCTAAGTAGGACCCGATCCCGCCGGCGTCGACATCGTAATCGGGCATGCACGCGCCCGGGGCGGCGCCGCCCGGAAGCCGGACGATCGCCGAGACGAAGATGCCCGGGACCTTCGTCAACTCGGGATGGGCCGCGAACTCTTCGGCGGGAAGGATGCGCTCGGCGGTGAGGATCACCCGCGCGGCCGCCTCGGCCATGACCAGATCGTACCCTGGGGAGCCGTAGATGCGCGCGTTTCCCTGCTCGTCCGCCTCGTGGACGTGCAGGACGGCCCAGTCCGGCCGGATGCGGGGAATCGCGTAGACCTCCTCCCCCGAGTAGGGATCGCGCACCGTGGCGAAGCCGCCGGCCCTCGCCACGTCCGTGCCGCGGAGCCCCCGGATCGGTAGGAACGGAATGCCGAGGGATGCCGCCTGCATCCCGGCGAGGATCGTCGCTCAGGAGTGCTCCCGGACTTTGAGGGTTCCCCGTTCGACCTGCCGGCGGAACTGGCGGCTCTGGCCGAATCGCGCTTCGAAGGTGGTGATGCCGATCGCCGCTTCGGCGAGGCACCCCGCCGCGGAGAGCAGGTCCAGATCGTACGCGGGAGACGGCTTGACCAGGCGAAGACCCCGGCGCCGCTGCCGGGCCAGTTCCCGCACGAACGCCGCGGGAGCGCGGTTGAGCAGGACCCCGCCGAACGTCACCGAGGCGGCGTCGGGAATCAGCCGGCAGGCGTCCGCGAGCGAGGTCAGCTTGCTCGGGCCGTCCGCCCTGCCGTGACTCATCGGGATCTCCCCTCCGATCGGCCGCCTGCGCGCGGCCGTCCAGGCCGCGCGGCCCGGCGCGCGCAACGGGCGGCGAACGCTATCGTGTGAGCACGAGCGGTCGGCGGGTCAGGGCTCGAGCAGAGGTTTCGGGGATTGGGGGGCGGATTCCTCGGCGGAGGGCCGCGCGCATGCGGCGGCCCTCCGCCGGTCTACGTCTGACGGCTTACCGGTTCAACGCTACTTGTACCACTGCTTCAACCAGCTCCGGAGCGTCGTGGATTCCTGGCCGTCCATCCTCACCGACTGCTTGGCGAAGTCGCGCACTTCCGACCGGCTCGCCTTGCCCGTGGCGAGGTGCTCCAACGAAGCGCTCTGGTCGAGCTGCGCCGCCAGGAGCGGGAGGTACGTCTTCTCGAGGGCGGCGCCGCGGAGCGTCCGCAGCTTCTTGACGTGGGCCGTCGCCACCCCCGCCCGCCGCTCGCTGGGCCTGGCGCCCATCGACTGCAGCAGGCTGAGCATCTTCCGGATCTCCTTGTTCTTGCGCTCGACGAAGTCCTGGTTCCAGCGCAGGAGGGTGGAGTGATCGGCGTACAGGGTCGCCGTCATCGCCATCTCCACGGCTTCCTCGTCAATAGGAATGAGCGCCTGGGTGAAGGCCACGTCGAACGCCTGCCCGTTGAGGCTCGAGAGGCGGGCGACGAGAGGATTCGACGAGTTCGCCGCCGTGCCGCCGGCGGTGACCGGAGCGATGCCCAGAGCCAGGATGACCAGGATCAGTACCATCATCTTCCGCATGATCCCACCTCGCAGACATAAGGTCCCATCCGTCCAGATGGACCTTTGGTACGGTAATCATGCCCCAAAATGCCCGGAATTAGACCCCCGGCACGAGATCCCGGAAGAACCAGGATCCGCGCCGGACGACCTCGCCGAGATGGAACACGACTGGAGGATCCGCCGTCGCATGCCTCACCGTTCGAGCGCGCCGCCCCGACGCCCTGGAACGCACGAGCCACCGCCCCAGCAGGAAGCCCGACGGGCCTGCATGGAAAAGCACCGTATGAGCCGAGAAGCCAGGGCACCGGACGCCGCACCGAACGCCAGGGAGATCGCCACGCTCGCCGGGGGCTGCTTCTGGTGCATCGAAGCGGTGTTCGCCGAGTTGAAGGGCGTGGACGACGTGGCCTCGGGCTACTCCGGCGGCACGGTGGCGAATCCCACGTACCGTCAGGTGTGCACGGGGAGCACCGGGCACGCCGAGGCGGTCCAGATCACGTTCGACCCGAAGGTCGTTTCGTTTCGGGAAATCCTCGACGTGTTCTTCACCGTGCACGACCCGACCACGCTCAACCGGCAGGGACCGGATGAGGGCCCGCAGTATCGCTCGGCGATCTTCACCCACAGCGATGCCCAGAAGACCGCCGCCGAGCAGGTGATCCGGGATCTGGCGGCCGCCCGGGTCTGGCGCGACCCGATCGTCACCGAGGTGACGCCGTATCAGGCCTTCTACAAAGCGGAGGACTACCACCAGGAGTATTTCAAACTCCACGGCGAGCAGCCGTACTGCCGGGCCATCATTTCGCCCAAAGTCGCCAAGTTCCGCTCGCGGTATCGCGGGAAGCTGAAGACGTCGGCGGGCGTGTGACGCCGTGAGCCACGAGATGCGGATCGCCGAAGACGCCCCCGCGGACCGGCGGATCGCCGTGGACACCGCCGCGGAGGCGCTGATCGAAGCCCTGCGCTTTGCCGGAGTCGAACTGATCTTCGCCAACCTCGGCACGGATCACCCATCGCTCGTCGAGGCGTTCGCCAAGTGCCGTGCGCTGGGCCGGCCCGCGCCCCGGGTCATCATGTGTCCCCATGAGACGGTCGCGTTGAGCGCGGCCCACGGGTTCGCCCAGGCGACGGGACGCCCCCAGGCGCTGATCGTTCATGTCGACCAGGGAACCGCCAATCTGGGCGGGGCCGTCCACAACGCGGCGCGCTCGCGCGTCCCGGTCTTCATCCTGGCCGGCCGGGCGCCGTTTACCGACCGGGGGGAGCTCAAGGGGAGCCGGGACAGTTACGTCCAGTTCATCCAGGACATCTACGACCAGGCGGGCATCGTCAGGCCCTACGTCAAATGGGAGTACGAGCTGCACCGCGGAACGAATATCGGGCGCATCGTGCAGAGGGCCCTCCGCCTCGCGGTGGCGGAGCCGGCGGGCCCCGTCTACCTGACGGCGCCGCGGGAGGTCCTGGAGGAACCGGTGTCCTTCGTCGAACTGGCTCCCCCGGCGCTGTGCGCGCCGCCCGTCCCCACCATCCCGGAGGACGCGGCGCTGCGCGAGATGGGCCGCTGGCTCTGCGACGCCGAGCGGCCCGTCGTGATCACCAGTTACATCGGCCGCAGGCCCGAGGCGGTGGCGGAGCTGGTCACGCTGGCGGATCAGCTCGCGCTCCCGGTGCTCGAGATGCTTCCCCGGACCGCCATGAACTTCCCGACCGATCATCCCCTCTACCTCGGCGTGGAGCGGAGCGACCGGCTGGACGCGGCCGATCTGGTCCTGATCATCGACTGCGATGTGCCCTGGATTCCGTCGGCGTCGCAGCCTCCCGCGGCGGCCCGGATCATCCATCTGGACGTGGATCCATTGAAAGACGATCTTCCCCTCTGGTTGTTCCCCGCGCACCTGTCCGCCCGCGCGGATGCCGCGGCGACCCTCCCCCGCCTCCGCGACGAAGTCCGGCGCGGCTGGACATCCACGGTGGCGGAGCGGGTCCGCGCCCGGAGGCAGGCGATCGAACGCGACGTCCGCCGGATGCGCGCGGAATGGCGGGACGCCGCGGCGCCTCCCGCACCCGGCGGGCCGATCACCGCCGCCTGGCTGACGGCGCAACTGGGCGCCATGCTCTCGCCCGAAACCATTGTTGTCACCGAACTGGTGACCAACGCGGCCGGAGCGGCCCGGCACCTGCCGCGCTCGGTCGCCGGGTCGCTCCTGGCGGCGGGCGGCTCGAGCCTCGGCTGGGGCCTGGGCGCGTCCATCGGCGTCAAGCTGGCCCGCCCCGAGTCCGAGATCGTCTGCCTCCTCGGCGATGGGTCGTTCCTGTTCGGCGCCCCGGCGGCGGCCTTGTGGGTGAGCCGGCAGTACCGGGCGCCGTTCCTCGCCGTCGTGTACAACAACAGAGGCTGGGCGGCGGTACGAGACGCGACCGCGCGCCAGCATCCCGCCGGGGAAGCGGTGCGGGCGGGCGATTTTTCGTCCAGCTTCGGCGACGGCGTGGACCATGCCGCGATCGCCCGGGCGGCGGGGGGGTACGGGGAGCGCATTCGATCGGCCCCGGATCTTCCGGCGGCCGTGGAGAGGGCCCGCGAAGCCGTGCGCGCCGGAACACCCGCCGTCCTCGATGTCCTGCTCCCGCCCGTATGAGGGAGGATCAAGGATTGCATCAGATCAGCCAGTTCGTTCCACCGGCGCGCTTCATCGACCAGTCGTCTATCGAGTTCGCGGTCCGGGTCCTGGGCCGCGCCCGTTAGGCGGCTTGGAGGGCAGGGCGAGGGGTATGCGCGCCGTCGTGCTCCCTCGGGTGCACGCCCCCCTGGAGATCGAAGACATCCCCACCCCCGTACCCAAGTCGGGCGAAGTGCTCGTGCGGGTGGCCGCCTGCGGAGTCTGCCACACCGACCTCCACGTCATCAAAGGTGAAGTCACGTTTCCCACTCCCGCGGTGCTGGGGCATGAGATCTCCGGGACGGTGGCCGCGGTGGGGCCCGGCGTCGCCGGCCTCGGCGACGGAACGCGGGTGGTGTGCAGTTTTATCATGCCGTGCGGCGCCTGCGAGTTCTGCGTCCAGGGGCGTGACGATCTCTGCGTCACGTTCTTCTCGATCAACCGCCTGCGCGGACAGCTCTACGACGGCGCCAGCCGCTTGAGCCGCGCCGATGGGACCCCCCTGGCGATGTACAGCATGGGGGGCCTGGCCGACTACGCGGTGGTGCCTGCCACCGACGTGTTCCCGCTGCCCGACGGCCTCCCCCTGGAGGAATCGTGCATCATCGGCTGCGCGCTCATGACCGCCTATGGCGCGATCCGCCACCAGGCGGAGCTGCGGGCGGGAGAGAGTGTCGCCGTCGTGGCCACGGGCGGGGTGGGATCCAACCTCATTCAGCTCGCCAGGGCCTTTGGCGCCTCGATGATTGTCGCCGTGGATGTGCGGGAGGACAAGCTGGACGCCGCGCGCCGGCTCGGAGCCACGCACGTCGTCGATGCCTCAAAGGTGGATGTCGCGGCGGCGATCCGGGACCAGACCGCCGGGCGCGGGGTGGACGTGGCCTTTGAAGCGCTGGGCCGCCCGGAGACCGTCGTGCAGGCATTTGAAGCCACGAGAGACGGCGGCCGGGTGATCGTGGTCGGCATCGCGGCGGGAAATGCGGCCGCTCCCATCGAGATCACCCGCCTCGTGCGGCGTGGTGTGCGGCTGATTGGATCGTACGGGGGACGGGTGCGCGCAGACGTGCCGGCGCTGCTGCGCATGGCGGAGCGGAAGGTGATTGCGCCCGAGCGGACGATCTCCCGCCGCTTTTCCCTCGATGATGCCGCCCGGGCGTACGACGCGCTCAACCGCGGCGAGATCGTCGGCCGGGCGATCGTCGTGACGGCCTGAGGCTCAGTCGGGCAGCGCCACCGTCTGGGGGTCCGGGGTGCGGCGATAGAGGTCGACCAGCGCGCCCACCGCCAGCCTCGCCACCACAGGGTCGAAGAGCGTCCCCGCCTCGGTCAGGAGGATGCGCAGAACCTCCGCGGCGCTCTTCGGCCGGCGGTAGCCGCGCCGGGACGAGGTTGCGGCGTCAAAGACATCGGCCACCTGCACGATTCGCGTGAGCACGTGGGGCACCTTCTTCAACGTGATCGCCGGATACCCGGAGAGATTGTAGTTGGCATGGTGCTCGAAGGCCACCACCATCGCCAGCCTGAGGAGGTCGGGGAAGTCGCGCAGCGCGTGCGCGCCGTAGATGGTGTGCCGTCTGACGACCTCCTCTTCCTCGGGGGTCAGCCTTGCCGGTTTGGTGAGAAGCTCCTGAGGAACTCGGGACTTGCCGATGTCATGAAGAAGCGCGGCGACGCCCAGGACCGTGAGCATCGGACGATCCAGGTCCAGCCGCGACCCGATCATCAGCGAGAGAATGCAGACGTTGACCGAGTGATGGAATGAGTCCTCGTCGTGACGCTTCAGGGCGGCCACCCCAAGCTGGGCGGCGCCCTGCTCGGTGAGGATGTCGAGGAAGTGGCCGACCACCTTTTCGGCCTTCCATATATTGGGCGGAGCGTTCTGGGACACCTCGTACGTCAACTCGTCCATGACACGCAGCCCGCTTCGATAGACCGCCTGCGGATTCACCTTCGCCGGCAGCATGTCCCCCAGCAGTGCCAGCAGCTGGTCGTCTGCGCTCGGGCCACCCTCCTCCCCCGCCCCCCCCGGCGTTCCCTCGCCGCCTGGGCCGGTTCCCACGCCTTGAAGTCCCTGACCGCCCGGGCCGCTTTGCCCGCCGGGACCGCTCTGGCCGCCCGGGCCGCTTGGGGCCCCCGCACCGCCCTGGCCGCCCGCACCGCTTGGGGCCCCCGCACCGCCCTGGCCCCCCGGACCGCTTGGGGCCCCCGCCCTGCCCTGGCCACCCGGGCCGCTTTGCCCGCCGGGACCGCTCTGGCCACCCGGACCGCTTGGGGCCCCCGCCCCGCCCTGGCCGCCTGGGAGGCCCAGATTCATCTTCGCTTTCGCGTCGGGGATAGACCCTATCGCGATGTGGTGAACCCCGTGTTCCTTCAAATACGAGAGCGGGCCCCCATGATCGCGGAGTTCCTCGGCCTTCATGTTGAGGAGCCCGGTGAGGTGCGCCAGCTCCGCAGCCTCCACCCCCGCGTCCAGCCGGACCAGACTGATCTCGCGCTCCTTAAAGGCGGTGAGCAGCGCGTCGTACTTCAGGCTCTCTTCCAGCAGAACGTTATTCTCCACGAAGAAGGTATCGTCGCGAATGAAGAGCCGGATGAAGGGCCGGGTCGAGAGCGGTTCCTTGAGGAGCTCGTGAAGTTCACGGATGACGTCCGTGACGACGGGGTGGTCGGCGCCGTAGAGGGTGGCGTGCCGCCTCGACCGGGAAAGCAATTTCAGGATCTCCCCGGGCTTGTCCGACCTGGGGCGCTTCAGCCCTTCCGCATCGCCCCGCCACAGCACGGGAGCGTCCGCGGGCGGCGTGCCGGGGCGTGGAGCGCTCACGGCGCGCTTCGCTTGCCGTCGGCGATGGCGATGGCCGGCCCGTCGAGAGACGGCTGCTCGATGGCGGCGACGGCCACCCGGGCGAGCCGGCGCAGCTCCCGGGTGCGACGCCGAAAGACCACGCGCCCGTGCGCGAGCTTCTTCAGGGCGGGCAGCGCGCCCCTGGCCCCCAGGCGGGCCGCGGTCTCGATCCCGGCCTGCCTGATCGTAAACAGCCGGTTGAACGGATCGTGCGTCTCCAACAGGACAATCAGCGTGGGCAGGGCCGCCTCCATGCCGCGGGCATCAAGCAGCTTCAACGCCTTCAGGCGGATCCGCTCATCGGGATCGTTGAGGAACTCACCGATCAGGCCCTGGGCGTCGTCTGTCCCCAGGCCGGCGAGCGCGTTCAGCGTCTGCATGCGGACCCGGGAGTCCACGTGGTGGACCACCTGGGCGAGATAGGCGACCCCCTGGGGGGCCCCAATCCGCCCGAGGACGCTCGCGATGTTCCGCACGAGGTACCAGCGGGTGTCGGTGATAAACGTTCCAATCTCGTCGACGTGCTCCCCGCCGATGCGCACCAGAAGGTCGCAGAGCAGCGCCCGCATGCCGGCCCGGGATTCGGCCCCCAGGGCCCGCGCCAGGGGAGCGATCAGGGTGCCGCCCAGCACCTCCGCGCACTTCTGAATCTCCAGCTCGGCGAGCGTGGCCCGCCCCTGCCAGAACGCCTCCAGGAGCTTCTGCAGAAGGGGACCGTCCGCGACACGCTCCAGCAGGCCGTGGATCACTTCCGCGCGCGCGCCCTCCGCCGCGGACGCGAGCGTGTTGACGCGCGTCAGGATCTCCCGCAGGAGCGCGAATTCGCGATGCTCGATCAGCCAGTCCAGGTGCCCGACCGCGCTCTCGGCGACATCGGTCAGTTCCTCTTTATCCAGATTGGTGGCCAGGACGTCGATGCAGGCCCGGAGCGCATCACGAAGGACTCCGGCCTGGTCGACCGAGCGGATCTCGCCGAGAACCCGCTCGCGCTCCGCCGCGGGGACCGCGATCCGGCCCTCGTCGAATTCGGCGAAATCAGGAGCCTCGTCCGGCGCGACGAAGGCCGGGAACTCAAGTTTCATCATCACGGCGACGCTGATCGGGACTCCGCGCTCACCCGCCTTGGGAAGCGCCAGGTCGAGGAAGGACAGAATGCGCCCGGCCTTCTCGGGGTCGGGCGTGAAGGCGTCCAGGGCGTCTGCGACCTGCTCGACGACGTCCCCTTCCCCCAGCGAATTGAGAATGATGTTGGCGAGCTGCTCGCTGGACAGGTGGTCCAGGAGGACCTGCGTCCCCTGGTCGTTGCGGGCCCCCGAGACCAGGGCGCGCCCCAGACGGGGGCCGAGCGCTCCCTCCGGCCCCTCCGGCAGGAGCGCGGCCTCGCCGAGGTTGGCATACAGGGACTGATGGTCGGCGTAGGGCTCGTCCAGGATCACCCGCTCCAGGCCCTTGATCGCCTGGTAGACCTGCTGGACCTGTGCGTCCCCGCCGCCGCCCCCCCCAACTTTCCCCGCCAGCGCGTAGGCGTTCTGCAACAGCCGCCCCGCCTGTTCGGGGCCGGCGCGCAGGATTTCAAGGAGCTTCTCCCGCTCCTGCGGCTTCAACCGGCCCTGCCCCAGCAGGCCGAAGAACGCATCCACGCCGAGGGTGTCGGCCTCCTCGTCCGCGTCCATGGCGAGCTCTTTCACTTGAATGTCCGCCACGCCCGACGCTTTCAGAAGCTGCCGGGCGCCCCCGCCCTCCTCGAGTGTGGCGCGGTCCATGCCGACGATCTGGACAAATGCGGCGAGTTGCTGCTGGCTCACGGTTGGCAGGACGGTGACCTGGATGAGCTTGCGGCCGTACAGCGTGTAGGCCAGGTCGCTGTTCCCCCGGCCCTCGATCACGCTGCCCTTGACTGAGAGGGTGTGTTTTCCGACGATCAACCGAAACTGGCCGTGCGTCTCGGCATACGCGCGCAGGGCCTTGAGCAACGCCTCGCCGGCCTGGACGTTTCCGGGGTGGGCGGGTGGATAGAGGCCGGAGGCCTTGATGGCCAGCCCCAGTTGCTTCACCACCGCTGCGGCGAGCGCCGTTGGTTCCATGGGCGGTCCCATGCCTGTTCATGCCCTGGCCGCCAATTCAGTAGACGTCTGGCGATTATTGTGGTACTGCGAACGGCGCGTGCTAGGCCTCGCGCAGGTCGACGCCGATGCCCGCGGGATCGGTGACCGCGATCCCGGTCCCGGTGTCTTCGAACGGCGTCCCGCGGTCCCGCAGATGCGTCCTGAGCGGCCCGAGCGCGCCGGCCGGGATGGCCCAGTCATACCCGATCAGGCCCGTTGCGCCGTCCGGCGGCCGCCGCCCCTGCGCCCAGGTGTTGAGGCCCACATGGTGATGGTAGCCCCCCACGGAGAGGAACAGCGCGCCCGGGTACGAGCGCTGGGTGACGTCCAGGCCTAACACGCCCGCGTAGAAGCGTTCTCCTTCGGCGAGGTCGCCCACGTGCAGGTGGATGTGGCCGAACCGCGCCTCCGCCGAGAGCGGGCCTGGCTCCTTCGCCTCCGCGAGCAGGCCGGCCACGTCCAGCGGCGCGGTCATCATTTCAACCCCGGCGGGGCCGATCGACCAGGTCTCCCGCGGGCGGTCCCGATAGAGCTCGATCCCATTCCCTTCGGGATCCCGGACGTACAGCGCTTCGGAGACCCCATGGTCGCTGGCGCCGTCGACAGGCCATCTCGCCTCGAGAAGCCGGCGGATCACGGCGGCGAGGGAGGCGCGATCGGGCAGCAGGAAGGCGAAATGGTAGAGCCCGATGGACGGATGGGGGCGCACCGGCGCCAGGGGCGCGTGCTCGAGGTCGAGGACGAACGCCCCTCCGGCGGGCGCCAGCACGACGCGGCCGCCGTCCCGCCCGGTGACCGGCATCCCCAGGCGGTCGGCGTAGAAGGAGACGGCCGCGTCGAGATCCCGCACCCGCAGCGCAAGCCGGCGGAGGCCGGACGCGGCGGGCAGGCGGAACGCGGGACGCGCTTCCGGCCCCCTCACGGACCTCACGGTCTCCGCCCGCTCAGCACGGGGTGCCCGCGCGAATCGCGCCCAGCGCCAGATCCATGGAAGGGAACACAGGGATGACCTTGCCGAGATCCACGATGTTGATGACCCGCTGCACCGGCCCGCGCGGCGCGACGAGCACCAGGCACCGGCCGCGGGCGCGGCAGAGGCGCCGGTGCACCAGCAGCTCGTGGATCCCCAGGCTGTCGATATGCAGCACCCCCGCCATATCGATGACCACGTGACGCCCGCTCTCGACCCCCGCCGTCAGCGGGACGCGCAGGATCGGGACGGTCTCGTGGTCGAGTTCCCCGGTGGGGTGAATCACCAGCGCCTCGGGCGTCTCCTCCGTGGAACACTCCAGCAGCGCGTCCTGCCGGCCTCCCCGGATCGGCGGGAGGTCGTGGGCCCACACGCGCCGCGGCGCAGCGGCGCGCCCGCACGCGCCCAGCGCACGGGCGCCGCGCACCACCCTTGTCAGCACGACCATGGGGAAAACGCTGCGGGCCACATCCGGTCCCCCCGCGGGCCTCCGCGCCGCCGGCGCAGGCCCGGGCGGTGTCCGCTTCAAGGGGGTAAACGGCGTCTCCTGCCGGGTCGGCGGGACCGCCGGGCGCCCGGCCGGAGGCGCCGGCGGGGCGGCGCCTCCGCAGCAGGGCTTCTGCGCTGCGGCGGCAGAATGTCTTACACGGAGAGGGGAAAGGCGGGGTCCGGCCACGGCGCTCTCATTGTCTTTGCACGTCACCACGCACCCTGACGCGATTCGCTTCGCCAGAAAACTGCTCTATGCGGCGGCCCGCATCAGGGGGGCGTCGGAACAGGATGCGCGCGATGTCGAACTGGCGGTTGGCGAAGCGCTGACGAATGTCCGGCGGCATGCCTACCAGGACGGGATCGGCCCCGCAGAAGTCGCCATCGATTGCCATGATTCCGGCCTGACGGTGATCGTCAGGGATTGGGGGATCGCCGGCGCTCCTCCCGCCGTCCCCGGGTCCCTCTCGCTGGAATCGGATTCCGGCGGGCGGGGACTGTACTTGATCAGCCGGCTGATGCAGCGGGTGGAAATTCTCCAGAACGCCGAGGGATGGGGCGTCACCCTGCGAATGGCGAAGCAATTCGCAGCGCGGGACTAGGCGGCGCCGTCTCCCGGCCCGCGGGCACGCCGTCTGCCGCCGGCGTCAGACCACCGTAAAGTGCGCTTCCGTCGGCGCGCGGGCCAACCCGTTGATCGGCACAATATCCTGCGGGCACGCCGAGAAGGCGATGATCAGGTCCGTCCTGGCCCGCAGCGCGATGGATTGGCCGGCCGCGCAGACCGGAGGCTGGAATGACACATACCGGCCGCCGGCAACGGGAATGTTCATGAAGAGGTTGAGCGGCGAAGGGATTTCCGGCGCGACCTCCCCGAGCTCCCGCAGGGCAGCCACCAGATTGTCCGCGCAGTTGTCGTGATAGTCCCGGCAGCCGAGGAGTTCGTACCGGTACCGATCGCACGCCGCGATCAGGGTATCGTGGATCCCCGGCGTGGTGTCGGCGATCACCTGGAGCACCGGCCGCCTCCGGTTGGTCACGAAGACATCGCCCACTTCGGGGATGATCTTTTCCATCGCGGCCCGGCTGTGCTCCATCGACATGAACTCGGTCAGGTCCCGCGCGCAGAACGCCCAGGTATCCACGACCTGCTGGCCATGGGTGTTGATGACGGTGATCACCTGCCCCTCCCGGATTCGAGCCGCCTTTCCCCGCCGGGCGGGAATGGCGATGCGCGTGCCGGAGTCGATCACGGGAGCCGCCTCCTGTCGTTCGATTCGCCCGCCGCCCCGGGGACATAGCCGAGCGCCTTGTCGACCACGTTGAGCAGGGGCTCGCCGCGCCGCCAGCGCAGGTAGTTCTCGACAAACAGCGCCGACAGCGCGGGCGCCCACCCCACGAAGTCGCCGGACATGTGGGGGGACACGAGCACGCCCGGCAGGCGCCAGAGGGGATGCCGCCGTGGGAGCGGCTCCACCGAAAACACGTCCAGCGCGGCGCCGGCGATGCGCTTCGAACGGAGCGCTCCCAGGAGCGCGGCTTCATCGACAATCGCTCCCCGGCCGACATTGATCAGGCGGGCCGTCCGCTTCATCCGGGCAAACGCCGCGGCGCCGAACAACCCCCTGGTCTCGGCGGTCAGGGGCGCGGCGATGATCACATAATCAGCCTCTCCCAGGACCGCGCCGAGGTTCCCCACGGCCGTCACCCGCCCCAGATCGGGGTCGGAGGCGCGGGCGGTCCGGGCCACCGCCAGCACGCGCATCCCGGCGGCCCCGGCCAGCCGGCCGATCGCCCGCCCGATCCCACCCGCGCCCACGATCAGCGCCGTCTGTCCGCGCACGTGCTCGGTCTCCCGATGGCGCCAGGCACGGCGCCGCTGCAGATCGAACGTCGCCCAAAAACCCTTGGCGAACGCCAGCACCAGGCCGAGCACGTACTCGGCGATCGCCTGGTCGAACACCCCTCGGGCATTCGTGAGCACCACGCCGCTCGACGCCAGTTCGGGGAACAGGACCGCGTCGACGCCGGCGCTGGCGACGTGGATCCAGCGCAATCTCCGCGCCTGGGACCAGACGTCGCGCAGCCTGGCGGACCGGAAGTCCCAGATGAGGAGGACCTCCGTCTCCGCCAGGGCCCGGGCGAGCGACCGGGCCGACCGCGCGTAGCGGATCGTCGCCAGCCGCGCCACAGGCTCGAGCCCGGGGGGCCGCGGCCCGCGCGCGCCAGCGAGCACGGTCACAACCGGCTGGGACGGCGACATGGATCCGAACGCGCGGAGGGCCGGCTCACCGTTCCGGACGGTCAACCCGCCCGCGCACGGCGAACACCGAGGCGATCTCGAACAGCAATTGCGCCGCCACGATCGAGGTGATGTCGTTGCTGTCGCAGGGCGGCGAGACCTCCACCACGTCCG
Source organism: Candidatus Segetimicrobium genomatis (assembly GCA_005882275.1). Lineage (GTDB taxonomy): Bacteria > Sysuimicrobiota > Sysuimicrobiia > Sysuimicrobiales > Segetimicrobiaceae > Segetimicrobium > Segetimicrobium genomatis. Next base: position 21,960 of record VBAK01000127.1, read on the forward strand.
CGCCCACGAGGTTGAGCCCCACGAGGCCGTGAATCACCTGCATCCCCTGCCAGGTGCTGAGCCCGCCGATCTCCGGAACCCCGGTCCCCGGGGCGCACGACGGGTCCAGGCCGTCGATGTCGAAGGACAGGTAGACGGGAGCGGTCCCGATGAGTTCGCGCATCTCCGCCACGACGCCGTCCATCCCCCGCCGATGAATCTCGTGCATCGGCACCATCCGGTAATGGTCTTTGGACCACGCCAGATCGTCCCGGTAGAACAGGCTGCCGCGGATGCCGAGCTGCATCACCTTCTTCGGATCGATCAGGCCGCCTTCGTGCGCCCGGCGGAACGGTGTGGCGTGGGTCAATTTGTACCCGAACTGGAGGTCATGGGTGTCGGTGTGGGAGTCGACCTGCACGATGGCGACCGGGCCGTGATGTTTGGCCACCGCCCGCAGGATCGGGTAGGTGATGCCGTGGTCGCCCCCCACCGCGATCGTCCGGCATCCGTGGGCATGAATCTTGTCGAACTCCTCGGTAATCCAGTCAAACGTCTTTTCGATCTCGAACGGCGACGTGCGCACATCCCCGTAGTCGGCGATGCGGATCCGTTCGTGGACGGTGACGTCGTGAATCGGATGGTGCAGGCGGACCTGGCTCGAGTGGTCGCGGATCGCGCGGGGCGCCAGCCGGGCGCCGACGCGGTAGCCGGCGGCCGTGTCGAACGGGACGCCGACGACGGCCACGTCCAGGCCGCGGGCATCCGGGATGTGCGGGTACCGCATGAACGTGGCGACTCCCGAGTGCCGCGGGTACACCATGCTGTCGACCGGCTGCGGATGCCTCATGCCGCGCGCTCCTTTCTCCCTCTCCCGGTTCCGGTGGGCGAAGCCCCGCCTTCTACCCGGTGGGGGCAAATCCTCTTTCCCCGGAGGAACACCGCGCGCGCGCATCGAAGCCGGGGAGCCGGCGACGGGGGAGGGCGGACAGGATGGCGAGGGCACGGGTCTCGGTGGACATTGCGGCCGATATGGGCGAATCCTTCGGGCCCTGGCCCATGGGGCGGGATGCCGACATCGCCCCACACCTGACGTCGGCGCACATCGCCTGCGGGTTTCACGCGAGCGACCCGGGCACGATCCGGACCACCATCGAACTGCTGCAGCGCCACAACGTCGCGATTGGGGCGCATCCCGGATACTCCGACCTCGTCGGCTTCGGCCGCCGCCGGATGGACATGGCGCCGCGCGAGGTGGAAGACCTGGTCCTCTACCAGGTCGCGGCCGTGAAAGGCTTGGTGGAGGCCCACGGACTGCGCCTGCAACACGTCAAGCCCCACGGGGCGCTCTACAACGTCGCCGAGGCGGACGACGGCACCGCGGCCGCCATCGTCGCCGCCGTCAAGCGCATCGATCCCGCCCTCATCATCGTGGCGACCCCCCACTCCCGGCTGCGCGCGCAGGCCGCGGCCGCCGGGATGACGGTGGCGCACGAGTTCTTCCTCGACCGCGGGTACAACGCGGACGGCACCCTGGTCAGCCGGCGCCGGCCGGATGCCATGCTGACCGACCCCGAGGCGATGTGCCGGCGGGCGGTCACCGCGGTCCGCGACCACCGGTTGCTCACGGCCGGCCAGACGGCGCTGGACATGCGGGTGGACACGATCTGCCTGCACGGCGACCACCCCCCTTCGCAGGAGGCGGTGAAAATGCTGAAGCGCACGCTGGAGGGGGCGGGCGTCGCCGTCCTGCCCCTGCGGCAGTGGCTCAAGCCCTCCTGACGCCCGGAGCCCCCCTCAACAGCCCGAGAACGGCAGCGGCAAGGCAAGAAGCACGGCAACAGGGAGACGGATGGCGCCATGTCCTCCGAAGGGCCCCTTCGGGGAAGAATGAATGTTTGCCACCACAGGGGTACCACGGGGGGCCGCACCATGACGGATCCGGCCAGTTGGATCGGCTCGAATACAATCGTCACGCTTCTCCTTGCCCTCATCCCGGCCCTGTTCCGATTTCGAGAAATCCTGTTGAAGCAGCAGGATCTGGTGACAGAGATTGCCGGCATCATCGTGCTCATGGGTGGGCTGGTCTTGTACGCGGAAACCATGCCGCAGTGGCTGCAGATCCAGGCGCAAATGGCCAAGATGGGACTGGAAGTCGAAGGCCTGCAGATGCTGTTCTTTGGATCCCTCGGGTTGATGACGTTGGGGGGGCTGTTGACGCTGTTTGGACTCCTCGGACGGATTATGGGCGGGATGAAGCGGAAGTAGCCGGAGGAGCGCCTCCGGCGCGCCGCCGGCTGCCCCCCGGGCCGGCGAAGATGACGTAGAGGACGGGAATGAAGAAGATGCCCAGGGCCGTGGCCATGGTCATCCCGCCCACCACCCCGGTCCCCAGGGAATGGCGGGAGTTCGCGCCCGCCCCCGAGGCAAACACCAGGGGCATCGTCCCGAAGATGAACGACAGCGAGGTCATGAGGATCGGACGGAGGCGGAGCCGCGCTCCCGCCAGGGCGGCGTCGACGACCGGCAGGCCCTCCTGCTCATGCTTGTCCTTGGCGAACTCCACGATCAGGATCGCGTTCTTCGCCGCGAGACCGATCAACGTCACCAGCCCGATCTGCACGTACACGTCGCTCTGGACGTCGTGGAGCCAGGTGTGGCGGAGATAGATCGCCAAGAGCGAGCCGAACGCGGCCAGCGGGACCCCAAGGAGCACGCTCCACGGAATCCTCCAGCTCTCGTACAGGGCGACCAGGAGGAGAAACACCAGCACCAGGGCGAGCACGAACGCGAGGACCTGCGCGCCGCTGGCCTCTTTCTCCTGGAGCGCCAGCCCCGTCCACTCATACCCGTATCCGGCCGGGAGCGCCGTTTTGGCCACGGCCTCCATCGCCGCGATGGCCTGACCGGAGCTGGCGCCGAACGGGGCCTGGCCGTCCACCTCGGCCGCGTAGTATCCGTTGTACCGGGAGATCACCGCCGGGCCCGTCGTCGGGCTCACGGTCGCGAGCGTGCTCAAGGGCACCATCGTCCCGCCGTTCGTGCGGACGTAGATCCTGCCGATGCCGGCGGGGGTGGCCCGGAACTGGGGCTCCGCCTGGATCATCGCCTTGTAGACCCGTCCGAAGAGCGTCACGTTGTTGATCTGCTCCCCCCCCAGAAATGCGGCCAGGCTCCCGAAGATGCTGTCGACGGGCACGCCGAGGGTGCCGGCCTTGTCCCGGTTCACCACGACGTTGAACTGGGGCACCGACGTGCTGAACCCCGTCGAGAGGCCGGTCACTTCCCTGCGGGCGCCGGCGGCACCGATGACCGTCTGCGCGGCCCCGGCCAGCGCGTCGGCCTGACCCGTCCCGTTCCGGTCTTCCACCATGAACTGAAAGCCGTTCACGACCCCCACGCCCGGGAGCGCGGGCAGCGGAAACGCGAACCCGATGGCCTCCGGGTAGTGGTAAAATTCGAAATTGGCGCGCCCGAGGATCGCGAACAGCTGCGTCTGTGGGGACCGCCGCTGGTCCCACGGCGTCAAGATGACGAACATGGCGAACGCGTTCGAGCTGATCGATTGGGTCAAGACATCGAACCCGCCGGCCGTCACGACCGCCTGCACGCCGGGAACATGAAGCAGAAACTGCGTCGCCTTCTGGGCGACCGCCTGCGCGCGGTCCTGTGACGCTCCATCGGGCAGCCGGAACGCCGAGACGAAGAACCCCTGATCCTCGAGGGGCACAAAGGTCGACGGCAGGGCTCTCAGCAGCTGCCAGGCCATCACCCCAATCAGCGCCAGGGCGCCGATCATGAGCCAGCGGCCCCGGATCGCCCGCCGCACCCCCCGGATGTACGCCTCGGTCGCCCGCGCAAACGCCGCGTTGAAGCCCGCAAAGAACGGCGCCAGCGGTCCCCGCGGGGCGTCCTGCGGGCGGAGCAGCACGCCGCAGAGCGCCGGCGTGAGCGTGAGCGCGACGAAGGCCGAGATGGTGACCGACGCGGCCAGCGTCAGCGCGAACTGCCGGTACAGCTGCCCGCTGATGCCCCCGATGAACGCGGTCGGGACGAAGACGGCGTCCAGGACCAGGGCGATCGCGATCACGGGCCCCGACACCAGGCGCATCGCCGCTTCGGCCGCGGCCACGGGGCTGCGGCCGTCTTCGATCTGGCGTTCGATCGCCTCGACCACGACGATGGCGTCGTCGACCACGAGGCCGATGGCCAGCACCAGCGCGAACATGGTCATGATATTGATGGTGAAGCCGAGCGCGGCGAAGGCGGCGAACGCGCCGATGAGGGAGACGGGGATCGCGGCCATCGGGATGAGGGTGGCGCGGGCCTTGCCCAGGAAGACGAAGATGACGAACAGCACCAGCAAAAACGCCAGGCCCAGGGTGCGGGTCACATCGTTGAGCGCGGTGGTCACAAAGAGCGACGTGTCAAAGACGACATCGTAGGTGAGCCCGGGCGGGAAGGATTGCGCCAGGCCGCTCATGGTCGCGCGGACCGCCTGGGACGCCCGCAGCGCGTTGGACCCGGGGCTCTGGAGCAGGATGACGAACGCGGCGGGGTGGCCGTTCCGATAGCCGTACGTGCCGTAGTCCTGGGCGCCGACCTCGGTGCGCGCGATGTCCTGGAGCCGGACGACGCTGCCGTCCGAGAGCGTCTTCACGACGATGCGGTTGAACTGGCTGGGATCGGTGAGCTGCCCCTGGGCGTTCACCGTGTACTGGAACTGCGTGCCGGTTGGGGCCGGAGGCTGCCCGAGGACCCCGGCCGGAGACACCACGTTCTGCGCCCGGATGGCGGCGCCCACATCTCCCGCCGTCAATCCCAGGGCCGCCATCGCGTCCGGCCGGAGCCAGGCCCGGATGGCATAACTCTGCCGGGGAAAGATGAAGTAGTCGCCGATGCCGGGGACGCGCAGCAGGGGGTCGAGCACGTGGATCAGCGCGTAATTGCTGAGAAAGATCGGGTCGTAACTGTCCTGCGGGGAGTGGAGCGCGATGCCTATGAGGAAGTTGGGGGACGCCTTGCGCACCGCGATCCCGAAGTTGTTCACGGCGGCCGGCAGGTTGCCCGAGGCCTGGCTCACCCGATTTTGGACGGCCACGGCATCGAGGTCCGGGTCGGTGCCCAACTTGAACGTCACCGTCAGCGCGTACGCCCCGTCGGACGAGCTCCGGGACTGCATGTAGACGGCGTTCGAGACGCCGTTGATGGCTTCTTCGATCGGCACGGCGACATTTTCCGCGACGGCTTGGGCGTTCGCGCCGACGTAGGTCGCCGACACGGTGACCGTGGGCGGGCTGATGTTCGGGTATTGCTCCCGCGGCAGCGCCGTGTACGACAGCGCCCCGATGAGCACGATCAGGACGGCGATCGAGATCGCAAAGTTCGGGCGGTGGATGAAGAACTGGCTCAGCACAATGGCTCCTCGCCTACTTGGTCGCGCCCGACACCGCGGGCAGCGGGGGAGCGGGCTGCGCCGCGGGGGTGACCGGCATCCCGGGCCGCACCTTCTGCAGGCCCTCCACGATCACGCGCTCCCCCGCGCGCACCCCGCTGTAGACGGGGAAGAAAGCTCCGTACGGGTCGCCGGCGGTGATCGTTCGCAGCGAGACCGTGTTGTCGGGCCCGACGACGAAGACGGTCCGGGCACTCTGGATCTCCTGCACCGCGGCCTGGGGGACGAGCACGGTATTGGGCCGGTCCTGCAGCTTGACGCGCACCCGGGCGTACATCCCGGGCCGCAGCAGCCGCTCGGGATTCGGGAACAGCGCCTGCACGACAATGGTTCCCGAGCCCGGATCCACGGCGCGGTTGAGCGTCCGGAACGCCCCCGCATGGGGATAGACGCTCCCATCGGCCAGGATCAGCTGGAACGCCGACGCGGTCTGGGTGGGCCGGCCTGCGTTCGCGGCCTCGGCGTCCGATCGACTGACAAGACCGAGGGAGGCCAGCTCGTTGAGGTGCAGCTCGCTCACGTTGAACTGCGCGATCATCGGGTCCACGGACGACATCGTCGCCATCACCTGGTTCGCCGCGACGAGGTTGCCCTGGTCGACGCTCAGCAGGCCGACGACGCCGTCGATCGGCGCGCGGACGGTGGTATAGCCCAGGTTCAGCTGCGCCTGCGTGACGGCGGCCTGGGCCTGCTGCACCCCGGCGCGAGCCTGGTCAATCCCGATCTTGGTCGACAGGGCCGCATTCCTGACCACGGCCTCCTGGGCCACCACGTTGGCCGCCGCCGCCTGCTCCGCCGCCGTATCATTGTCCAGCTGCTGCTGGCCGATCGCCTGCTGAGCCACCAGGTAGCGGTCTCGGGCGACCTGCTGCCGCGCGTTGAGGAGGGTCGCCTTGAGGGCAACGAGTTGCGCTTCGGCTTGACCCACCTGGACCTGTTCGAGGGCCTGCTGGAGGGTGGCCTGCGCGTTGGCCGCCTGCGCCTGGGCGGATTGAAGGGCCGCGAGATACGGCCGCTGATCGATCACGAAGAGCAGCTGCCCCTTTCGGACCTCGGTCCCTTCCTTAAAGAGCACCTGCTCGAGCGTTCCCCCGATCTGCGCCCGCAGCTCCACCGTCTGCACCGCGACCGTCTGCGCCACGCTCTCGTCATAGACGGGGACGGTCCCCTCGATCGCCGGGGTGACCACGACGGCGGGCGGGGGCGGCGCGGCGGACGCCTGCGGCCTGGGGGAGGCCCCCCGGAAGGTGATCCGCGCCGCCAGGGCAACGCAGAGCCCTGCAACCGCGAGCAGCGCGACCCAGCGGATCACCCCCGCTCCCCTTGATCCGTTGACGGTCACCTGTGTGCGAAGCTTCATGAGGTCCTCCTACCTGGCTCTCGCAGGCCCCGGGCTTCGGAATGCCGCCGGCAGTGGGCACTGGTGCGGTAACGGCTGCGTCCGCCGTTTTCTTCCGCCGGAACGCGTCCCCGATTGGTGGATCATCCGAGAGCGCCCCCCCCGACTCCCCCGCGGCGCGCACGCGGGGCATCCCGGGGGTCAGGTCCAGATCGGCACCCGCCAGCCGTCGAGATCGTACTCCTCCATGCACCGCTTCACGAGGTCGGTGCACGTCTCCATCAGCCCGGACCGTCTGGCCATCTCGACGAGGTCGATCCGCACCTGCTCGTGATTGCCGGCGTAGTTCCGTTCATAGAGCTCGTGCCGTCCCCCGAATTCCGTGCCGGTCGCGTCCCAGATCAACTTGAACAGCTTGATCCGCTCGAGCGCCGAGCTTTCGGATCCGCGGTAGAAGCGATCCAGGAGCGGGCGGAGCGCGGGATGCGCGAGATCGGCGCGGCTCGAGGGCACGACGATGGGGCTGCCGCCCAGGGCCAGGGCGAAGATCTCCCTCACCCGCGGCCAGACCAGCGTCCCAATCAGACGCGCCGCTGCGGCATACTCCGTCTTCGGGATCACGCTCCCCCCGGGGCCCGGCTGCGGGTCGTGCGCCATGGCGGCCACGAGCGCCCAGACCAGGTTTCGCCACCCGACCGCCTCGCCGAGCTGGGCCTGCACCCCGCGAAATCCTTCCGTGCCGTTTGCGGCGAGCCCCCGGGCGAGCAGCCCGCACATGAAATCCAGCTTCACGCCCAGCCGCGTGAGGGACTGCAGATTGTAGCGATTGAGGAACCCCGACGCGGTATAGAATCCGGTGGCCTTGTCGGTATCCCGGTAGACCAGCACGTGCTCCCAGGGAATGAATGCGTTGTCGAACACGAGCACCGCATCGTTTTCGTCGAACCGGCTGGACAGGGGGTGATCGAACGGGCTCGCCGCCGCCGCCTCATAGGAACGGCGGCAGATCAGCGTCTGGCCCGCGGTCGCGACCGGCGCCAGAAAGACGAGCGCGTAGTTCTCCGCTTTGCCGGCCTCGAGGTGCGTCGCGCTGTTCTGCGCCACAAACGTCGCGTGCGTGATCGCCGACCCGGTGGCCAGCATCTTGGCGCCGCTGACATAGATCCCGGCGTCCGTCTCCCGCACGGCGTGCAGGTACACGTCCTCGACCTCGTGCACCGACCGGTGGCGGTCGATCGGTGGATTCACCAGCACGTGGTTCAAGAACAGCACCTTCGTCGCATAGTCCCGGTACCAGCGGGCGGCATTGTCCGCGAACGGCGCGTAGTACTCCGGAGCGGCGCCCAGCGACGCCATGAAGGCGGCTTTGTAATCCGGGGTGCGGCCCATGAACCCGTAGGAAAATCGAGCCCACACCGCGATCGCGTCGCGCGCCCGGCAGAGGTCCTCCGCGGAATAGCTGGGCTGAAAGAACTTGTGCGTGAGGATTCCCCGGCGGTCTCGCGCGGTCAGCGCCTCGCTGAACGCCGGATCATGGAGCGCATCGTACAGGCGCGCGACCGACCGCACCGCGTTGCGGAATGCCGGATGCGCCGTCACGTCGGCCACGCGTTCGCCGTCGATGTACACGTCGCGGCCGTCCCGCAGGCTCTCGACGTACTCAGCGCCGGTCATCGGCCGGGCCGCCAGTTCGCGCATCACCGAGTCCCCCCAGGATCCCATGCGCCCGCGCGTTCGGACGCTTCTCGCCGAAAATTCTATCACAGCGCGAGGAGGCCTTTCCCGGATCGCCCCCGGATTGCCAGGAGACTTGTCGTGGTGCGGCGGGCACCTGCGCGGAGGGTCGGACGAGCGACACGATCCCTCCGTCCTTCATCCGGCATCCGGCCGGAGCGCCCGTCCGGTGGGTATAATGAGAATCGGAGCCCGACCTCGACGAGGACCATGCGACCGACCGAATCACGGCCAACCCGGCTCTGCGCAGATCCCGATCAGCGTCTCGTCCCGTAACGTCGTTCCGGAGAACCTACCGTGAGTGTGCCGCCGAAAATCCTCATTGCGGACGACAACCCGATGAACGTCAGCGTGCTGCAGACCCACCTCTCGGCCCACGGGTACGACATTCTCACGGCGGCCGACGGCGCACAGGCGTTGACGGTCGCCAGAGAACAGCGGCCGGACCTGGTGCTGCTGGATGTCGTGATGCCCGAGATGGATGGGTTCGAGGTCTGCCGGCGCCTCAAGGCCGATGCCGCCCTCCATTTCGTGCCGGTCATCATCATCACGGCCAAAACCGATCCCGAGGATACCGTCGCGGGGTTGGAGGCGGGCGGGGACGAGTACCTGACGAAACCCGTCGACCCGGCCGCCCTGGTGGCCAGGGTCAAATCGATGCTGCGAATCAAAGCCCTCCACGATACGGTTCGGGAACAGGCCGCCCGGCTGCACACCCAGGCGGCGCAGCTCGCCGAATGGAACCGCACGCTCGAGCAGCGGGTCGTGGAGCAGGTGCAGTCCCTGGAGCGCCTCGGCCGGCTCCGCCGGTTTCTCTCCCCGCAGGTGGCCGAGATCATCGTGTCATCGGGAGACGAACGCGCGCTGGAGAGCCACCGGCGGGAGATCACGGTCGTGTTCTGCGACCTGAGGGGATTTACCCCGTTCGCCGAGAGCGCGGAGCCCGAAGAGGTCATGGGCATCCTCCGCGAATTCCATTCTGCCACCGGTGATCTGATCTACCGGTTCGAAGGGACCCTCGAGCGCTTCGCCGGGGATGGGTTCATGGTCTTCTTCAACGACCCCTTCCCCTGCCGGGACCCCGCGGCGCGCGCCGTTCAGATGGCCGTCGCCATACGCGGTCGGGTCAGCGATCTGATCGAGTGCTGGCGGAAGCGAGGGCACCGGCTCGACTTCGGCGCGGGGATCGCCCAGGGGTTCGCCACGCTCGGCAGGATCGGTTTCGAAGGGCGATTCGATTACGGGGCCATCGGCACCGTCACCAACCTCGCCTCCCGGCTCTGCGACACCGCCCGCCCCGAGCAGATCCTGATCAGCGAACGGGTGTACGCGGCGGTGGAGGGATTGGTGGAGGTTGAGCCGGCCGGCGACCTTCCCCTGCGTGGGTTCGCCAAACCCGTCCCGGCGTACAACGTGGTTCGCCTGAGGGGGACCGTGGCCTGACCGCGCTCAGGCGACCGCCGATTTCTCCGCCTGGCGGAGGCGCCTGGACAACGTCCGCATGATCCGGCGCACGATCGGCAGGGACTCGTCCAGCAACTGCCAGAATTCGCGATAGCCGAGCACCAGGAGCCGCATCGGCGTGGTCGCTTCGACACTCGCCGACCGCGGCTCGCCGTCGATCAGGCTCATTTCCCCAAAGAAATCGCCGGGCCCCAGGCGCACGCGCCCCCCCCTCCTGGTCGTCACCAGCGCCCGGCCGTCGACGATCACGAACAGCTCGCGGCCCGCCTCGCCGGCGGCCGCCACGGGCCTCCCGGCCGGGACTTCCACCTCCCTGATCAGCCGGGAGATTCGGCCCAGGTCCGCCTGGGAGAGTCCGACAAACAGGGGCAGTTTCTCCAAAACCGCAGATCGTCCAGATGCCGACGGCCACAGCAGCATGCGCGCCACCTCCTCGCTGGGGTGATGGTTCACGGCTCTACTACGTATTTTTCCAACGCGACCGGAGGCAAAACTCCTCACGTGGAAAAGAATCCCCTACGCAGGCGTCGAAGTACCCTCGCAGGCGATCCGACGGCGCTGAACCGGAGACGCGGGTCCATACGGGGGAGGTGGGGGACATGCGCGTGCGATCGATCTGCCTGCGCGTCTTCGTGATCCTGTGCGTGGCGCTGGCCGCCCCGGCGGCGGACGTGCGCGCGCAGGCCAGGGCGGCCCGGGTCGGTCTCGTGTTCGACGTGGGGGGCCGCGGCGATCTCTCGTTCAACGATATGGCATACGCGGGCCTCGAACGAGCGGCCAAGACGTTCGGCGCCCGGATCGCGAGCAAGTACCTGGAGCCGACGGCGGGCGGGCAGAACCGCGAGGAACTGGTGCGGCTGCTCGGCGAGGGCAAGTACGATCTCATCATCGGGGTCGGGTTCCTCTTCACGGATGCCATCACCAAGGTCGCGAAGGACTTCCCCGCCGCCAGATTCGCCATCGTTGACGGCTGCCCCGACACGCCGGCGCCGAACGTCGCGTGCCTGCTCTTCAAGGAGCAGGAGGGGTCCTTCCTGGTCGGCGCCCTGGCCGGCATGTACACGAAGACCAACAAGGCCGGCTTCGTGGGGGGCATGAAGATCCCGCTGATCGAGCGGTTTGAGGCCGGCTACACGGCGGGCGCCGAGTACGTCAACCCCAAGGTGACCGTCTACGCCGATTACGCGGGCACCACCGGGGAGGCGTTCAAGGATCCCGTCAAAGGCAAGGAACTGGCCTTGGCCCAATACGACCGCGGCGCCGACGTCATCTATCACGCATCGGGCGCGACGGGCATCGGCGTGTTCGAGGCCGCGGTGGGGCGGAACAAGATGGCGATCGGCGTCGACGCCGACCAGTCCCTCACGGTCTCTGCCAACGAGCGCCCGCACATCCTGACGAGCATGACAAAACGGGTGGACGTCGCCGTCTTCGACGCCATCCGGGCGCTGGTCCGGGGCTCGTGGACACCCGGCCCTCAGGTCTTCGGCCTCCGGGAAGGCGGCGTCGGCTACGCGGTCAACGCGTACAACAGAGGACTGCTCAGTCCCTACACGCCGAAGCTCGAGGCGCTCAAGCAGGATATCGTCGCGGGGAGGATCAAGGTTCCGGCGAACAGGCAGGAGCTGCAAACGTTCCTCACGTCGGTTGGAAGGAAGTGATCGGCGGCCGCGCCGCCTGCGCACGGGGCCGTCCGGCCGGGGGCGCATGCGATGGTGCCGCAGGACGCGGAGTCCACCGCGCCGGTCCTCATTGAGCTCCAGGAGATCACCAGGCGGTTCCCCGGGCTCCTGGCCAACGACCGCGTCTCGCTGAGCGTCCGCGAACAGGAGATTCACGCCCTCGTGGGGGAGAACGGCGCCGGCAAGACGACGTTGATGAACGTCCTCTACGGCCTGTGTCAGCCCGACGGGGGCCGGCTGCTCTGGCGGGGCCGGCCGGTGGTGATCCGAGGCCCGGGGGCCGCGCTGCGGCTCGGCATTGGCATGGTCCACCAGCACTTCATGCTCTTCCCCCCGTTTACCGTGCTGGAGAACGTGATCCTCGGCGCGGAGCCCGCCCGGACGGGTGTCGTCGCCCTGAGGGAAGCGCGCGCCCACGTTGCGGGCCTCGCAGACCAATACGGCTTCGACCTGGACCTCGACGCCCGCGTCGAGGCGCTCTCCGTGGGCGAGCAGCAGCGCGTGGAGATCCTCAAGGTCCTGTACCGCGGCGCGCAGCTCCTCATCCTCGACGAACCCACGGCCGTGCTCGGGCCCCAGGAGGTCCGTGCACTGTTCCGGAACCTGCGTCGCCTGCGGGATCAGGGGCGAACCATCATCTTCATCAGCCACAAGCTCGACGAGGTGCTGGGGATCGCCGACCGCATCACGGTGCTGCGGCGGGGGCGGGTCATCGGGACGGTCCAGGCCGCCGCCGCCCGGCCGCCGATGCTGGCCGAGATGATGGTCGGCCGACCGGTCCTGATGCACGTCCCCCGCTCCCCCGCCATGCCCGGAGCCGCGCGTCTCGAGGTGGCGGGTCTCTCGGTCTCAGGCGCGGGAGGACGGCTGCGTGTCCGGGAGGTCTCCTTTAGCGTCCGCGCCGGGGAAATCTACGCGATCGCCGGCGTGCAGGGCAACGGCCAGACGGAACTCGTGGAATCGATCGTGGGGCTGCGGCCGAGCGCCGCCGGGCGGATCCTTCTGGCCGGGCAAGACGTCACGGCCCTGAGCGTCGCCGCGCGGCGCGCCGCCGGCATGGCGTATATCCCTGAGGACCGCCATCGGCTCGGGCTCGTGCTGGCCATGAGCGCCCGGGAGAACCTCATCCTCGGGCATCACCGGAGAGACGCGTTCCCCGGCGGGCCGCTGCTCGACGACCGCGCCGTCGACCGGTTCGCCGCCGAGTGCTGCCGGGAGTACGACATCCGCGTCGCCGGCCCGGGGACCCCCGCGCTGGCCCTCTCGGGCGGCAACCAGCAGCGCCTGGTGATCGCCCGGGAGTTCGCCTTCACCCCCACGATCCTGATCGCGGCGCAACCCACCCGGGGACTCGATGTCGGCGCGACCGAGTTCGTCTACCGCAGGCTGCATCAGATCAAGGACCGGGGCCTGGCCGTGCTTCTCGTCTCGGTCGATCTCGAAGAGGCGCTGGCGCTGGCCGACCGGATCGCGGTGCTCTACAACGGGCGGATCGCCGGCGAGTTCCGGCGCGGGGAAGCCGACGCGGCCACGCTGGGACTGTACATGGCCGGCGGCGGGCCCCAGGCGGGGCGGGCCGTCCCGTGAGAGCGGGCGGCCCGCTGCTCGCGCAGGCCGCCGCTCCCATTGTCGCGGTCCTCGCGGGCGGCCTCATCGCCTCCGCGATCATCCTCGCGATCCACGAGAACCCGCTGCGGGTCTTCGCGCTCATGGCCGCGTTCAACATGCAGCCCGGCTCCGTCGCCAGCATCCTCACGTCCGCCACGCCCCTGATCTTCGCGGGCCTGGCGACCGCGATCGGGTTTCGGGTCAACGTGTTCAACATCGGCGTCGAAGGCCAGTACTACGTCGGGGCGTTTGCCGCCTCGCTCGCCGCCTTCGGTCTGCGCGGGGTTCCCCCGGCGCTCCACCTGACCGTCATCGTCGCGGCGGCGATGCTGGGTGGACTGCTCTGGGGGTGGGTGCCCGCCGTCCTCCGGCGGCGGCGCGGAGCCCACGAAGTCATCACGACGATCATGATGAACTACATCGCCTTCAACATCGTGCTCTATCTCCTCGGGCTGGTGCGCGACCGCCACCTCGGGAGCACGGCGCGGATCCGCACTCCGCTGTTCCCGCCGTCGGCGCAGATGCCCCGCCTGACCCCCCTCCTCAACGCCCTCGGCGCTCCTCTCCCGAGTTACTCGACGCTCAACTGGTTCCTGGTGATCGCGCTGGCGCTCGCCATGGTCGTGTGGTTCTGGCTCCGCCGCTCGCGATTCGGCTACGAGGTCAGAGCCGCCGCCCTCAATCCGCCGGCGGCCGAAGCGGCGGGGATCAACGTGGCGCAGATCCAGTTCGTGATGTTCCTCCTCTCGGGGGCGATCGCCGGCCTGGTGGGCCTGAGCGACTTACTGGGGCGCACCGGCTACTTCGACATCGACTTCCCGAAAGGCCTGGGGTTCCTCGGGATCTCCGTCGCGCTGCTCGCGCGCAATGATCCGCTCGGCGTGATTCCGGCGGCGCTGCTGTTCGGCTATCTGGACCGCGGCGCGGAAGGCATCCAGGCGTTTGGCAGCGTGCCGCGCGAGGTGATCACGATTCTCGAGGCGGTCATCATCCTGGCGATCGTCGTCTCGTACGAGATCATGGGGCGCTACGTCCGGGTGCTGCGGAAGCAGGAGGCGGCGTAGATGCCCCTGGCCGCCTCCGCCATCCGGCTCACCGTGCCGATCCTCCTGGCCGCCCTCGGCGGGGTTTTCTCGGAGCGTGGGGGGGTGGTGAACATCGCGCTCGAGGGCATGATGATCACCGGCACGTTCTTTGCCGCCCTCGGAGCGCACCTGCACGGTCCCCTCGCAGGGGCGCTGTACGCCGCGCTCGGGGGCGCCGGATTGGCGCTCGTCCACGCCGTCGTCACCGTCACCTTTGGCGTCGATCAGATCGTCGCGGGCGTGGCCCTGAATCTCCTCGCCGCCGGCGTGTCACGCTTTCTCACGATTCAGATTTTTGGCGTCGCCACGCAGTCGCCCGGCGTCTCAGGGTTTGCGCCCTTCAGCGTCCCGGGGCTCGACCGCGTCCAGGCCCTCGCGCCTCTGGTGACGGGCATCTCACCCTTCGTCCCCGCCGCGCTGCTGCTGGCCCTCCTGGGCCAGTGGACCCTCCGACGCACCGTCTTCGGCCTCAGGCTCCGCGCCGTCGGGGAGAACCCGCGCGCCGCCGAGACGCTCGGTATCAACGTCTACCGGATGCGCTACGCCGGGGTGGTGCTCAGCGGCGCCCTCGCCGGGCTGGCCGGCGCGTATCTGGTGCTGGAGCAGGCGCACTCCTATCTCGAAGGCATGACGCAGGGGCTGGGCTTCATTGCGCTGGCGGCGGTCATCTTCGGCAACTGGTGGCCGGCCGGCGCCCTCGGCGCCGCCGCGCTCTTCGGCCTCTTCGAGGCCGTCAGCCTGCGGATCGTGACGAGCAGCGTCCCCTATCAGTTCATCCAGTCGCTGCCGTACGTCGTCACGATCCTGGTGCTGGCGGGCTTCGTCCGCCGCGCCACGCCCCCGGCGGCCGACGGTATTCCCTATAGGAAGGACGGCGTGGAGTGACGGTCAGGATCGCCGGGCGCGGCGGCGCGAACCACCTTCCCCTAGAGCCGGCGGTTCCACTCCGCGGCCGCCCACGAAAGCGCCTCCTGCGGCGTCATCCGACCGAAGAACGCGTTCTCCACCGCCTCGCGGAAGATGCGGAGGAGCTCGTCGCTGCGGGGCGTCACGACGGTGAGGTCCCGCGCGATCCCGAGCTCTTGAGCGGCGATGGCGCGGCCCCGGGCCTCGGGAGTGGTCCCGCCCCGGGTGAAGTACGGGTCGGCCGCGGCGGCCACCGTGGAAGGAAACGCTGCGACGACATGCGAGAACCCGAACTGGTTTTCGTCGTTCGTGACGAACAGCGCAAAATCCACCGCCTCGGCCGGGTGACGGCTCGCCAGCGGGACGGCCAGGTCCATCGTCGGCAGGTCGAGCACGCGCCCCCGCCCGAGCGGCGCCGGCGCGACCAGGGTCTCGCGGTAGGCGTCCGGGCCGTCCGAGCGTACCCGGAGGAGAAACTCGGGCCCCGTCACCAGCATCGCCAGCTGCCCGGCCGCGTACCGCTCGGTGGCCCCGAGATACCCGCGCTGGAGCGTGTCGGCGGGGAACATGTCGCGCCTGAACAGGTCCACGTACCGCGCGAGCAGCGCCGCGTGGGCCGGGCCGGCGAACACCGCGCGGCGCCGGTCGGGGCTGAGCACCGGCAGCCCCTCTTCCTGGAACAGCGTCAGCAGCCGGATCGTGTCCACGTTCGGCATGAACCCGTACACGCCGGTCCTCT
>VBAK01000101.1 GCA_005882275.1 Candidatus Segetimicrobium genomatis
CGTCGTCAGGGTCGTGGTCGAGCAGGTCGCCAATGGCGTTTCGGTCGAGGCCGAGGTGCGCCGGGGCCACGAGACCGCCGAGGCGCGAACCGTGGCCACACCGAGAAATCCTTGAGCTCGAGACATGGTGCCGGGGGACGGAGTTGAACCGCCGACACGGGGATTTTCAGTCCCCTGCTCTACCACCTGAGCTACCCCGGCCCGGTGAGTCGGGTTAGAGTATAGCCGAGCCTCTGCGCACGGGCAAGGGCGGGGCGGCGCGCGGGCCGCCCGCGGCGGGCTCAGGCGCTCAACGCCACACGTCTTGGATCGAGGCCGCCCCGGCGCCGCCACCGAGCGGCGCGAGCCCCCAGTTGTCCGTGACCGTCCGGCAGAAACTGTAGTGGGTGTAGCGGGTGTGCGACACGACACCCCGCCGCGCCCCGCGCCCCCACCAGGACGCGAAGACCCGATTGTCGCCGTCCCCGTCGTCCTCGTCGTAGCAGAAGAAGAACGCGGGGTACCGCCCCTCCCGATCCGGCCGCGAAAACCAGCGGGAGGCGGCGAGCGTGTCGAGGAGCGCGGTGAGGTTCCGGTCGGCGACGGCGGGGGGGCCGTCGTGCATGCTGTTCTCATCGTCCCACCCGACGTAGACGAGCGCGGGGGTAGGCAGCGCGCCCGCGAGGTCGCGCCGAAAGGCGTCCAATCCGCGCCGCACCGCGGCCACGGGCGCGCGCAGGTCGGCAAACGGGTTGTGCCTTTGCGGGATCTCACCCGCCAGATGGTACACATAGGTCGGAATCGGCGGGGCCTGCGCGGCCGCCTCGCTCGCGACGGACGGATGGAATGTGTCGACCGTCTCCCCGACGCCCCACGTGGCGCCGGAGATCATCGCCCGGTAGTTGGGACCGGAGGGGTGCGAGACGGCGGTGTACCGCGCGAGGACCGTCCCCTCGCGCGCCAGCCGCCGGTGCGAGGGCAGACCCGCGACCTGAGCGAACCCGTGGTTCTCGAACACGCCGAACACGAGGCTGCTCCACCACCGGGAGCGCGCGGGGGCGCGTCCGGCCCTGCCGAGCGTCGCGGCCGCGGCCGCCGCGGCGATCGCCCACCGCACGAACGCGCGCCGGTCCACAGGTTGACCGGCCCTGTGCAGCCGGCGTTCGCGCGCGGCGTGATGGACGGACCCGAGGAACGCTTTCATGCGATGTGGGGATGCCCCCGTCGAACTCTCCTGCTGGCCTTGATTTGGCGGGAGCGACGGGATTTGAACCCGCGATCTCCTGCGTGACAGGCAGGTGTGTTAAACCAGGCTACACCACGCCCCCCGCGACGGCGGCACTCCCGCCACATCGTCAGTCTACGGCCCGATCCTTACCGTGTCAAGGAAACGTCGACGCCGCCGGACTCCGGCGGCGCTGCGGCGCGTGCGAACTGCACGGGCGGGGATCGGGATCAGACCATCGCGCTTACGAGATCGGCACCTTGACGCGCGCCGGGGAGGTGGGCCCCTGGGAGAGCAACCCCGTGATCTTGTCGAAGAGGCCGGCGACGGCGGTCCCGTCCTCCGGGAACGTCACAACGGCGGCCGAGATCATCAGACGCTTCACGCCGAGCAGCTGGGCGGCGACCGCATCCTCTTCCAGTCTCCGGGTCAACCGCTGCAAAATATCGACGGCGTCCATCTTGGCCACCCGCGGGAGGAGGATCGCGAACCGTCCGGCCCCGTCGTGCGCGATCACGTCGATTCGCCGCACGCAGGTCTGGATCAGCTTGATGGCCCGGCGCAGGGCCAGATCCTTGTCGCTCTCCCCGACCAGAGTGTCGTCGATGTAGTCTTCCAGCTGAACCTCCGCGAACGAGAACACGAGCAGCAGCCCCGAACACCGCCGGATCTCGTCGGCGACCAGCTTCTGCAGCCCGCCCCAGGGAAAGAGCGACCGCGAGGGATCGACGCCGACCATCCGCTGGACTTCCTCGTGCAGCCGCGCCGCCTCGAGCGCCGAGACCCCTTGCGCGGCCAGACCGCGGACACGCCGCAGCACCGGCTCGGCGAACGACTCCGGCACGCCGCCGAGCCCGCACAGCCAGCCGCGCAGGCTCCCGGCGCGAATCAACGGGACGCTCGCCACGAGCCCCTCCTGGCCGCCGCCGATCGGCGACCGGTGCGTCACCACTTCTCCACCCGTCGCGCCGGCGGGCAGCGCGGGCAGCAGCATGCTGGCCGGCCCGTGCTCGCCCTCCGCCCATTCGAATCCCCGGCTGGTCGCGATGCGCGGCGTCTCGTCCTCTCCGATCACATAGGCCGCTCCCTTGGCGAGGCCCGTCGTCTCCATGAAGACTTGAAGGAGGATCTCCAGGACGCCGTCCACCCGCAGTTCCCCGGAGAGGCGGCTGGCGAGCTCGTTGTAGAACCGCAGCTCACGCAGCTGCTCCTCGAGCAGCCCGGTCGCTTCCTGGAGGCGCTGATCCAGCAGTTCCGTCCACCGCGCCCGCTCCGCGGCGATCCGGTACTCCTGGACGAGCATGCCGAGGAACAGAGCCATGAAGAAGCCGCCCGCGATAATGACGCCGAGCCGGAACCCCGCGGTCTCCAGGGTGGCCCCCTGGCCCGACCGCGTCCACAGGAGGACGATCATCCCCGCCATGGCGAGGGAGGCGGCGATCGCCTGGCGGAGGTTGAGCCGCGCCGCGGCCTCGAGGATCGTCAGATAGTACAGGTAAATGAACGGGCTGCTGAGGCTGCCCGAGATGATCACCACCAGCGTGACCACGAGGATATCGAGGGCGATGATCAGGTCGGCCTTCCGGAGCACCTTGAACCACCGGGGGCCGAGCGCCAGCAGGAGCACGTAGACCCCGACCAACGCAACGGTGGTGTGGACGGTCGGATGGTTGATCGGGATGATCCCAAGCGAGAGCGCCAGGATCAACGTCAAGAGGATCATGACCCGCACGAGGCTGATCCATTCCTCGGCGGTGCGGGCTCCGAGGCGCCTGAGGGGGGTCGGCAGCTTCTCGTCTACCGGGGCGGTCGGGGCGGTCAGGGCGGTCACGGGACCTCCTCACCGGGAATGGCGGACATTCTCCGGCCAGGGCTTTTTGGGACCGGCGCACCGGCCCAAGCCCAAAGCATTAAGTTGTGTACCCCATAAGGGGGCGGGACAGGACACCGCCGCGGAGGCGCCGGCCGCTCGCCTTCAGGCGACGGGCAGCCCCAGCGGGTAGCCGCCGGCCTCCAGCACGCGCTCCGCGATCGAGCGCCGGAGGGCCGGCGTGTTCGAGGACGTGTCCTCGAGCAGACCGCCGATGCCGGCCAGGTCCCGCGCCAGCTGCGGGCCGTCTTCGACCGCGGTCAGGACCTCGAACGCGAGGGGCCGCAGGCGTCCCGCCACCTCCCCGACCGCGGCCAGCGCGAGATCGGCCATCAGGCCGCCTCCGCCGGAGCCGGCGTCCAGCTCCGCTCGAAGGACCCCGGATTCGGCGGCAAACAGCTCGATCATCTGGTCGCTCAGCGCGGCGAGGACTTCCTGGTGCTCCTCCAGGTCGGGCCCGAGGCGGTCGACGGCCCGGCCCAGGCACGCCAGTGTGGCCGTCCGGGCCCGCGCGAGGCGATCCGATGCCGGGGCATCCGAGCCGCCCCCGGCCCGGCCGAGGCCCTCGGCGGCGGACTTCGCGGCGTCGAGCAGGGGGAGGCGGCCCCGGGCGGCGCGCCGCAGCACCTGGCCGGCGATGACCAGCCGGTTGATCTCGTTCGTTCCCTCGTACAGGCGGTTGATGCGGGCGTCCCGGTACGCCCGGGCGGCCGGGTAGTCCTCGATGAACCCGTAGCCGCCGTAGATCTGCACCATCTCGTCCACGACGAAATCGAGCATCTCCGACCCGAAGACCTTGTTGATCGCGCATTCGGGCGCGTACTCCTCGAGGGCCCGCGCGGCTTCCGCTCCTCCGCGGTCGCCCGTGAGGTCGATCCCTCCGAGCGCCCGGTCGAGGAGGCCGGCGGTCCGGTAGACCATGCTCTCGGCGAGGTAG
Organism: Candidatus Segetimicrobium genomatis; assembly: GCA_005882275.1. GTDB lineage: Bacteria > Sysuimicrobiota > Sysuimicrobiia > Sysuimicrobiales > Segetimicrobiaceae > Segetimicrobium > Segetimicrobium genomatis. The sequence goes on from VBAK01000101.1 coordinate 4,012, forward strand.
AGGCGGATCGCCATCCGGGCGACCTTCTGGCGGATCAACCCGAACGAGGCGATCGGCCGCCCAAACTGGCGCCGCTCACGCGCGTAGGCGACCGCGTCGCGCAGGGCGCGCTTGGCGGCGCCCACGCACCCCGCGCCGAGCTTCAGCCGGCCCACGTTGAGGATGTTGAGCGCGACGACGTGCCCCCGCCCGGGCTCGCCGATGACGTTTTCGCGCGGCACCCGCACGTTGTCGAGGAAGAGCGAGGTGGTGGACGATCCCCGGAGGCCCAGCTTGTGCTCCTCCGGGCCCACCGTGAATCCCGGCGTCGCGCGGTCGACGATGAAGCAGGTGAGCTTCCCCTCGACCTTCGCGTACAGCACGTAGACGTCGGCGATCCCGCCGTTGGTGATGAACTGCTTGCTGCCCGTCAGCCGGTAGCTCCCGTCCGGGTCCCGCACGGCGGCGGTGCGGAGCGACAGCGCGTCCGAGCCCGCCGTGGCCTCGGTCAGCGCGTAGGCCCCGATCCACTCCCCGGTCACCATCCGGGGGAGGTAGCGCGTCCGCTGAGCGCGCACGCCGAAGAAGACGATCGGCAGCATCCCGATCGTCACATGCGCGCCCACGCTGGACGAGACCGACCCGCGGGAGATCGTTTCCGCCAGGAGCACGCCGGTCACCGGGTCGGGGCCCAGCCCCCCGTATTCGGGCGGCACCTCCGCCGCAAACACGCCGAGAGCGCCGAGCCCGGCGAGGACCCCGCGCATCAGCGGCAGGTCCTTCTCCTCCAGCCGCGCATCGAGGGGCGCGACCTCCTTGGCGAGGAACGCCCGGACCGTCCGCGCGATCAGGCGGTGCTCATCGGACAGCCGCTCCGGGGTCAAGACCTGCGAAGGCTGGGCCGGCGCGATGATCCACCGCCCGCCCTCCGCCCGTTCCCCGGTCGCCATGCGCCGCGCCTCCGAGCGCTACGACGAAGGCGGCGGCGGGTACGTGTACCACCCCCGGCCGGTCTTGCGCCCGTAGTCCCCGCGCTCGTACCGCTCCACGATGCTGCGGGCGGGCCGCTGCGCGGGGTCCCCGGTCTCCCCAAACCGCTGCATGCGGACGTGGTAGGCGATGTCGATGCCGTTCATGTCCATCAGCTCGAACGGCCCCATCGGATGGCGCAGCCCCTTCTTGACCGCCACGTCGATGTCCTCGAACGAGGCGATCCCCGCCTCGTAGAGGCGCACCGCCTCGTCCATGATCGCGGCCAGGATCCGGTTGACGACGAACCCCGAGATCTCGCGCCGCAGCAGAACCGGCGTCCGGCCCATTTGCCGCGCCAGCCCCATCGCCGCCGCGGCGGTCGCCTCGCCGGTCTCGGGGTGCATGACGACCTCGACGAGCTCCATCACCAGCGGGGGATTGAAGAAGTGCATGTTGCAGACCTGTCCGGGCCGCGCGGTGGCCGCCGCCAGGAGCGAGCTGCGGATCGTGCTCGAGTTGGTCGCCAGGATCGCCGGCGCCGGGGCGATCCGGTCCAGCCGGGTGAAGAGGGCGCGCTTGTCGTCGAGCCGCTCGATCACGGCCTCGATGACGAACTCGGCGTCCCGCGCCCCGTCCTCCAGGCTGGTCGTCCAGCGCAGCCGGCCGAGGGCGCGCTCGGCGTCCGCCTCCGTGAGCCGTCCGCGCTGCACCCACCGCGCCATGTGGGCGCGGTTGCTGGATTGCGCGCGCTCGAGCGCCTCCGCGCTCACATCCACCACCGCGGTGGCGCAGCCGGCCAGCGCGCCCAGCATCGCGATCTGGTGCCCCATCGTCCCGGCGCCCACCACGCACAGCCGCCGCACCGCCTCAGGCTCCATGGTCCCACCCCGCCGCCGATCTCATCCCGCGCGCGTCCCCTACCGGGCCGTCGCGCCCCCATCGACCACCAGCACCTGCCCGGTGACGAAATCGCTGGCGGCGCTCGCCAGAAACACCGCCGCCCCCTTCAGGTCGTCCTCGCCGCCCAGGCGGCCCATGGGGATGGTGCCGAGAATGGCCTCCCCCCGATGCTCGATCAGCCACTGCGTCATCTTGCTGGGGAAGAACCCGGGCGCGATGGCGTTCACGGTGATCCGGTGCCGCGCCCACTTCACCGCCAGATCCCGCGTGAAGGCGATCACCGCCCCCTTGCTGGCGCTGTACCCGATCGCGTCCAGCACCTCCGCGTCCGTGCCGGCGAGGCCCGCCACGCTCGCGATATTGATGATCTTGCCCCCCCGCCCGGTGTCGATCATGCGGCGGCCCACCGCCCGGCTCATCAGCATGGTCCCGGTGACGTTCGTCTCGAGCACCTTGTGCCACGCATCGAGCGGCATCTCGAGGACCGGCGCTCCCCAGGTCGCTCCCGCGTTATTGATGAGGATGTCCACCCGGCCGTATTCGCCGAGCGTCCGGGCCACGGATGCCTCGACCTCCTCGGCCCGGGCCACGTCGCAGGCCGCCGCGAGCGCCCGGATCCCGCGGTCCCGGAGGCGCGCGGCCGCGGCGTCCAGTTCCCCGGTCTTGCGCGCGGTCAGCGCGAGCGAGGCGCCCGCCTCGCCGAGCGCCTCCGCCATCTGGAAGCCCAGCCCCCGGGAGCCGCCGGTGACGATCGCGACTTTGCCCGTGAGGTCAAACAGGTCGCGGACGTGCATGGGTCGCCTGGGCCCGGCGCAGCCGGCGCGTCAGCCGCGCCCGACCCGCGCCTCGATCGCTTCGGCCGCCCGCTGGGCGGCCGCGAGCACGCGCTTGAGGGGAACGCCGTGGCGCTCCGCGAGCGCGCGGCAGGCGTCGAACTCCGGCGCCATGTTCAGGACGCCCGACCGGTCTTCGGCGATCTTGACCGCAACGACGCCGTACTCGGTCTCGACCTCCACGCGCCGCCGGCGGGCGGCCAGGCGGGAGACCTCGTAGACGCGCACCCCGAGGGTCGTCGTCTCGGCGAGGAGGATGCCGTAGAGCGCCCGCACGCGGTCCGGGGGAGCGAGGACGCGCAGCAGATGGCCGGGGCGGCCCTTCTTCATCACGGCCGGAATCGTCATGACGTCCAGCGCGCCGGCGTCGAGCAGCCGCGCCGTCACGTGCGGATAGAGCTGCGGGTTCATGTCGTCGATGGACGTCTCCAGCACCGCGAGCCGCTCGGCCCGCTCCTCGTCGGACGGCGCGGCGGCGCCGGCGCGGGGATCAAGGACGTCGGGGTCTCCCAGCGCCTCGCCGACAAACACCCTGAGGACGTTGGCCCGGGGCGGGTCGGCCGCGCCCGCGCCGGTCCCGATCCGCTCGAGGCGCATCAAGGGCAGGGCGCCCCAGCGGGTCACGAGCGAGGACAGGAGCACCGCTCCCGTGGGCGTGAGCAGCTCGCCCTCGACCTCGCCGGCGTACACCGGCATCCCGGCGATCAGGGCCGAGGTCGCCGGCGCCGGCACCGGGACGGTGCCGTGCCCGGTCTCGGCCCAGCCCCGCCCGAGGTTCACCGGAGAGGCGATCAGCCGGTCCAGGTTGAGGGCCCGGACGCCGGCGAGCACACCCACGATGTCGACCAGCGTGTCTACGCCGCCCAGTTCGTGCAGATGCACCTCCTCGATCGGCGTGGCGTGGATCTCCGCCTCGGCGGCGGCGAGCCGCCGCAGCACCCCGGCGGCGCTGTCGCGGAGGGCCGGCTCGAGGGAGGCGTCGGCGAGCACACGCGCGAGGACGGGGTAGCGCCGGGAACGGGGGGGCTCGGTTTCCTGGACTTCAACACGCACGGCGGGGACGCTCTGCCGGTGCACGCGGCCGACCGCAATGCGGACGGGAACGCCCAGACGCCCGATCAGGTCGCGCAGCGCGGCTTCGGTCCAGCCCGCCCCCAGGAGCGCGCCCAGCAGCATGTCGCCGCTGGCCCCGCTGGCGCAGTCAAGGTAGCCGATGCGCATCGTCGTCGCAGAGCGCCGTCTCGCCGGACACTTCCTCCGGGGAACGCCGCGCCTCCGGTCCGGCGTTGATCACCGCGGCCAGGTACCCGGCGCCGAAGCCGTTGTCGATGTTGACGACCGCCACGCCGGGCGCGCAGGCGTTGAGCATGGTCAGGAGCGGCGCGATCCCGCCGAAATGCGCGCCGTAGCCCACGCTGGTCGGCACCCCGATCACCGGCGCGCGGGTGAGCCCGGCCACCACCGCGGGCAGCGCCCCATCCATCCCGGCCACCACGACCAGCGCCCGCGCCCGCTGGAGAAGATCCCGCTGCGCCCCGAGCCGGTGCAGGCCCGCCACCCCGACGTCGTAGGCCCGGGTCACCGACGCCCCCATCGCTTCGGCCGTCCACGCGGCCTCCTCGGCCACGGCGAGGTCCCCCGTGCCGCCGGTCAGGACCCCGACGCTGCCGATCCGGCGCTCGGGCAGCGCGCCGATCACGACCAACGAGGCGCCGGCGACGTGGCGCGCGTCCGGGAATGCGGCCAGCGCCGCCGCGGCCACCTCCGGGCCGGCGCGGGTGAGCAGCACGGGGGCCCCGGCGCCGCGGAGCGTGTCGGCGATCCGAATGATTTGCTCGGCCGTCTTGCCCGGGCAGTACACGGCTTCCGCGGCCCGCCGCCGCAGGAGCCGGTGGGTGTCCACCTTGGCAAACCCCAGGTCCGCGAACGGCAGCCAGCGGAGCGCCGCGAGCGCCGCCTCGATGGTCGTTCGGCCCGCGCGGACATCGCGCAAGAGCCGGTCGAGCGCTTCCTCGTTCACGGGCGGCCCGTCCCGGGCGCCGCGCCCTGCCCCGGTCCCGCCCCTCCGGCATCGCCGGGCACTGCCCCGCCCTGCGCGCGGAGCGCCTCGGCGGCAAGCCGGCCCGAGCGCAGCCCGCGCCGATCCACCTCGACATCGCGAAATCCGAGGGCCACCAGCGCGGCGGCCACCCGGGGTGCCTCGGCGAGCAGCCGGGGGACCAGGGGCAGCGGCACCTCGATCCGGGCGACCGTGCCGTGATGGCGGACCCTGACCTCCGGGAAGCCGAGCCGGTGGAGCACCCGCTCGCCTTCCTCGATCTGGCGGAGCGCCCCGAGCGTCACCGGGGTTCCGTGCGGGAGCCGGGACGCCAGGCAGGGCGACGCCGGCTTGTCCCACGCCTCCAGACCCCGCGCGCGGGCGAGCACCCGTATCTCCGCTTTGGTCAGCCCGGCCTCGAGCAGCGGCGCCCGCACGGCGAACTCGGCGGCGGCGCGCATCCCCGGCCGGTACTCCCCGCGGTCGTCCGCGTTCGCGCCGTAGGCCACGGCCGGCAGCCCGAGCTCCACCGCCAGGGCCCCGAGGCGTGTGAAGAGCGCGGCCTTGCAGAAATAACACCGCTGCAGGTCGTTCCGCCGGTAGCGCGGATCGTCGAACTCGTCCGTCTCGACGACGACGTGGCGCGCGCCCATGGCCGCGGCGAGCGCCCGCGCGGCCGCCAGTTCATCGCGCGCGAGCGACGGCGACACGGCGGTCGCGCCGACGCAGCGATCCCCGAGGACGTCGGCGGCCGCGGCCAGCAGATACGCGCTGTCGACGCCCCCCGAAAACGCCACCACCACGCCGCGGAGCGCGCGCAACGCCTCCTCCAGCCGGGCGCGCTTGGACTCCAGGGGGAGAGGCTCCGGCGCGGGACCCCGCTCGGGGGCGGGGACAACCTCGGGCACCACCACGCGCTCGGGCATTTAGAAATCTCCCCAGACCGGCCGCGCGCCCACGGGGACCGGGGCCAGCGGGGGGATGAGCGACCCGTCGCCGCTCCATTCCAGGGCGAAGGGCTTCGAGATCGTCCTGGCGTGAGGCTCGAGGTGGGGAACGAGGGCGGTGGAGACCGCCACCTCCCCGAGCGTCAGGGTGTTGCGGATATACACGATCCGCGCGTCCCCCTCGGCCGGCCGCTGGGTGGTCAGCATCGCGGTGGACACCGCATCCCGATCGGTGAGCAGGATCATCGGGAGGCGCGAGCCCTCCGTGATCGCCGCCGTGATCCCGTTCATGTAGGTCGGCTCGAGGTCGATCTTGTCCACCACCCGCTGGGAGATGAAATCCGCCATGCCCACCCCGGTCGCATTGCCGTGGGTCTCCTCGGTGAGGTCGAGCACCGCGATCCGCCTGACCGTCGGTCCGCCCGTCACATGCGGCGAGAGGTACCGGCCGGTGATGTTGGGATCCATCCCATCCCCGCTGATGTTCTTGCCGATCTCCTGCACGATCAGGACATCGATGTCCCGGACGGGGAGGCTCGCCATCAAGCTCCGGGCGCGGGTCAGCAGACCCGGCTCCCGGTCGACGAAGGCCTCGGCCGGCACCACCGCGATCTCCACCGGCACATCGTAGGCGTCTTCGACGACGGCCACGCCGCACATGATCGGCGTCCGCGCGCGCACGATCTCCCACGCCTCCCGCAGGCGCGGCTCCAGATCCTTGGGGCCGGTCGCGTGGATCGACATCGCCCCGCGCTGCTTCCCGGCGCCGATCACGGCCATCTTGATGAGGCCGCTTTCGAACGGGCCCCGAAAGAGGGTATGCGGCTTCACGCGGCCGATGACGACCACGGCGTCCGCGGCGTGCGCGCGGCGATCCCAGTAGACTCCGGACCCGTCGGCGAGGCGCCCCAGTTCGACCACGTCCATGGACGAGACGACCGGCGCCCCCACCCGCGCCTCGGTCACCCCGAGCGCGGCCAGGACCTCCACCTGCCCCTCCGCGGTGGCGCCGCCGTGGCTCCCCATCCCGGGAAACACGAACGGCCGGGCGCCGTGCCGGCTGAGGGCCTGCACGACGGCGGCCGCGATCCGATCGATCTCGGCGACCCCGCGGCTTCCCACCGCCACGGCCACGGTCCCTCCCTTGGGGATCCGGCGGGCCACCTCGGGCGCGTCGAACTGACGGCGGATCTCCGCGTCCACGTCGCACCGGCCCGGGGTCGCCCACCGCTGGGCCACGCGCACCATCCGGGGGACCTGCACCTCGCGGGGCGCCCGGATCCCCCGCAGGCCGCGCGGAGCCGTTCGGGCCTGATCGACCTGCGCCATCGTCATCCCTCCACCGCCGTCAGAGTTTGTAGCCGATCTTCCGCAGCAGATCGTGCCGGGCCCCCGCCTCCCCGGCGCCTTCGACGCCCAGCGGCGGCTGGCCGTCCACCACGCCCAGCACGCCGCGCCCCCGCGCCGTGGCGCCCACGATCACTTCCACGGGATTGGCGGTCGCGCAGTAGACCTGGCAGACCTCCGGCACCTGCCGCACCGCGCCGAGCACATTCACAGGGTAGGCGTTGCCGAGAAAGATCAGGAAGGTGTGCCCGCACCCGACCGCGAGCGCGTTCCGGGTCGCCAGAGCGACCAGGGCCGGGTCGGTCCCGGTTGTGCGGACGAGGCGCGGCCCGCTGGATTCGCAAAACGCCAGCCCGAACCGGATGCCGGGGACGGCGCCGGCGAGGGCCTCGTGGAGATCCTCCACCGTCTTGATGAAATGCGACTGGCCGAAGATCAGGTTGAGCCCCTCCGGATTCTCGATCGGCACCGCGTGCAGCTCCATCCGGGCATCCTCCGGCCTGCGTCGAGGCGCGCCACCCCTCCGGCCTGCCCGCGGAGCGGCGGGACCGCCGGGCCCGACATCTCCCCCGCATGGGGATTCGCGCCTCGATAGGAGTCTTCCACCGGCGCCGCCCGCACTCCTGGCCCGCCGGGGCCAGGGCGGGACGGGCCGCCCGTAGAACCTACGAGAGGCGCGGGGAATCAGGCTCCACCGGGAGGAAGCCAAATGCACCTGCTCCGAGAACGCGATGCCGAGGCCGTGCGCGGCCGGCTGGGGGCGCTCAGCCGGCCCGTGCGCCTCGTGTACTTCACCGAGGGCCCCGCGGGGCTCGTCATCCCGGGGCGGGAATGCCGATACTGCGGTGAGACCCTGCGGTTGCTGGAGGACGTCGCCGGCTGCTCGGGACAGGTCACTCTGGAGGTGCACGACCGGATCAGCGACCCCGCGTCGTCCACCGCGTACGGGATCGACAGGGTTCCCGCGATCGTCGTGCTGGGCGCGCGCGACTACGGGATCCGCTACTACGGCCTCCCGGCCGGCTACGAACTCGCCACGCTGCTGGACATCATCCTGGATGCCGGACGGGGGGCCGCGGACCTCGAGGCCGCGACGCGGACGGCGGTCGCGCAGCTGCCGGGAGACGTGCACCTCCAGGTCTTCGTCACCCCGACCTGACCGCACTGCCCGCGCGCAGCCAGGCTGGCTGCGGCGCTTGCGATCGAGAGCGCGCGCATCCGAACCGACATCATCGAGGCGGCGGAGTTCCCGGACCTCGTCGCCCGGTACGCGGTGCGGGGCGTGCCGAAGACGATCCTCAACGACCGCCTCTTCATCGACGGCGCGGTCCCCGAGCCGGATCTGGTCGCCGCGGTGAGCCAGGCGGCCGGGCCGGCCGCCCCGGAGGCACGGACATGAAGACCACGATCCGCTGGACGGCGGGCATGCAGTTCGAGGGGACCGGGGAAGCGGGCGCGACCATCACCATGGATGCGACCCCGGAGCACGGCGGAGGCGGGAGCGGGCCGTCGCCGATGGAGACGGTGCTCCTGGCCCTGGGCGGCTGCACCGGGATGGACGTGGTCAGCATCCTCACCAAGATGCGGGCGCCGCTGGTGGGGCTGGAGATCCGCGTGGCGGCCGATCGCGCGGAGGACCATCCCAGGGTCTTCACGCGGATCGCCCTGGAGTACGTGTTCTTTGGGCCCGGCCTCCGGCCCGAGCAGGTGACGCGCGCCGTGGAGTTGAGCCAGACGCGCTACTGCTCGGTCTCCGCGATGCTGGGCCGGATTACGGAGTTCACGTACGCGTGGCGGATCGAGGAGGCGCGCCCGGAAGCATAGGCCGCGGGCGCCGGCACGCCCGGGGGCCATCCCTAGGCGAGGCCCCGGAGCCGAAGCCGGACGTCGTTGGGACTGTCCGCGTAGTGCATCCCGGTCTCGGTATCGATCGCGCCCTCCTTGATGAGCGCGTAGACCGCCTGATCGAAGGTCTGCATCCCTTCCCGCGTCCCCGCCTGCATCGCCGCCCGCAGCCCCGAGATATTGCCCTTCTTCAGCAGTTCGCGGATGTGCGGGGTGGCCACCATCAGCTCCAGAGCCAGCACCAGCCCCTTTCCGTCGGACCGCGGGATCAGCCGCTGAGAGACCACCGCCAGCAGGTCGAGCGAGAACAGCAGCTGGACGCTCTCGTGGGCTTCCGGGGGGAAGAACCGGAGGATCCGCTCGATCGTCTGGCTCGCGTTCATCGAGTGCAGGGTGCTCAGGACGAGGTGGCCCGTCTCGGCAAAGTGCACGGCGGCCGTCGCGCTCTCAGCGTCCCGCATCTCGCCGATGAGGATGACGTCGGGCGTCTGCCGAAGGGCGTCCCGCAGCGCCATGGAGAACGAGTCGCAGTCGGAGCCGATCTCCCGCTGGCTCACCAGGCTCCGCTGATCGGTGTGGACGAACTCGATGGGGTCTTCGATCGTCACGATATGGCCCGGCGCGTTGCGGTTGCGGTAGTCGATCATCGACGCGAGCGTGGTCGACTTCCCCGACCCGGTGGGGCCGGCCACCAGGACCAGCCCGCGCCTGCCGAGCGCCAGATCGGCGATCAGCTTCGGGAGCCGGAGCTCCTCGAACGACGGGATCTCGCTCTTGATCCTCCGGATGACGATCGCCGGCGCCGACCGCTGCATGTAGATGTTCGCGCGGTACCGTCCCAGGGCCGGGGTGTGGTAGGCGAGGTTCACCTGCTGCCGTTCCTCGAACTCCTTGCGGTGGCGCGCCTGCATCAGCTGCCCGGCCAGCTGCTCCACCGCCTCGGGGGTGAGCGGGGTCTCGCCGACCGGCATCAGCTGATTGGCGATCCGCAGCATCGGCGGGACCTCGGTCTTGATGTAGAGATCCGATGCCTGGCGGCTGACCATATGAATGAGCAGGTCGTTGATCTCCACCGGCTACCGCTTGGGCCGGAGGTCGGCGAGCTCCCCGCGGCCGCCCACCGCCTCCTCGGCGAACGCCTGCTTTTCCACCGCGACCTTCAGCGCCTCTTCCGGGCTGATCTTCTTGCTCTTGACCAGGGCCTTGAGGCTCTGGTCGAAGGACTGCATGCCGTCGCGCGCGCCGGTCTGAATCGCCGAGGGGAGCTGATGGATCTTGTTCTCGCGGATGATGTTCCGGATCGCCGCCGTGCTCACCATGATTTCCATGGCCGCCACGCGCCCGCCGCCGTTCAGGGCGGGGACCAGCGTCTCGGCGACCACGCCCAGCAGCGACTCGGCGAGCTGGACGCGGATCTGCTCCTGCTGGTGCGGGGGAAAGACGTCCACCACCCGGTTGATCGTCTGCGGCGCGTTGTTCGTGTGCAGCGTGGACAGGACGAGATGGCCGGTCTCCGCCGCGGTCAGCGCCAGGGCGATCGTCTCGAGGTCGCGCATCTCGCCGACCAGGATGACGTCGGGGTCCTCCCGCAGCGCGCTCCGCAAGGCCACGGCGAAGGACATCGTGTGGGGCCCGACCTCCCGCTGGTTGATGTTGCACTTCTTGTGCGTGTGGACGAACTCGATGGGGTCCTCGACCGTGATGATGTGATCCTCGCGGTTCTCGTTCATGTGATCGATCATCGCGGCGAGGGTGGTCGACTTCCCGGAGCCGGTGGGGCCGGTGATCAGGACCAGCCCGCGGTCCTGCATCGCCAGGTCCTTGAGGACCGGCGGCATCCCCAGCTCGGCGAGGGACTTGATTCCCTCCGGGATGAGCCGCAGGACGGCGCCTTCCCCCAGGCGATGGAGGAAGGCGTTGATCCGGAACCGGCCCACGCCGTTCAGCTCGAGCGAGAAGTCGAGATCGTGGGTGGCTTCGAATTTCGCCTTCTGTTCGTCGGTGAGGATGTCGTAGATCAGGGCGTGGATCTCCTCGCGGCCGAGCTCGGGCATGTCGAGCCGGGTGAGCTTGCCGTTGATCCGCAGCGTAGGCCGGGCCCCGGCGGTGAGATGCAGGTCGGAGGCGTTCAGCCGCTTGGTTTGGACGAGCAGATCGGTAATATCCACCGGGTTGCCTCCGGCCCTCGGGATCGCGCTTCCGGAGAGGTCAGGCCATTGCGGCGTCACGTCCGGCCGAACATGCCGAACATATGGATGGACGGCGATCGACTGACGTCCTGTGTATGCCCAGAAGAAATGGAGGATCGGACACCGAATTACCCTGGGACCGAAGGGGGTCGCGCCGAGATGATGCTGAGTAGTGGAAAGCTCGCCAACCTGCTGCGCCTCGCCGACGCGGCGGGCCGCTTCAAGATGCTGGCCGTCGACCAGCGAGACTCGATGCGGGCCGCGCTGGCCAAGGCGGCGGGGCGCCAGCCGCAGGACGTCGCCTACGAGGACATGGCCGCCACCAAGGCCCTGATCACCGACCTGCTGTCGCCGCACTCCACGGCGACGCTGGTGGATCCGATCTACGGGCTCCCCCGGGCGGTCAAGATCGTGCCGGGCGACGTCGGCCTCCTCGTCGCGGTGGAGGACGGCGAGTACGACCAGGTCGGGCCCACCGGGCGCGAGCGCAAGACCAGGCTGCTGGACGGGTGGTCCGTGGCGCAGGCGAAGCGGTCGGGGGTGAACGCCATCAAGCTCCTGCTCTACGACACGCCGGAAGCGTCGGCCGAGGTGCGGGCGCACCAACGGCAGATCGTGCGGCGGGTGGGCGAGGAGTGCGTCCGGCACGATCTCCCGTTCCTGCTGGAGGTCGTGACGTACCCGATCGAGGACGCCTCCGCGGACACGCCCGAGTTCGCCCGGAAGCGACCGCGCCACGCGATCGACGCCGCGCGGGAATTCTCGGACGCCACCTTTCACGTGGATCTCCTCAAGCTCCAGTTCCCCGCCGACCTCAAGTACGCGCGCCAGTTTCACCAGGCGGTGTTTGACGGCAAGGAGCGGCCGGCCGTGTATTCCCTCGAGGAGATCCGGGCGTTCTGCCGAGAGCTGAACGAGGCGGCCCGGCGGCCCTGGGTGCTCCTGAGCGGCGGCGTGGGAATCCAGGAGTTCCTCGTCGACCTGGAACTGGCCGTCGAGGCCGGCGCCAGTGGCTTTCTGTGCGGGCGGGCGATCTGGCAGGAGGTCCTTCCGCTCCACCCCAACCGGGAGCGGATGCGGGCCTACCTCGTCTCCACGGCGGTCTATAACTACGTCCGCGCCAATGCCGCGGCCGAGCGCGCGCGGCCGTGGTATGCGCATCCGCACATCGGCGGCTGGGAGAACCTGCGACTGCACGACGGCGACGCGGAGTGGTACCGCCGGTACGGGGCCTCCCCGCAGCGCGGCGAGTAGCCCGGGAGGGTCCCGCGAGGCCGGCTAACCGCCGCCGGTCCTGGGCGGGTCCCCCTCCACCCGCTCCTTGAGCCGGGCGAAGTCGTCGGGGGTATCCAGGTCCGCGGCGGCCAGAGGCGGGAGGGACACCTCCGCCACCAGGTCCGGGTGCCGCTCGATGAGGAAGCGCCCCCCGACGTCTCCGGTGAGATCCCGGGCCTCGTCGAAGAGCGCGCGGCCCAGCAGCGTCGGCGCCCCTGTCACCGCGCCGTACCGGGATGCGATGATCGGCTTCCCCGTCCGCCGGTGGGCGTCGATGAGGGCGTTGATGGCGCCCGCGTCCACGCACGGCTGGTCGCCGAGGAGGACGACGGCCGCCTCGCAGCCGGCGGGGAGCGCGGCGATCCCCGCCGCGAGCGAGGTGCCCATGCCCTCACGGGAGCGGCCGTTGACCACCAGCCGCACGAGCGGGCCGCGCACCTCCGCCGCGATCCGATCCTCCGCCTCGCCCACGACGACCACGATCTCCCCGCACGCCGACCCTCGGGCGTTCTCCACGACACGGCGGACCACGCTGCGCCCGGCCAGGGGCAGGAGCAGCTTCGGCCTGCCCATCCGCCGCGACTGCCCGGCGGCGAGGATGACGGCGGCGATCACGGATCACACCGCCGCGTCGTTACCCCCGGCGCGGTCGCTCGGGGACGTCGGCGACGCGCGCTGTCACCGACTCGGCATCAGCGGGCTCGTGAATCGGTCC
>VBAK01000022.1 GCA_005882275.1 Candidatus Segetimicrobium genomatis
GCCTCCAGTCGAGACTGAACGTGATGTTGCCGCAGTGGCAGCTCCCGGAGATGCGCATTCAACTCTTCCTCAATCGCGGGAGCCAACGCGGCACCCGGGCCCGATAGTCTTCCCAGTCCGCACCGAACGTACGCCGCGCCCAGGGCTCCTCGCTCACGAGGACCCGCAGGTGGACCGCGATCTCAACCGCCAGGGCGTACACGAGCAGGGTTCGCGACCGCAAGAGCGCCGCCCACCCAAGCAGCACGACGATGACGCCAATGTACATCGGATTACGGGAGAAGCGGTACGGCCCGCTGGTCACGAGCTTGCGCGGCGGCGCCCACGGCGCGAGCGTGCCGCGCCCTGCAACATAGAACTCGCGCACGCACCAGAGCAGGAGCGAGGCGCCCGCGAGGACCACGAGTCCGCCGGCGGGCCGAAGCGGCGCGCCTCGGCGCGCGGACTCCGACCAGGCGAGCGAGAGCGGCACCGCGAAGGCCACCATGCCCGGCAGGGCGAGGAACGCCAGCAGAGCGCGCCACAGCATGGGTCGGGCGGGATCGGAGAGTCAGCGCGTAGCGCCACTCGGCTGTTGATATAAGCCGATGATGTTGCCACCGGGATCGCGGAAACGCGCGGTGATCTCTGGCCGGTCGGTGCCGATCGGCTGGACGATCGAGCCCCCGTGCTTCTCGACGCCCTTGCACGCTGCCTCGACGCTATCGACCATGATGTAGAACAGGAGGCCGGGAGCGGCCGCCTTGCGCCCGGTCACGAACGCGCCACTCACCTCACCCGTTGTGTCGTCGAACGCGGTGGCGCCATCGCCCCGCTTGCGCATGGACCAGCCGAACACGTCCCGGTAGAAGGCGGCGGACTCGGCGACGTCCGCAGCGGGCAGCTCGAGATAGCAGATTTTTCCGTTGGCGAGTGTGGGAGCCATGGGATTCCTCAGGAATTATGGAGCGGAAGCCTCCGTCACGCGCTTCGCGAGCGAAGCACGGCAAGTAGCCGCAGCGCCCAGACCGCGATCCCACCACCGACCACGAAGAGCGCGAAGTTGTGAACGAAGAACCACGGGTCGGACGAGAAGCCGTGTCCCGGTTCCACCACCAACCGCAAAAGGTGCGCGACGCCGATCAGAGCGAAGATCGATCCGGTCACCAGAAGATATGCCTTCATCAGGGCTCCCCGTCGTTCCTACGCCTACCTGGCGTACTTCCCCGCACCCGACAGATGCAGCGACACGTATGACTCCTCCCCGACGACCCAGCTGTCATGGGGCACCGGCGGGATGCAGAAGAGGTCGCCCGCCTTGAGCTCGATGACGGTGCCATCGTCAAATGCCGCCGTCGCCACTCCGGCGAGAACGAGACCCATGTGCTCCACCGAGCAGCGCGTAAGGCCGAGGCCCGGCCCGACGTGCTTCGACCACTTCCAACCCGGCTGATAGGTCGCGCGGCCGATGGTGACTCCGCCGATGTGCACCAGCTCGAACCTCCCGTGCTCGAGATGGCGCGTCTCGTCCGGGGTCTCGAAGCGCTTGAGGATCACTCCGACGTCCACCATGGCAGTCACCTCGTCAGCCAGAATCCGGCGCCGCATGCGCCGGGCAGGCCTCATCATCGCACGTCGGCCAGGGCTCAGCGCACGCGGCGATGTGGCTGAGGCCGTCCGTCTTGACGCTCATTTCGAGTATCTCCATGTCCACGTGGAGGCACCGTCGAGCTCGCGGACGCGGACTCCCTTGAGCGCCTCCGGCTCGAAGTTGTTCGCATTGACCGCCACGGTGCCCTGACCCCATTTCTTCCTGTACTTGTAGTGCGTGATGCAACCACATCTCTTGCAGCGAATGTAGGCGCGAACCTTGCGGCGCCACGAATAACTTGCCAGGCCGTCCTTCGGCGCCTCAATCCGAACCGAGCTCGCCGGGTAATACGCCCAAAGCGCGCCGTATCGGCGGCAGATGGAGCAATTGCAGCGGGTCACCGTGCGGGGCGCTCGCCGCACGTGAATGCGAACCGAACCGCAGTGACAGGTCGCGCCGAGCATCGCTTGCGCGGCTCGGGTCACTCGATCACCTCGAAGTGCCTGACGCGACGGTCGTACTCGATCATCATCGCAGCGACCCCGGCAGGCACCACGGCCGCCTCGGGATCTCGACCGGCGAACCCGGCGACGGCCTCCAGCGACTCCCACTGCGTGACGATGAGGAACTCGACGCCCTCACCGAGCCGGCGGGACAGGATCGAAGCGCTGACGAAGCCCGGGAGTTTTCGGAGCGCCGGAAAGGTCTCCGTGCGAAGGTGTCGTAGGTAGGTTTCCGCCTGGCTTGCCCGCGCCAGGCCGCGCCAGTGTCTCGAAATCACCGTGACCTCCGGCTTGGGGCCAGCAGGGTCCTCACCTGATGCGGGACAAACCCGAGCAGAACACCGAGCACGATCTTGACCGACTTTGGCATGGACCCGTGGCTTTCGAGTCCCCTCCCACGATCATCAGGCGTTCTCACCTTATATAGTAACCGCTGACGCGCCAACGCCCGTCGCGATCCTTCATGGGTGTCACCGTCTCGGTCGCTTGCGCTCTCTTCTCGAAGCTTGTGGCGAACTGAATGACAACGTACTCGCCGTCCGGAGCACCAGGCAAGGAGCGCGTGTACTTCGCCGAGACCAGGCGGCGCGACTTCAGGCCCCCAAGGGAACCCCGGACTTGGGCGACGGAGGTCACCCACTGCGCCTGCAGAACCAAATTCCTAAAATACTCAGCCCCCGTAACCCAGCTCTTTGCATAGTCTCCGGCGTCAACCAAACCGAGCCAGACTCGTGCTGCGGCCTCCGCCGCTCCCTCGGGCGTTTCCGCATTCGAGCCTTGCGCCGAAGCGGTCGTGAGAACTGCGACGATCGCCAGGCTCCTTAGCAGCCTCATGTTAGTCCCTCTCCCTCAGACAACGTGGCATACAGCTCCACTTGCTCTCCTTCTGGCGTCGCATACGGCCCTTCATAGCGAAACCCAAGTCGATCTAGCAACCTGACAGACCGATAATTACCGCGCCTGGCGATCGCGTACAACCGCCCGATGCCCAGCTCGTTCTGCGCGTGCAACATCAAACCGCGAGCAGCCTCCGAGGCAAAGCCTTGCCCGACGTACTCCGGCAATAGCGCGAAGCCCAGATCCGGTGCAGAGAGAAAATCGCGCTTGACGAGGCCGCAGATTCCAATCGGCAACGATGTTGAGTTGAGCTGCACCGCGTACATGCCGTACCCGTAGATGTGGTAGTGCGCCCAGATGCTGTTCTTGATGTAGCTCTCGGCATCCGCATCAGAGTGAACCCCACGGTCGCCGATGTTCTCCAGCCACGACGGATCGTTGAGCAGCCTGAGGAAGAATGAGCCATCCGACAATGCCACCCTCCGCACCTGCAAGCGTGGCGTTTCCAGGATTGGGGTCGAGGCGTTGATTCTCACGACCTGACGGTGAGCTTTAGGCTCAGCGCCGCCAAGCGCCGATCAGCGCGGCGGGCGCAACGGATCACAGCCCGCTCCCAACGACTGTCAGACGCTTCACTGCCACACGTAGCACAATGCAAGCGTCCCCAGCCCCAAATAGAGCGCAACGCGAAACCAGAACCACGCCGGGTTATTAGCACGCTCTACGCTGCCGATGCGCCCAAGCACACTGCCGGTGCGAACACCATTGACTCCCAGGCCAATCAGCAACAACCCCACGACCGTGACCAAGACCTTACTCGGCACGTCTTGGACGCCTAAGCCTTCGCTGCCGTCCCAACCGCAACAAACTCGCCCGTAAACTCTCCGACGACCTGGTCCGAGTGCTTCAGCACAGATACCACCGTGACTCTGGCCTTGCCCTTACGCATCAGCATGCCGGTGAACTGCTGCCACCGGTCTGGGTGTTCGAGCGACGCACGTGCGGTGAATTCCCCCGGGATCGGCTGCAGGTACTCCATTGTATTACGGTGAATCACCAGTCGGTTGGCGATGCCCGCGGTGCGCAGGCGCACATGCAGCAGCAACCAGCCAGCGAGGATTGCGAGCGCGGACGCGCTGCCGGCAAATACGGTCTCCCGATGATTAATGTTCGGTTCCAACGGCGCGTGCAAGGTAACCGCGCCGTCACTGAGTGACACCACCGATACGGCCATCGCTTTCGACAGGGGAATGCTCTTGTGCATGTACTGCTCAAGTTCAAACGGCAGCACTTGCTC
>VBAK01000102.1 GCA_005882275.1 Candidatus Segetimicrobium genomatis
GGACGGGCTTGACGAGGTAGGCGAGCACCCCGGCTTCCTGGGCCCGCTGCACGAGATCGCGCTCGCTCCAGGCGGTGAGCAGGATGATCGGCCGCGGGGCCCGGGTCATGATCGTGGACGCCGCCGCGATGCCGTCGAGCCCGGGCATCTTGATGTCCATGAAGATGAGGTCGGGGTTGGTCTTTCCCGCGAGCGTCACCGCCTGCTCGCCGTCCGAGGCCTCGCCGACGACCTTGTACCCGTGCTCCTCGAGCATCGTCCGGAGGCCCATGCGGATCACGGTCTCGTCGTCCGCGATGAGGATGCGCATCGCGTCGGCCATGGGGTCAGCTCCCGGCGGGCCGCGGCATGGTGATCACCGCGCGCACCCCGCGGCTGGTGGTCATGGAGAACTGACCCTTGAGGTCGTCCCGAACGAGGGTCTGGACGATCTGCAGGCCGAGATCGGCCGAGCGGCCCGGAGAGAAGCCCTCCGGCAGCCCCACGCCGTCATCGCGCACTTCGACGCGAATCGCGTCGGGGCTCTGGGTCAGCGTGATCGCCACCCGCCCGGCCGGCCGGCCGGGGAAGGCGTGCTCCAGGGCGTTCTGCAGCAGCTCGTTGACCACCAGGGCCAGCGAGGTGGCCTGCCGGCTCGGGAGGCTGAGGTCGTCGCCCTCCACCCGCGCGTCGAAGGCGAAGGTCGGCGGCGCCATGGTCTGTGTGACAGTCTGCACCACCCGCTCGAGCATCGTGCGCACCGTGACCTGGCGGAGGCCCTCCGCCGCCAGGATCTCGTGCACGGCCGCGATGCTGAGGATCCGGTTGATGGTCTCCGTGAGCACCTCCCGGCCCGACACCTCGCGGCCGTCGCGCATCTGCAGCCGCAGGAGCATCGCGATCATCTGGAGGTTGTTCTTGACGCGGTGGTGCATCTCGCGCACCATCGCCGATTTCACCACCAGTCCGGCGTTCTCGATCGCCAGGGCCGTCTGGTTGGCCAGCGTCTGTAGCAGGTTGACCTCCGCCTGCGTGAACACGTGGCGGCGGTCGGTATAGCAGCTCACGACCCCGAGCGTGCGCTCGCGCACCCGCAGGGGCACGGCGAGCGCCGACCGGACGTGGGGCGCGTAGACGCCTCCGGGGAGCTCGTACGCGTGGAACCGGGGATCGGTCGCGAGATCGGGGCTCATCACCGGCTGGCCCGACGCCGCGGCGAGCCCCGGGATGCCCTGGCCCTCCCGCAGCGGCTGCCGGATCCTCGGCTTGGGGCCTTCGGGATGCGACGCCGCGGGGACGAGCTCGTCTCCGTCGAGCAGCATCAGCGTGCAGAGGGGGGCGTCGAAGACGCGGGCCGCCATCTCCACGAGCAGGCGGAGGATCTGCTCGAGATAGAGGGGGGACGTCAGGGTCTCGCTGACCTCGGCGAGGGTGCTGAGCTCCATGATCTGACGGCGCATGTCGTCGTAGAGCCGGGCCTTCTCGAGCGCCCCGCTCGCCAGGTCGGCGATGATGCTGAGCAGCTCCACTTCGTCCTCGGCGTACTCGTGGGTGCCGGTGGTCTGTACGTTGATGGCGCCGAGGACCTTGCCCCCGGTCGCGAGCGGGACGGCGAGCAGGGACTGGAACAGCGTCTCCTGGGTCTCCGGCAGGTACTTGAAGCGGGGGTCCGAGGCCGCGTTGGTCGATGCCACGGCCTGCCGTGATTGCGCCGCCCAGCCGGTCAACCCTTCGCCCTGCCGGAGGCGCGCGCGCCCGACCGCCTCCTGGGCGAGGCCGGTGGTGGCCTTCAACACCAGATACTCCCCGGGGGTGTCCAGGAGGTAGATCGAGCAGCTGTCCACCCGCATGACCTCCGCCGTCTTGCGGGTGATCAGGGTGAGCGTGGAGTCGAGGTCGGTGGCTTCGCTGATCGTCCGGCTGATCTCGCGCAGCGCCGAGATCTCCGCCGCCTTCCGGGCGAGCTGGTCCCGCGCGTCGCTCCCCCGGGCCGGCGAGGAGGGCGGGATCTGGGAGCGAGGCGCGGCCGTCACCGCTTCCCCCCGGTGGGCACCTTTGGATCGTCCGATCGGGACGGCATGCGGGCGGCCGCTTCGATGTCCTGACGGGCCACCGCGGGCCGGCGGTTCATCGCCACGGCCCCGGCCATCAGCAGGAGCGCCACGATCACGATGGCGGCGCGCACGCCCGACCCCAGCGGGGCAATGGCCACCGGCGCCACGAGGAGGCTGACGAGGTTCATCACCTTGATCAGCGGGTTGAGGGCCGGACCCGCGGTGTCCTTGAGGGGGTCCCCCACCGTGTCGCCGATCACTCCCGCTTTGTGAAACTCGGTCCCCTTCCCGCCCAGGAACCCGTCCTCGATCTTCTTCTTGGCGTTGTCCCACGCGCCGCCGGTGTTGGCCATGAACACCGCGAGCAGTTGCCCGGTGAGGATCGCGCCGGCGAGGAACCCTCCGAGGGGCGCGACCCCCAGGCCGAACCCCACCAGGATGGGCGCGGCGAGGGCGATGACGGCCGGCGAGAGCAGCTCGCGCTGGGCCGCCCGCGTCACGATATCGACCGTGCGGTCGTACTCGGGTTTCGCCGTGCCCTCCATGATCCCGGGGATCTCGCGGAACTGCCGGCGGACTTCTTCGACGACCTCGAACGCGGACCGGCCCACCGCCCGGATCAAGAACGCCGAGACGAGGAAGGGGACCGCCCCGCCGATGAGGAGGCCGATGAAGATGAGGGGCAGGTTGACCTGGATCCCGACGCGGTCGAGCCCGGTCCCTCCGGCCGCCAGCGCCTGACGCAGGCTCTCGACCGAGGTGAGCAGATGCGCCTGGTCGACAAACGACCGGAACAGGGCGGTCGCCGCGATGACGGCCGTGGCGATGGCGAATCCCTTCGTCAGCGCCTTGGTGGTGTTGCCGGCCTGGTCCAGCTGCGCGACCACCCGGGTCGCCATCTCCCTGGCGCTCCGCGGCTGCAGCGCCGCGGCGGCCATCTCCACGATGCCGTTGGCGTTGTCGACGATCGGCCCGAACGTGTCCATCGCCAGGATGTACCCGGTGACGCTCAGCAGCCCGAGTCCGGCCAGCGCGACCCCGTACCCGGCGAGCGCGAGATCGCCCTGGAAGATCGTGAACGACGCCAGGATGGTGGCCGCGACCGCGAGGACCGCCCAGACGGACGATTCCAGGCCGAACCCCAGGCCCGACAAGAGGAACGTCGCGGGCCCGGTCTTCGTCGAGTACGCCATCTCGGTGACCGGGCGGAGGTTCGGGTTCGTGAACTGGTCCGTGAGCCACTTGATGACCAGCGCCAGCAGCAGGCCGGTGAAGGTCGCGAGCGAGAACCGCCAGTCCGGTGCGCCGGTGCTCGGATTGGTCAGGTACACCGCGTTGACGGCGACAAACCCGACGACGGCCGCGCCGGAGGAGATCCACAATCCCGTGTTGATGGGCCGCATCGGATCGCCGATCTCCTCGCCTTTGGCCCGGACGAACCGGGTGCCGAGGATCGAGGCAAACACGCCGATCCCCTGGACCAGCAGGGGGAAGAGGATCAGTTTCAGCGCGAACGCCGGGGCGTGGCTGCCGTAGAGGACGTGGAACTGCGGGTCGAGCAGCGTGCCGGCGCCCAGGATGATCGCCGCCACCAGCGTGACCTCGAACGACTCGAAGACGTCCGCGGCCATCCCCGCGCAGTCCCCGACGTTGTCGCCGACGTTGTCGGCGATCGTCGCCGCGTTCCGGGGGTCGTCCTCGGGGATCCCCACCTCGACCTTGCCCACGAGGTCGGCCCCAACGTCGGCCACCTTGGTGTAGATGCCGCCGCCGATCCGCATGAACGAGGCGACGAGGGACCCCCCGAACCCGAAGCCGATCAGGACCCGGAACGCGTCTCCGCGGAAGAGCACGAAGATCGCCGTGGCGCCCAGGAGTCCGAGGCCCACCGTGAACATCCCGGAGACGGTCCCGGCCTGGAAGGCTGTTTCCAGCGCGTCCTTGAAGCTGCGGGTCGCCGCGAAGGCCGTGCGGACGTTTCCTCGGACGGCAAGGGTCATCCCGACGTACCCGGCCCCGAAACTGGCCAGGCACCCGAACAGGAAGGCCAGGGCCACGCCGACGGCGAGGCCCGGATTCGAGTAGATCGGGCGGTAGAGGAAATAGAGCGCGACCGTGATCACCAGGATGAAGAGCGACATGGTGAGGAACTGGCGCCCCAGGTAGGCCTGGGCGCCCTCCTGGATCGCCGCGGCGACCTCCTGCATCGCCGCCGGTCCCGGGCTCTGGCGGAGGACACGGCGAATCAGCCACCATCCGTAGGCGAGCGCGCAGACGGCGGCGGCGAACACGAGCCAGAGGAGCGTGGACTCGAGCCCGCCGAACTCTGGGAGGGTGATGCCCGATTCGCTCATCCAGACGCTCCTTTTGACGGCGGAATGACTTCTTTAATGTAATGGCTTTCTTCCCGATATGCGAGGGGGAAGTTCACGATGGGTGCCTGGCGCCTCTCGGAGGGAAGCCGGGCAGGGGGAGTTCAGAGGCCGGTCGAGATTCCTGGCGTCTGGCTGCGCGTTAATGAGAAATCGAGAGTAATAGGCCGAAAATCCCGCAATTTCACCTGTCCTGCATGTAGATAGGCGACGGTTGGCGCGACGGACTGGAAAGCCTCACTACAGGACCGGTAGGGGCGTCTGGGAGCGGCCGCCTTCCTGGGGTTCGAACCTGACCTCGGCGCCGTCGTCGAGCCCGTGCCGCGTGAAGTATCCCGCGTTCACCTCGAGCGCGTAGCGGTAGGGCTTCTCCGGCCCGTAGGTGGCGTACGGACCCCGCGCCGGGTCGGGTGCGGTGGGCATCTCCAGGATCTTGACGATGCGCCAGTTCGCGTCGATGAAGGCGATCGAGAGCGGGATGAGGGTGTTCTTCATCCAGAACGGCGTGCTGGTGGGCGCGGGAAACAGAAAGAGCATCCCGGCATCCGGATCCAGCGAGGTCCGGCACATCAGCCCGACCTCCATGCGATCGTCGGTATCGGCGAGCTCGACCCGGACGCGCTCGACCCGCCCGCGCTCGGAGAAGAACACGGTGCCGTGCCGGTAGGCGAAGAGCGGGGCGGAACAGGCTGCGCCGGCGGGGGCGGGGCCTGAGCCGAGCGCGGCGGTCGCCAGCGCCGCGGGAATGAGCCAGAGCCGGGCGACGAGCCGGAACCGGGTGATCACGGTCCTCCCTCCCCCACCGTCTTCGACATCAGTGTACCACCATCTTGAGCCAGTCGACGATCAGCGGGACGGCGGGATTCGGATCCGCATCCTCGACGTCGAGGTGGGAGTAATCGGAGAAGATCTTGACGGTGACGCGCCCCGGCGGCGTCGCGATGTGGCGGAGGTAGAAGTCGGTCATGCGGGTCGATCGGATGATCCCATGGCCCGCGCCGATGGCCAGGATCGGGACGGCGGTTTCGCGCACATGGGTCAGGTGGAGGTACTGCCTGGCGAACGCGTCGCTCGTGTCCAGGTTCGCGGCCAGGCCGAAGTCGAGGATGAGCCGCCACGGAAAGTACCACAACGTAAAATCGCCGCCCGGACGGAGGATCGCGCCGACGAGCGACCGGATGGGGACGCGGACGCCCCCGCGGTCCTGCGGCGGCGGCAGGCGGATGAGCCGTTCGCCCCGGACCGGGCGCCCGCTCTCGAGGTCAAGGAGCCCGCGGTAGTTGACGTTCGCGGGGTCCGGGATGCGGTTGAAGATGCCGACCGGGATCTCCACCCCCGCGCGCACCAGCAGATCGGGCTCCATCTGGTCCGAGAAGAGCGCGGCGACGAGGGCTTCGTTCGTGATCGGCACCCCGTTCCTGGGAGGGAAGGGGAAGATGCTGGCCGATTCGGGGCGGAGGTACGCGTAGACGCTCAGGACGTCCAGCAGGATGCTGTCCCTCGTCCGCGCGATCTTACTGGTCCTGGTGAACGGCCAGACGCGCCGGCCGGGGTCGGCGGCGGTCAGATTGTCGACGCCCGGAATGCGTCCCAGGATCGGCACGGTGATCCCATGCAGATAC
Organism: Candidatus Segetimicrobium genomatis; assembly: GCA_005882275.1. Taxonomy (GTDB): domain Bacteria; phylum Sysuimicrobiota; class Sysuimicrobiia; order Sysuimicrobiales; family Segetimicrobiaceae; genus Segetimicrobium; species Segetimicrobium genomatis. Next base: position 6,028 of record VBAK01000102.1, read on the forward strand.
TGACCGGGCGACAGGTGGATGGGGATGCGGAGGGGCAGGCCGTCGAGGAAGAGCAGGCCGGAGATCTCCCGGCCACCGACCTCGGGCGCCGCCCGGTTCGACGCCGGACCCGACTCCGAGAGCGCGGCGAAGTCGTAGCCGGCGTAGGCGCCGGCCATGATGCCGCCGAGCGAATGGCCTCCCAGGATCACCGGCACGCCCGGGTAGCGCGCGTGAATCTCGTGCACGAGCGCGCGGATGTCCCGCAGGTGGACGTCCACTCCCCAGTACGCCATGTAGGGGACCTCGGGACCCCGCAGGAGGTGGAACATCCGTCCGTCGATGGCGAGCTTGCCGTAATAGTACCCCAGCGCGAAGTCGGGGTTTCCGTACGCGAGCGCCTCTTCGACGCCCCTCCGGTCCTGGAGCTGGGTCGAGCGCATCGCCATCGCCCAGACTTCGAGACTCGGCCCGTACGTGGCCACCAGCGCGCGCGAGATGAGATCGAGGCTGTTGGGACCCGAGTTCAACCCCGGAACGAGCAGCAGCGCGGCCGACGGCCGCCCGGCCTGGGGAGCGTGGTACCTGAAGGCGATGGCGCGATTCAGGGCCGGCGGCGTGTGGGGTTCGTCCGCGCCCGCGACATCGACAAGGTCCCGCTGCACGTCCTCCGGGGCGGCGGAAGCGGGACGGCCCGGCGGCGCCGCAAGGATCAGCGCCAGGAGGAGCGTCCCGACAAGCGCGGCCGCCGTCTGATTGCTGCGGATACCCATCATCCCCAACCATCCCCCTCAACGCGCGCAACCGCAAAGGAAATTCCACGCGCGGTCCCGAACCCCCCCATCCTTTGTGGTGAAGTTTGATGTGATCGTCGCCGGCGCCGGCCCGGGGGGCGCAGAGGCCGCCCGCGCCGCCGCCCGGGCGGGGCTGCGCACGCTTTTGGCCGAGGAGCATCCGACCGTCGGCATCCCCAGCCACTGCACAGGGAAGCTGTCCCACCACGCGTTCGACGAGTTCGACATCCCCCGCAGCCTGGCGTTGAACGCGGTCAGCGCCGCGGTGTTTCACTCCCCCGGCGGCGTCGCGGTGCGGGTCCGCCGCGCGGCCGTGGACTCGTATGTGGTCGACCGGGTGACCTTCGATCGCTGGCTCGTCGACCGGGCCGCTTCCTCCGGCGCGGAGGTGAGGACCGGGATGCGCATCGCGGCCGCCCGCCGGAGCGGCGGCGGGATGGTCGTGACGGCGCACCACCGCGGGCGGACGTTCGAGGCGTGGTGCCGCTTGATCATCGATGCGGAGGGCGCCGCGCCCCGGCTGCCCCCCTCGCTCGGCCTGTCCCTCCCGCGCCGGTACGCGCTGGGGCTGCAGTATCAGATGCGCGGGGTGGGCGGGATGGAGGCGGACACCCCCGAAGTGTTTTTCGGCCGGACGGTCGCTCCCGGATTCTTTGCGTGGCTGATGCCGCTTGGAGGGGACCGCGCGCGGGTCGGGCTCTGCGTGGACGCGGCGGTCACGCGCCGCGCTCCGGTGCGGTTCCTGGATCGGCTGATCGCCACCCATCCCGGCGTGGCTCCCCGGCTCGCCAACGCGGTCGTGGAGGGAAAGGTCGCTGGACGGATCCCGCTGGTGGGCCCCCGCGGCCCGGTGGGCGCCGACGGCATGATCATCGTCGGCGACGCCGCCGGCCAGGTGAAGGCGACCTCCGGCGGCGGCATCTACTATGCGATGATTGCCGGCCGCATCGCGGGAGAGGTGGCGCCGCGGGTCGTCGGCGGCGACCGCGCCGCCATCGGGGAATACACCCGGCGCTGGAGGAAATGGTTCGGTCTCGAGGTGGCCTTTACCGCCTTCGGACGCCGCGCGATCAATCACCTCTCGGACGCCGAGTTGGACACCGTGCTGCGGATGATCGCGGAGAGCCCGCCGCTCCGGGAGAGCGTGGAGCGGGCGGGCGACACACAGTTTCAATCGCGTCTCTTCCTGCCGCTGCTGCGCGGCCTCGGCGCCGCGGGCCTGCGGCGGCCCGCGCTGATCCCGCTTGTCGGCAAGGCCCTCCTCCACGGAATGCTGACGCAGGTGTGAGCCGGCAGGATAACGGGCCGGTGACCCGAATCCTTTCCACCCGGATCCTTTTCCTATGCGGATCGTCGCCGATCTCCACCTGCACTCCAAGTTCAGCCGCGCCACGAGCCGGGAGATGGATGTCGAGACCCTGGCGAAGTGGTGCGCGCTCAAAGGGATCACGGTTGTCGGCACGGGAGACTTCACCCACCCCGTCTGGCTGCGCGAGCTGCGGACCAAGCTCCGGCCCAACGGCCGCGGGCTCTACACCTTCGGCCCCCAGCACTTCATGCTCAGCTCGGAGGTCAGCAATATTTACCCGCAGGGCGGGCGCCTGCGGAAGATCCACAACATTCTCCTCGCCCCCAGCCTCGAGGTGGTGGACCGGATCAACGCCGTCCTGGCCCGCTTTGGGAGCCTGATGGCCGATGGGCGGCCCACACTGTCGCTGCCGAGCGACAAGCTGGTGGAGTATGTGATGGAGGTCTCCCCCGACTGCATGGTGATCCCCGCCCACGTCTGGACGCCGTGGTTTTCCTTGTACGGGAGCAACTCGGGATTCGACTCGCTGCGCGAGTGTTTCGGCGATCAGGCGCGCCACATCCACGCGGTGGAGACCGGGCTCAGCAGCGACCCCCCGATGAACTGGCGGATCGCCGAACTGGACTCGGTGATGCTCGTGAGCAACTCCGACGCCCACTCCCCGGCGAAGCTCGGCCGGGAGGCGAACGTGTTCGAGTGCGCGCTCGAGTACGGCGAGATCCTCGGCGCGCTCCGACGCCGGGACCGGTCGAAGTTCTTGTTCACCATCGAATTCTTTCCCGAGGAAGGGAAGTATCATTTTGACGGCCACCGGGCCTGCAACCAGCGGCTCTCCCCGCGGGAGACCAAGGCCCACCGGGGGATCTGTCCGGCCTGCGGACGGCCGCTGACGGTGGGCGTCCTCTCCCGGGTCGACGCCCTGGCCGGCCGGGAGGACGGGGTGCCCGAGGCCGGCCGCGTCCCGTTCCGCCACCTCATCCCTCTCGAGGAGATCATGGCGGAGGCGCTGGGCACGCAGCCCGGGAGCAGCGCGGTCCGCGAGGAATACCTCAAGCTGGTCTCGGCCCTCGGCAACGAGTTTGCGGTCCTGATGGACGTGCCGCTCGACGAGGTGGCGCGGCACACGCGGCCCCGCGTGGTGGAAGGCCTCCGCCGGATGCGGGAGGGACAGGTGCACATCCGCCCCGGCTACGACGGCGTCTTCGGCGAGATCCGCATTTTCGGGGGCGCCGCGGAGGAGCCCAAGGTGGATCAGCCGGCACAGACCAGCCTGTTCTGATTCCCCGCTCCGATCGTCCGGCGGCCTCGGCGAGAGGGCCGCGCGCCTCGCCGAGGTCGGGTCGGCTCACCCCGCCCCGTCCGGCGGTGGTGCTGCTCCCCGGCCGCGACGAGCGGCTCCGCGCGGGGCACCTGTGGGTGTATCGGACCGAGATCGCCCGGATCGAAGGCGCTCCCCAGGACGGCGATGCCGTCGCCGTGCGGAGCGCTTCCGGCCATCACCTGGGCGTGGGACTGCTCAATACGCGCTCGGTGATCACGGTGCGGCTCCTGGCCGCCGGCGATCCCCCGCTGGACGAGGCGTTCTTCGCCGGCCGGCTGCGCAGCGCGCTCGCGGTGCGCGGGCGATCCGGCTGGGCGTCATCCGCCCGGCGGCTCGTCTACAGCGAAGGAGACGGGATGCCCGGATTGATCGTCGACCGGTACGACGACGTCCTTGTCCTTCAGACCCTGACGCTCGGCATGGACCGCCGGAAGGAGATGCTGGTCCGGCTGCTCAACGAGACGGTGCGTCCCCGCGGAATCTACGCGCGGAACGACGCCGCGGTCCGCCGGCTGGAAGGCCTGCCGAGAGAGCAGGGATGGCTCACGGAGGCGGGGCCAACCGTGGTGGAGATCGAAGAGGGCCCATGCCGGTTCCTCGTGGACATCGAGCACGGCCAGAAGACGGGATTCTTCCTCGACCAGCGGGAGAATCGCCTGCGGGTCGCGGAACTGGCCGCCGGCTCCCGGGTGCTCGATTGCTTCGCCTATACGGGCGCCTGGGGAATCCAGGCCGCTGCGCACGGGGCGGCGGCCGTGACCGGGATGGAGATCTCGGACGCCGCGGTCGTGATGGCCGAGCAGAACGCGGCGCGCAACCACTGTGCCGATCGCTGCACCTGGCTGCGGGAGAATGCCTTCGACGGGCTGCGGCGGCTGGCGGCCGCGGGGCCCGCCTTCGACTTGGTCATCCTGGATCCTCCGGCCTTCGTGAAGACCCGATCGGCGCTGCCCGCCGGCCTGGCCGGGTACAAAGAGATCAATCTTCGGGCGCTCAAGGTGCTCGCGCCCCAGGGCTGGCTGGTGACCTGCTCGTGCTCCTACCATGTCGACGAGGCCCACCTGGTCGCGACGGTGAACGAGGCGGCGCGGGACGCGCGGCGAACGATCCGCATTGTGGAGAGCCGCTCTCAGGCCCGCGACCACCCCGTGCATCCCGCGATGCCCGAGACCCGGTATCTGAAATGCCTGATTCTTGCCGTGGACTGAGGGGCGCCCCTCTGGGGAACTCAATACCAGAGTGGGACCGGCGGCCAGCGGAGGGCCCCTGGGGCTCCCGCGGCCATGCTATAATAGGAGAGGCCGATGCTACAATCGGATGGGTGCGGTCAACGCGGGGGGAGAGCCGGGGGCCTGGGTTCTCCTCCTTGTAGTTTGAGGTGATCTGGGGTGGCCGGTCCGCAGGTTCATATCTCGGATAATCTGGACGTGCTCCTCGGTATCCTGCCCTCCCCGATCCGCGACGCGATCGAGCGGCAGCCCGAACTGGATGAACTGCTGGAAGTGGTGCTGGACCTCGGACGCGAGCCCGAGGCCCGGTTTCCGGCCCACGCGGTGCGGCTCTCGGACGGGTTTGTCAACCGCGAGGACATGCAGCACGTCATCGGCCGGGTTGGGACGTTCGGCAAGGACAACCGCGCCGGCATCGAGCGGACGCTGCACCGGATCTCGGCGATCCGCAACCGGGTCGGCGAGATCATCGGGCTGACCTGCCGGGTCGGGCGCGCGGTGTTCGGCACGGTCGACATCGTCCGCGATGTGATCGAATCGGGGCAGAGCGTGCTGCTCGTCGGGCGGCCGGGCGTGGGCAAGACGACCCTCCTCCGGGAGGCGGCGCGCGTCCTCTCCGACGAGATCGGCAAGCGCGTGGTGGTGGTGGATACCAGCAACGAGATCGCCGGAGACGGGGACATCCCCCACCCGGGGATCGGCCGGGCGCGCCGGATGCAGGTGCCGTACCCGGAGCTGCAGCATGCGGTCATGATCGAGGCCGTGGAAAACCACATGCCGGAGGTCATCGTCATCGACGAGATCGGCACGGAGGCCGAGGCGCTGGCCGCCCGCACCATCGCCGAGCGGGGCGTCCAGCTGATCGCCACCGCCCACGGGAACACGCTCGACAACCTGTTGCAAAACCCCACCCTCTGCGACCTCGTCGGCGGCATCCAGGCGGTGACGCTGAGCGACGAGGAAGCGCGCCGGCGGGGGACGCAGAAGACCGTGCTGGAGCGCAAAGCCCCCCCGACGTTCGAGGTGGTGATCGAGATCCAGGAGCAGGACAAGCTGGCGGTGCACCACGACGTCGCCCGCGTCGTGGACCGGTTCCTCCGGGGCGACATGCCGCGCCCCGAGCTTCGCACGCGGACCGCCGAGGGCGAGGTGCGGATCAGCGCGGATGGGGAGCAGCCGGCGCCGCCGGCGGTGACGGACGGCCATCCGCCCGTCTCGAAATCGCCGCACAAGATCGTCCGGATCTATCCGTACGCCGTGAGCCGGAACCGCCTGGAGCGGGCGATCCGGGAACTGCGGGTGCCGGCCGACATCGCCAACACCCTGGCCGACGCGGACCTCATGATCACGCTGAAGTCCCAGGAGAAGCGGCAGCCCAAGCGCCTCCGCGAGGCCGGCACGCGCGGCCTCCCGATGCATGTGATCAAGAGCAACACGCTCTCCCAGATCGAGGCCTGCCTCCGCGCCGTCTTCGGCGTGGGAGACCGCCTCAACAGCGATGAGATGGCCCTGCGGGAAGTCGAGGAGGCGATCTCGGAGGTGATGGCGTCGGCCCAGCCGGTCGAGCTCTCACCGCAGAACTCGTACATCCGCCGCCTGCAGCACACGTTCGTCCAGCGTTACGGCCTGAGCTCCGAGAGCAAGGGCACGGACCCGTTCCGGCGGGTCGTGATCTACCCGCAATGACGGCGGCGGGGAGGACCGGGCGGTAATCGGCATCCCAGCGGGCCGGCGCTCCCCGGGTCCCGCGCGGGGCATCTTCCTCACCCTGGAAGGGTCTGAGGGCGCGGGAAAGACCACCCAGGCCAGGCTCGTGGCCGATGACCTCCGCGGGCGCGGCCTCGATGTGGTCGAGGTTCGCGAGCCGGGCGGGACCCCGATCGGTGAGCAGATTCGGGCGCTCCTGCTCGATGCCCACCGCCGGGAGATGGCGGCGCGCGCGGAGATGCTCCTCTTCGCGGCGTCTCGGGCCCAGCTGGTGGCCGAAGTCATCGCGCCGGCGCTCGCGGCCGGCCGGTGCGTGGTCTGCGATCGTTACGTGGACGCCTCGCTCGCCTACCAGGGGGTCGGCCGCGGGCTCGGGATCGATGTCGTCCGGAGCGTCAATCAGGTGGCCACCGGGGGACTCGTGCCGGACCTGACCCTGCTGCTCGACATCGATGTCGAGATCGGGCTCGAGCGGGCGCGGGCGGAGACCGGGCGGGCCGCCCTGGCCCACGCCGGCGGCCCGTCACCGAGGCCGGGGGCGCTTGGGACGGGCTCGGGCGACCGGATGGAGCAGGAGTTCCTGGCGTTTCACCGGCGGGTGCGGGAGGGGTTTCTCACCATTGCCAAGAATGAGCCCCAGCGAATCACGGTGATCGACGCCCGCGGTTCGGTCACCGCCGTGCAAGGAGCGATCCGGCAGGTTGTGGCGCAGCTGCTGCGTGGCCGGGAGGGGCCCGGCGGGGGAGAAGGGTCCCGGTGAAGCTGATCCTTGCAATCGTTCAGGACAAAGACAAGCGGCGCCTCATGGAGGAGCTCGTCAAGGCCGAGTTCCAGGCCACCATGCTGGCGAGCACCGGTGGGTTCCTCCGCGAAGGCAACACCACCATCCTCATCGGCACCGACGAGGGCAAGGTGGAGAACGTGCTGGCGATTATCCAGAGGACCTGTCACGTCCGGGAACAGCTGGTCAGCCCGCTGCCCCCCGTGGTCGAGCCGGTCGACTCGTATATCTCCGCGCCGGTGAAGGTGCAGGTCGGAGGAGCGGTCGTCTTCGTGCTCGACGTGGAGCGATTGGTCAAGATCTGACCCCGGTCCCCCCCCGATGCCGTTTCGCGATCTCATCGGTCAGCCGCACGCCCGGCTGCTGCTGCAGGGAGCCCTGCGCAGCGCCCGGATCTCGCACGCGTATCTCTTCGTCGGCCCCTCCGGCGTGGGCCGGCTGACCGCGGCCCGCGCGTTCGCGCAGGCGCTGCTCTGCTCGGCCG
>VBAK01000128.1 GCA_005882275.1 Candidatus Segetimicrobium genomatis
CGTCTGGAGGGTTGGTTCCCCACGTGTTACGCACCCGTCCGCCGCTAGAGCGCGTCACCTCTTGCGAGGCAACGCGCCCACGCTCGACTTGCATGTTTGAGGCACGCCGCCAGCGTTCGTCCTGAGCCAGGATCAAACTCTCCGTCGGAATTGTCAGGTCCCGAAGAGTTGCCTCTTCGGGTCCGCAATTTCACGGACTCTACTGTCGCGTTCCCCTTACCACTATGCAGTTTTCAATGTCCGTAGAATCGGCGCGGCCGGCAGGCCCATCCCATGCGGGATAGCCCCCGACCACGACTACTATTTATACCAATCCCGCCGCGTGCCTGTCAAGGAATTCCCCGGAACCTTCCCGGCCGCACGGCGACTAGAAGCGCCGGGACATGGCGCAACGGCTGCTGCGTCGATTGGCTGCGGAATCCGCGAGATCCGGAGGGTTACGTTCCTTGTTAGGTGCTGCGGAGGATCTTTCGAGTTCAAATGTATCGCCCCAGCGCCCGGTTGTCAATACGCGGTACGGGTGTGACAGGTGCTGCGGGCGCGGACGCGGCGGGGGGCAAGAGGGCGCCGCCCGGCGCCCCCGAAGACTCCTGCGTGCAGTGGGGACTGCGTCTTGCGGAGGGCATCGCCGTGAGCGGCGCCGCGGCGCTGCTCGCGCGCCGCCTGGAGGCGCTGACGCCATCGGGTGCGTGGGCGGCGGCGATCACCGGCACCGTCTTGGTCGCCGGGGGCGGATGGGCCTGGCTCGGCCTCGTGGGGATCTTCTTCGCGACGTCCTCGTTCCTGACGCGCTGGGGGCCGCGGGCGCAGGGGGAGGCCCCGCGCTCATCTCCCGTCTCCGACGTGGCGGGCCGGCGGTGGGATCAGGTCGCCGCCAACGGCGGGGTCGCGGCCTTCGCCGCGGCAATCCACGGCCTCACCGGGTCGCCCCTGGCGTTCGCCGCCGCCGCCGGGGCCATCGCGGAAGCCACAGCCGACACATGGGCAACCGAGGTGGGGCGTTGGAGCCGGACGCGGCCGCGATTGATCACCACCTGGCGCAGCGTCCCCCACGGAACCTCGGGCGGGATCACCGCGTTCGGAACCGCGGCGGCAGGGGCCGGAGCGCTCCTCATCAGCGGCGCGGCAACTGCGCTGGCGCAGGGCGCTGCCGGGCACCCAGCCGCCGTCCTGGCGGCCGGATTCTCGGGCGCGATGGTAGACAGTCTCCTCGGGGCGACAATCGAAGGCCGGTATCCCTGGGCCAGTAACTCGGTGGTGAACCTGGTGGCAACCGCCTGGGGCGCGGGGGTCGTACTGGCGGCGGCCGGCGGCCCCGGGTGATCCGGCCCCGCCGACCGGCGCCCCTCGGCCCAGAAAATATCAAAGCCGATCTCTCTCGAGAATCGGCAGTAGCGTCGGCCCCTATGGACTTGCCTGGTCAGCGTTCGCTAAACGGAGTATACCCCGTTCACGGCCGTCTGTCAACAGCGCGAATCACACCGCCTAAAATCTTCCCTGAGACCTATCGTCAAGTCATCCAAAATCTTACCGGGCGTGGCGTCAGTGCCTGAAGTGCCGGATGCCCGTCGTAACCATCGCCACGCCGGCGGCCTCGGCGGCGGCGGTCACGTCCGCATCGCGGACGGAGCCACCGGGGTGGATCACGGCGGTGATGCCCGCCTTGATCGCCTCCTGGACGGCGTCCGGAAACGGAAAGAACGCCTCGGAGGCCATCACCGCGCCCCGCGCGCGCTCGCCGGCCTGCCGCGCCGCCAGCCGCACGGGCTCCACCCGGTTCATCTGGCCGGCGCCGATCCCAACCACCTGGCGGCCGCGCGCGAAGACGACGGCGTTCGAGCGGACGAACCGGCAGACCGTCCAGGCAAACCGGAGATCGCTCCACTCCCGCTCGGTGGGCGCTCTCGAGGTGACGACGCAGAGGCGCTCGTCGATGAGATCAATGGTATCGGGATCCTGGACGAGGAGGCCTCCACGGACCCGGCGGAGATCCAGGCGCCCCGGGCGGGCCGGACCATCCCCGGCAAGGTGCTCCCCGGCCGCGGCGGTCGGCGCCGGCCGGGGCAGGGCGCCGACGTCCATCAGGCGCAGATTTTTCTTGCGGGCGAGCGCCGCCTGGGCCTCGGCCGCAAACCCGGGAGCGATCACGGCCTCGAGGAACGTTTCGGCGACCGCCTCGGCGGTCGCCTCATCGACGCGGCGGTTCAGCGCGACGATGCCGCCAAACGCGGACACCGGATCTCCGTCCCGCGCGTGCAGGTAGGCGTCGCGCAGGGTCTCCCCGGTGCCGACCCCGCAGGGGATGGCATGCTTCACGATCACCGCGGCCGGCTCGGCAAATTCCCGCACAAGCTCGAGCGCCGTGTCGAGGTCGTAGATATTATTGAAGGAGAGGGGCTTCCCGGAGAGCTGGCGGGCGGTGGCGATGGACGGGCCGGCGGCGCCGGGCTCGCGGTAGAAGGCGCCCCGCTGGTGCGGATTCTCCCCGTAGCGCAGATCCTGGACCTTCTCGAACGCCAGGTGCAGCCGGAGCGGAAAGGGCGAGGGCGCCTCGATCGCGCGGGGCGCTTCGGGCCGGCCGCCCGCGCCTTCCAGGTATCGGGCGATCGCGGCATCGTACGCGCTCGTGCGGGCGAAGGCGTCGACGGCCAGACGCAGCCGGGTCGCCCGGCTCACCTCCGCGGTCCTCCGCAGCTCGGCGAGCACGTCTTCGTACTGAGCGGGGCGGCTCACGACGACGACCCCGTCGAAGTTCTTCGCCGCGGCCCGGAGGAGGGTCACCCCGCCGATGTCGATCTGCTCCAGCGCTCCGGCGAGCTCCGCCTCGCTCCTCGCCGCGGCCTCGAAGGGATAGAGCGCGACCGCCACCAGGTCGATCGGCCGGATCCCGTGCCGGGCCAGCTCCGCCGCGTGCCGGGGATCACCGCGCACGGCCAGCAGCCCGCCGTGCACCGCCGGGTGGAGCGTCTTGACCCGTCCGCCCAGGATCTCCGGGAACCCGGTGACCTCGCTGAGGTCTGTGACCGCCACGCCGGCGCCGCGGAGCGCGGCCGCGGTCCCACCGGTCGAGAGGATCTCGACGCCCAGATCGCTGAGCCCGCGCGCGAACTCGACGATCCCGGTCTTGTCCCAGACGCTCAGGAGCGCCCGCGCGATCTTCACGGCACTCTCGAAGCGAGCGGTGAATTCCGGGGCGACACCAGGACGCGGTCTCCGTCGATCCGCAGCCGGCCCTGCGCAAACAGCCGGATCGCGTACGGATACAACCGGCGCTCGGCCCCGGCCACCCGGGCGGCCAGGGTCGCCGGCGTATCCCCGTCCTCGACCGGGACCGCGGCCTGCGCAATGATGGGCCCGCCGTCCGGCACGTCGGTCACAAAGTGGACCGTCGCCCCGCTCGTGCGCGCGCCGGACGCGAGGACCGCCCGGTGCACGCGCTCGCCGTACATCCCCTTCCCCCCAAACGCGGGCAGCAGGGCCGGGTGGATGTTCATGATGCGGCCGGCGTACGCGGCGACGAACCGGGGAGAGAGGATGCGCAGGAATCCAGCGAGGCAGAGGAGTTCGACCCCGTGGGACTCCACCGCCTCGCGGAGGGCCGCCTCGAAGCCGGAGGCGGACGCGAACGCGCGGTGATCCACCACCACCGCCGGGATGCCGCACGAGCGGGCGCGCTCGAGGGCAAACGCGTCCGGCACGTTGCTGACGACGACCACCACCTGAGCCGGGACCGCGCCGCCGCGGCAGCCGTCGATGATGGCCTGGAGGTTTGACCCGGTGCCGGAGACGAGCACGCCCACCCGCAGCGGCTCAGGCATCCAGCTGCACCCCCCGCGGACCCGCGGTGATGGCGCCGACGACCCACGCGCGCTCCCCCAGGCGATGGAGGTGGGCGACCGCCGGCTCCCCCTGCTCCCCGGGGACGATGAGGAGGAGGCCGAGCCCCATGTTGAACGTCCGAAACATCTCGTCATCCGCGACCTTCCCCCGCTCCTGGATGAGCGCAAACACGGGCGGCACCGGCCACCGATGCCGGCGGAGCACCGCCCGGCGCCGGGCCGGCAAGATCCGCACCAGATTGCCCGGGATCCCGCCGCCGGTGACATGGGCGATGCCGCGAATCTCGACGTGCCGCCGCAGGGCGAGCACGGGGCGGGCATACGGCCTGTGAGGCCGGAGGAGCGCCCGCCCGAGCGATTCCGAGAGGCCCGCGGGGGTCCGGTCGAGCGCGAGGCGGGCGGCGACCTTCCCGGCGGGGAGCAGCGCGGCCCGCGCGAGCGAGTAGCCGTTGGTGTGGAGCCCGTCGCTCGCGACCCCGACCACCACGTCTCCCGGCCGGATCGCCTCCCCGGTAATCATCCGGTCGCGCTCGACGGCGCCCACCGTGCACCCGACGACGTCGCACCCCTCCCGGACGTACACACCGGGCATCTCCGCCGTCTCCCCGCCGATCAGAGTGATCCCCTGCTCGCGGCACGCCGCGGCGACGCCGTCAATGATCTCGGACACCACCGTCGTCGAGAGCCGGGCGCTGGCGATGTAGTCGAGCATGAAGAGCGGAGTCGCGCCCTGGCAGACCACGTCGTTGGCGCCGTGGGCCGCGATGTCGGCGCCCACGACGCGCCACCGGTTCGCGAGTCCGGCGACGTGCACCTTGGTGCCCACGCCGTCAATCGAACTCACCAGCACGGGGTCCCGGTATCCGCTGAGCCGGAACAGCCCGCCGAAGCCGTCCCCCGATCCGAGCGCCCCCTTCGCGTACGTGGAGCGGATCCTGGCGCCCAGGCCCGCCAGGATCGCGTCCTTATGGTCGCGGTCCACCCCGGCGCCGCGGTAGGTGAGCGGCGGGAACGGGCGGCGCGGCATCAGGGCGCGAGCCCGGAGGTCTCCAGCGCGTGCCGGCCCGCCATCGCCTCCGTGGGAGTCTCGGTGGGATATCGGCCGTCGAGGCAGGCGAGGCAGAGCTCCCGACGCGGCAGCCCGAGCGCCTCGATGAGCCCGTTGATGCTCAGGTACCCGAGGCTGTCGGCTTCAATGGTGGCGCGGATCTCCTCCACGGAGAGGCGGGACGCGACCAGTTCGCCCCGGCTGCTCGTATCGATGCCGTAGTAGCAGGCATTCAGGATCGGCGGCGAGGAGATGCGGACGTGGATCTCGCGGGCGCCGGTGCGGCGCAGCATGCGCACGATCTGGCGGCTCGTGGTGCCCCGGACGATCGAGTCGTCGACGAGGACGATCCGGCGGCCGGCGACGACCTCCCGAATGGGGTTGAGCTTGACGCGGACCCCGAAGTCCCGCGACGACGGATCGGGCTGGATGAAGGTCCGGCCGACGTACCGGTTCTTGATCAACCCCACCTCGCAGGGGATGCCGCTGGCATCGGCGTAGCCCATCGCCGCCGATGTCCCCGAGTCGGGCACGGCGATCACGGCATCCGCCCCCGCCGGGTGCTCGCAGGCGAGGAGACGGCCCATCCGGCGCCGGACCTGGTGCACGTTCTGGCGGTCGATGACGGTGTCCGGGCGCGCGAAGTAGATGTACTCGAACACGCACGCGGCCCGGCGGACGACCGGGAGCACCTGGATCGCGCGGACGCCGGCGGCGTCCGCCACCACCAGCTCTCCCGGGCGCACCTCGCGGAGGGATTCCCCGCCGATCTGGTCGAACGCGCAGCTCTCCGAGGCGAACGCGACCGCGCGGCCGAGCCGGCCGAGCGCCAGCGGCCGGATCCCGTTCGCGTCTCGGAAGGCCACCAGGGTATCCCGCGCCATCGCCACGACGGTGTACGCGCCGCTGATCCGGCGCATGCAGCCGGCGACCGCGTCCTCGAGCGTCGGGGCGGGTGAGGCGGCGATCAGTTTTGTGATCACTTCGGTGTCCGAGGTGGCGCGGAACCGGTGGCCGGCGTCCTCCAGCTCGCGGCGGAGCGCCGGGGCGTTGACCAGGTTGCCGTTGTGCGCCAGCGCGAGCGTCCCCCAGGGGCTCTGCTCCAGGAACGGCTGGGCGTTCTCGAGCGACGCCGAGCCCATCGTCGAGTACCGGACATGGCCAATCCCCGTTGGTCCGGACAGCGTCTCCAGGCGGTCGGGCGTGAAGACGCCGGAGACCAGGCCCATGTCCTTGACGAGATGCGTCCGCGCGCCGTCGAACGTGGCGATCCCCGCGCTCTCCTGACCCCGGTGCTGGAGCGCGTACAGGCCGAGATGGGCCAGGGGGGCCGCCGGCGCGCCCTCCGTGCGGATGCCGAAGACCCCGCACTCTTCGCGCAGCTTGTCCCAGGGGGTCATCGCGGCGCTCCGTGCGATGGCGGCGCCGGGACCCGCCCCTGCGCGGCGGCCGCCAGGTCGTCCACCCCGAGATCGATCCACGGATCGGGCGGTCCATCGTCCGGGCCGATGACCAGCCGCCGTCCGCCGACGGCCCCCAGCACCTGGACCGGAACCGCAAGCCGCTGCGCCAGGCGCCGCAGCGCCGGCAGGCCTTCGGGCGAGAGCGACACCACGATCCGGCCGGCCCCCTCTCCGAAGAGGACGCGATCGGTCCGCTCACCGCGGCCGAGCGCGAAGGCGATGCGGGCTCCCCGGCCGCCCGCGATGCAGCACTCGGCCAGCGCCACCGCGATCCCGCCGTCGGCGCAGTCGTGGGCCGACGAGACCAGCCGCTGCGCCACGGCTTCCCGAGCGCACTCGATCAGGCGCACCGCCCCGGCCAGATCCGGCCGGCGCAGCAACCCCGCTGTGATCCCGTGCACGGTGGCCAGGTACTCGCTCCCGTCCAGCCGGGGAATCCCGCCGCCCAGGAGCACGACCAGGTCGTTGTCCTTCTTCCATCCGGGCGTGGCGTGACAGCGGACGTCCGCGAGCACGCCCAGCATCGCGATGACCGGGGTCGGGAAGATGGCGCCCTCCGCCTCATTGTAAAAGCTGACGTTCCCGCCGACAACAGGCAGCGCGAGCGCCTCGCAGGCCTGCGCGATCCCCTCGATGGCCTCGCGGAACGTCCAGAAGACCTCGGGCCGCTCGGGGCTGGCAAAGTTGAGGCAGTCCGTCACGGCCGCCGGGGTCGCCCCGACGCAGGCAAGGTTCTGGGCGGCCTCGATGACGGCCAGCATCCCGCCGGCCTGGGGATCGAGATAGCAGTACCGGCCGTTGCCGTCCGCGCTCAGGGCGAGCCCGCGCGGGAACGCCTCCTTGAGGCGGAGCACGGCCGCATCCGCGCCCGGGAGGACCACGGTGTTGGTCTGCACCATGTGATCGTACCGACGATACACCCACCGCTTGTCCGCGATGTTGGGAGCGGCCAGAAGCGCCAGGAGCGCCGCCCGGGGCGGCGCCGGCGGAAACGTCGCCGGATCGACGCGGCGGACCTCGGCCAGGTAGGCCGGCTCCTCCGCCGCGGGAGCGTACACCGGCGCGTCGACCAGGCTGCGCGGATCCAACGCGGCGACGGGTGTGCCCCCCTCGCGGATGGCGAGCCGCGGCGGCACGATCACGCGCCCGATGACGACGGCCTCAAGCCCCCAGCGCCGGCCGATCCGGAGCACCTCGTCCTCGCGCCCTGCCTGCACGATGAGGAGCATCCGCTCCTGGGACTCGCTGAGCAGCACCTCTTCGGCCGTCATGCCGTCCTCGCGCCGCGGCACGCGGCTGAGATCGATCTCCATCCCCAGCCCGCCGCGCGCGGACATCTCGGATGCGGCGCAGGTGAGTCCCGCGGCCCCCATATCCTGGATCGCGATGACGGCGCCGGTGGCCAGGGCCTCCAGGCTCGCCTCGATGAGGAGCTTGCCGGTAAACGGATCCCCCATCTGCACCGCGGATCGGTCGCGGGGATCCCCCGCCAGTTCCGCGGAGGCGAACGAGGCCCCGTGGATCCCGTCGCGGCCGGTCCGCGCCCCGAGATAGACGACCGGGTTGCCCGGTCCGGCCGCGCGCGAGGTCGCGAGCCTGTCCGAGCGGGCGAGCCCCAGGCAGGCCACGTTGACGAGCGGATTGGTCCGGTAGCAGGGGGCAAACACGGTCTCTCCGCCGACCGTTGGCACGCCGATGCTGTTCCCGTAGGCCGAGATCCCCGAGACGACCCCGTGGATGATCGGGGCCACCCGGGCGTCATCCGGGGGCCCGAACCGGAGCGAATCGAGCAGCGCGATCGGTCGGGCGCCCATGGCCAGGATGTCGCGGATGATGCCGCCGACGCCTGTGGCGGCCCCGTGGAACGGCGCCACGGCGCTCGGATGGTTGTGGCTCTCCATCTTGAAGACCGCCGCCCACCCATCGCCGACGGAGACGGCGCCCGCGTTCTCCCCCGGCCCCTGGAGGACCCCCCGGCCGGCGACCGGCAGGCGCCGGAGCGCGGCCTTGGAGTGCTTGTAGGCGCAGTGCTCGCTCCACATCACCCCGAACATCGCCAGTTCCACCCGGTTCGGCTCCCGGCCGAGCCGGCGGCGGATCTCGCCGACCTCGGCCGTGAAGAGTCCCGCCTCGGCCCGGGTCTCGGAACGGCGCGCGGTCTGCTCGACGGCCACGGTCACCGCACCTCCAGGCCGGCGCGGGCGGCGGGCGCAGCCGGCGGCCGCGCGGCCACCCACCGGTCGAGCGAATCGAAAATGCGCCGGCCGTCCTCGCCGCCCAGCAGACCCTCGCTCGCGCGTTCCGGATGGGGCATCAGCCCGACCACGGCGCCGGTGGGACTCGCCACCCCGGCGATCGCGTCGTGCGAGCCGTTGGGGTTGGCCCCGGGGCCGGTCGCGCCGGAGGCATCGCAGTACCGGAACGCCACCTGCCGGCCGGCGAGGAGCGCGCGGTGCGTCGGGGGATCCGCGTAGTAGTTGCCCTCCGCGTGCGCGATCGGCAGGCGGAGGACCTCCCCGGCGGCCAGGGCGCAGGTGAAGGGCGTGTCCGTCCGCTCGACGCGAATGTGCACACACTCGCACCGGAACTCGCCGCACGCATTGGGCCGCATGGCGCCGGGCAGCAGGCCGGCCTCGAGGAGCACCTGGAACCCGTTGCAGATGCCGAGCGTCACCCCGCCCCCGGCCGCGTACGCGCGCAGCGCGCGCACCACCGGCGAGGTCGCGGCGATCGCGCCCGCCCGCAGATAATCGCCGTGGGCGAACCCGCCGGGAAGGATCACCGCGTCCAGGCCGTCGAGCGTCCGTTCCTCGTGCCACACGTACTGCGCGCGGTGCCCGAGCACGTCCCGCACGACATGATAGGTGTCGGCGTCACAGTTGCTTCCGGGGAACACGACGATCCCGACGTCCACCGCGGGCCTCCCTCAGACGATGTCGTAGCGGTATTCTTCGATCAGCGTGTTGGCGAGGAACCCCTCGCACATCTGCCGCACCCGCTCCTCGAGCCCGCCGCCGTCCGGCCGGCCGTCGTCCGCCATCTCCAGTTCGAAGTACTTGCCGGCCCGGACGGCGCGCACCCCGCCGTGACCGAGCGCGTCCAGGCCATGCCGGATGGCCTGGCCGGGCGCGTCGAGCACTCCGGGCTTGAGCGTGACGACGACCCGAACGGTGCGGGCCTCCGGCGTTCGCACGTCCGTCACCTCACTCCTCCGGCAGCGGCCCGCCGGTCAGCCGGGTGTAGGCCTCGCGGTACCGCGCCCGCGTGGCGGCAATCACCTCGGGGGGCAGCGGGGGGGCCGGCGGCTGCTTGTCCCATCCGATCCGCTCCAGATAATCGCGCACGATCTGCTTGTCGAAACTCTCGGTCGATCCGGTCGCCGCGTAGGCGGGGGCGTCCCAGAATCGCGACGAATCGGGGGTGAGGACCTCATCGATCAGCACGATCTCCCCGCCCTCCAGTCCAAACTCGAACTTCGTATCGGCCACGAGCAGGCCGCACCGCTCGGCCTGGGCGGCCCCCTCCCGGTAGATCGCCAGGCTCGCCTCCCGAAGCCGGCGGGTCAGATCCGCGCCGACCAGCTGCGCCATCCGCGGCAGGGTGATGTTTTCATCGTGGCCCGTCTGCGCTTTCGTCGCCGGCGTGAACACGGGCGCCGGCAGCCGGCTTCCCATGCGGAGCCCGGCGGGCAGCGGCTCGCCGCCCAGCGCCCCCGTGGCCGCGTACTCCTTCCACGCCGAGCCCGCGAGGTAGCCGCGCACCACGCACTCGATGCCGATCGGCCGGAGCCGGCGCACGAGCATCGACCGGCCGGCCAGCATCTGCCGCTGTGCGTGGACGGCGGGGGGAAACGTCGCCGGGTCCGTGGAGATGAAGTGGTTCGGGACGATGTCGCGGAGGCGCCCGAACCAGAAGGCCGAGAGGCCGGTGAGCACCCGGCCCCGGTCCGGTATCCCGGCCGGCAGGACCGCGTCGAACGCGGAGAGCCGGTCCGTGGCGACGATCAGCAGGTGCTCCCCCAGATCGTAGATATCCCGGACCTTCCCGCGCGAGAACAGGGGAAGGTCCAGGTGGGTCTCGGTGACCGCCGGGGCGACGGCTCCCTGCCCCAGCGCGCCCGCGGCCGGCGTTCCCGCGCCCACGACCGCCTCATGCATCGGCTTTCCCTCCTCTTGGGGACACGCCCCTCGGTATCGTGCCTTTCTGCGCCCCGCCCGCGGCCGGCAACCCCTGCGTGCTGTGTGTGCCACCCTGGTTGGGAGTCCCCGAAGGGGGCTCGGCGGGAGCCTCGGAGAGTCCGAGGCGGGTGAAGATCGCGTCCACGTGGCGCAGCGCCGCAGCGGCGTCGAAGCAGGCCTCCAGCTCGGCGTCCGGGAGCGCGCCGGACTCCCGGATCAGATCACGGAACCGCCCCCGGCCCTCGAGCGCCCGCGTCGCCGCCGACTGGACGAGGCGGTAGGCCTCCTCCCGCCCGAGCCCGCGCGCGATGAGCGCCAGCAACACCCGGTGGGAGAAGACGAGGCCGCCGGTCCGCTCCAGGTTCTCGCGCATGCGGTCCGGGGAGACGCGGAGACCTTCGATCACCTCGGCGAGTTTGCGGGTCATATACTCCAGCAGCGACGTCGCATCCGGGACGATCACCCGCTCCACCGACGAATGCGTGATGTCCCGCTCCCCCCACAGCGCGATGTTCTCCAGCGCCGCCAGGGCGTCGGCGCGCATGACGCGGGCCAGCCCGGCCACCCGCTCGCTGATGATCGGGTTGCGCTTGTGCGGCATCGCCGACGAACCCGTTTGGCCTTCGCGAAAGGGCTCTTCCACTTCGCCCAGTTCGGTGCGCTGCAGCGTCCGGATCTCGGTGGCGATCTTCTCGAGCGTGCCCGCGACCACCGCGAGGTGGGTGAGGTACTCGGCGTGGCGGTCCCGCTGGATGATCTGCGACGACACCGGGGCCGGCCGGAGGCCGAGCCCGGCGCAGACATACGCTTCCACCTCAGGCGGCGTGTGCGCGTAGGTCCCGACTTCGCCGGAGATCTTGCCGACGGCGATCACCTCGCGCGCGCGCCGGAGGCGGTCCAGGCCCCGCCCGACCTCCGCGTACCACAGGGCCGCCTTGAGCCCGAACGTGATCGGCTCGGCCTGGATGCCGTGGGTGCGGCCGGCCATCACGGTGCGGCGGTGCCGGGTGGCCAGCGCGGCGAGCGCCCCGTGCAGGCGCGCCAGCTGGCCCGCGATCAGATCGGCGGCCCGGACCATCAGCACCGAGAGCGCAGTATCCACGACATCGGAGGACCCCAGCCCGCGGTGCAGGTAGCGGGCGTCTTCGCCGGCGCTCTCGCCGACGACGCGCAGAAACGCCACGACATCGTGGCGCGTCTCCCGCTCCTCCAGATCCTCGATGCGGGCCACGCTCCCCACGCGCGAGCGCTCCCGCAGCCGCCGCGCCGCCGCCTCGGGGATCAGCCCCACCCTCGCCTGTCCCTCGGCCGCGAGCAGCTCGATCTCCAGCCACGTGGCGAACTTCGTCTCGGCGCTCCACAGCGCCGCCATCTCCGGCGAGGTGTATCGCGGGATCACGCCCACCCCTCCTGGCAGAAGATCATGTCCGCGCGCTCCGGCCCCACGCCGGCGAGCGCGAGCGGCGCGCCGACGATCTCCTCGATGCGCCGGAGAAACGCCCGCGCCTCGACGGGCAGGTCGGTGAGATGCCGCGCGCCCGTGGTGGGACGGCGCCACCCGGGGAGCTCCTCGTAGACCGGCTCGACCCGCGCCATCGCCGCGGTGTGCGGGACGGTCTGGAGGGTCCGGCCGTCCAGCCGGTACGCGACCGCGAGCCGGACCGTCTCGAAGGTGTCGAACACATCGACCTTCATCACCGCCAGATGCGTGAACCCCGCCACCTCCGCGGCAAAGCGCGCGGCCACCCCGTCGAACCAGCCGCAGCGGCGCGGCCGGCGGGTCGTGGCGCCGAACTCCTGGCCGATGCTGCGCAGCCGGTCGCCGGTGGCGTCCCCGAGCTCGGTCGGCATCGGCCCCGAGCCGACCGCGGTCGTGTAGGCCTTCGCCACGCCGAGCACCCGCGTGATCTTGTACGGGGGAATGCCGGCCCCGGCGCTGGCGCCCCCCGGCAGCGTCGTCGATGACGTGACGAACGGGTACAATCCCCAGTCCAGGTCGCGCATGACGCCCAGCTGCCCTTCCAGCAGCACCGCCCGGTCGGCGCGCAGCGCCTCCTGGACGAGCGGGTGGGTGTCCGCGACGTAGGGCCCGAGGCGGCCGGCCCACCGCCGGCAGGCGTCCTGCAGCGTCTTGACCTCCACCGGCTCGTGCCGGTAGACGCCGCGCATCACGGCGCTCTTCCGGTCCGCGAGGAACCGCAGCTGCTCGGCCAGATGCTGTTCCTGGAACAGGTCGCCCGCGCGGATGCCGATCCGCCCGACCTTGTCGCTGTAGACCGGCCAGATCCCCTGCTTGGTCGTCCCGTGCGGGCTGCCGCCGCGCGCCAGTTCCTCGAGCTCGTCGGTGAGAATGTGGTGCGGAAAGATCAGGTGGGCGCGGTCGGAGACCCACAGCCGGCCGACGGTCGGCATCCCCACGCGCTCGACCTCGGCGATCTCGGCCAGCAGGACCTCGGGGTTGACGGCGACGCCCGGACCGATCACGCACTGCGCGGCCGGATGAAAGATGCCCGACGGGAGCAGGTGGAGCCGAAAGGTGCCGTGCTGGTTGTGAATCGTGTGGCCGGCGTTGTTTCCGCCGTTGTAGCGGATCACCACGTCGGCATGGCGGGCCAGCGTGTCGACGACCTTGCCCTTCCCCTCGTCGCCCCACTGCGCGCCGACCACCGCGGTCACCGGCATTACGGCGTCCTCCCGCCCTGGTGCGGGGGCACCATTCCCGGTTCCGCTCTTGCGGCGAGACGGGACGCCTTCTCCTCCACCTCATCGGCGAGACGCGCCTTATAGGCGCGATAGCGCTCCCGCAGGGCGGGGTCGGCCGTGGCCAGCACCTGCACCGCGAGGAGCGCGGCGTTCCGCGCGCCCCCGATGCCCACGGTCGCCACCGGCACCCCGCCCGGCATTTGCGCGGTCGAGAGCAGGGCGTCGAGTCCCCCGAGGGTCGAGCCGGCCAGCGGGACACCGATCACCGGCAGCACGGTGTGCGCGGCGAGCACGCCCGCGAGGTGGGCCGCGGCGCCCGCCCCGGCGATGAGCACCCGGATCCCCCGCGCCTCCGCGCCGCTCACGTACTGCTCGACCCGGGCCGGCGACCGGTGGGCGGAGGCGACCGTCATCTCGTAGGCCACGCCAAACTCCTGGAGCACCCGGGCGGCCTCATCCATCGTGGCGAGGTCGCTGTCGCTCCCCATCACGATCCCGACCAGGGGACGGCCGCCCGCCGGACCCGTCATCGCGTCTTCCTCCTTACGCGCGGACCTCTGTTTCACGTGTTTCACCGGTCGCATCGATCACCCTACCTTGGCTCCACTCCTCGCTTACATTTGTCCCACTCTCCGCTTCGATCGGCTTTCGATCGGCTTTTCGATCGGTTCGCCGCCCCAAACCCGCAGCCGCACGCCCGTCCGCGGGCGACCGGATCCCGCCGTGCTCCGCAGCGCGGGCGCCGATGTCGCGCCGGTAGATCTTCCCGTCGTACCGCACCGCCTCGACGGCGCGGTACGCGCGGGTTCTTGCCTCATAGAGATTGTCCCCGATTCCGACGACGTTGATCACCCGCCCGCCCGACGAGACCACCCGTCCGTCCCGCACGGCTGTCCCGGCGTGGAAGACCCGGACCCCGTCCAGGGCGGCGGCGGTGGGGAGACCCGTGATGGGATCACCGGTCCTGGGAGATTCGGGGTACCCTTCCGCGGCGAGCACGACGCCCACGGCGCTCTGGGGACGCCAGCGGGGCGTCCACCGTTCGAGGGATCCGGTGAGCACGGCCTCCGCGGCCTCCACGAGCCCGCTCTCGAGCAGGGGAAGCAAGACCTGGGCTTCGGGATCTCCCAGGCGAACGTTGAACTCCAGCACCTGCGGCCCATCGGCGGTCAGCATCAGTCCCGCGAACAGCACGCCGCGAAAGGGACGGCCTTCCTGGGCCATCGCCCAGACCACCGGCTCGAGGACTTCGTCGGTGATCCGGTCGAGGACCGCCGGAGAGGCGGCGGGCACGGGCGCATACGCACCCATCCCGCCCGTGTTGGGACCGCGGTCGAGGTCTCCCAGCCGTTTGTGGTCCTGCGCCGGGAGCAGCGCGCAGACCGCCGTCCCGTCGCACAGCGCGAACACGCTGACCTCCTCCCCCGACAGCATCTCCTCGACCACGACCCGGGCCCCGGCGTCGCCGAACCGCCGCGCCACCATCGCCGCCTCCACCGCGGCGATCGCTTCCTCAGCGGTCGCGGCCACCGTCACGCCCTTGCCGCCGGCGAGCCCGTCGACCTTGATCACGCACGGCCGTGCCCGCCCCCGGATGTCCTCGATCGCGCGGGCGGGATCGTCGAAGATCGCGAAGGGAGCGGTCGGAATCCCATAGCGGCGGCAGAGCGTCTTCATGAACGCCTTGCTGGACTCCAGCCGGGCGGCGGCCTGGGTGGGCCCGAAGGCGCGCAGCCCGCGGCGCTCGAACAGGTCGACCAGGCCGGCGGCCAGGGGGGCCTCGGGCCCGACCAGGGTCAGGTCGATCCCGTATTGCTCGGCGCAGGCGGCGAGGGCTCCAATATCGTCGGAGGAGTAGGGCAGGCACGGCGCGATTTCACGCATCCCTGGATTGCCCGGAGCGCAGAAGAGCGACAGCGGGCTCTCCTGCCGGAGCTTCCAGGCCATCGCATGCTCTCGCCCGCCCGAGCCGATAACGAGGACCTTCATGGCCGGCTCTCCACGTCGTGGTGGGTGGCGATTGTTCGGCTTTTCGTCTGCTGCTGGATTGAAAGGATCGACGCGATCCGACAACACTATAGCATATGCGAAGAAATCTGCAAGGATGTCGATAAATGTTCGTGTTTTCCACAACCGGTGGCCGTTCACGGGCCGGGAATCTGCTAGGAAACCTCCATAAAAGCGGCGAAGTTTGCAGAACGGGAGAACGGGGGTGTCGTGGCACGCGCCGTCATTACGGGGATTGGTGCGATAACGCCGGTCGGACTGTCGGCTCGGGAGAGCTGGGCCAGCCTGCTCGGTGGGCGGAGCGGCGTCCGGCCCCTCAGCCGGTTTGACGCCTCGCCGTACCCTGTCCGGATCGCCGCGGAGGTCAGGGGCTTCGACCCGCTCGCGGTGATCAGCCGCAAGCGCGTGCGGCGGACCGCCCGGTTCGCTCAACTCGCGATCGCGGCCGCCCAGGAAGCCGTCACGGACGCGCGGCTGCCCCCGCTCCCGCAGATCACCGACCGGGTCGGCGTCACCATCGCCACGGCGCTCGGCGGGATCGACGTCGTCGACAGCGAGGCGCCGCGCTCCGACGGCAGGGCGCCAGCGCGCGTCACACCGTTTCTCCTGCCGATGCTGATCTCCAACATGGCCGCCTCCGCCGTCAGCATTCACTTCGGCCTCCGGGGACCGTCCAATACCTCCGTGGGCGCCTGCGCCAGCGGCACGATCGCGCTGGCCGAGGCGCGGCGGTGGATTCACACGGGAGAAGCGGACTACGTGCTGGCGGGGGGGACCGAAGCGGGGATCACCCCAACGGTCTGGGCGGCGCTGTGCGCGCTCGGCGCCCTCAGCACGCGGAACGACGCGCCGGAGCGGGCGAGCCGCCCGTTCGACCTCCACCGGGACGGCTTCGTGTACGGCGAAGGCGCGGTCGTCTTCGTGGTGGAGCGCGAGGACCTGGCGCGCGCCCGCGAGGCCCACCTCTATGCGGAGCTGGCCGGCGCAGGGATGACGAGCGACGCGTATCACGAAACGGCCCCCCAGCCGGAAGGGGACGCGGCCGCCCAGGCGATGCGCCTTGCGCTGGCCGGCGCGGGGGCGCAGGCCGAAGACGTGGACCTCGTCGTGGCCCACGGGACGGGGACGCCGCTGAACGACGCCGCGGAAACCCGAGCCATCAAACTGGCGCTCGGGTCCCGGGCCTCCAAGGTTCCGGTCTCGGCGCCGAAGAGCATGGTCGGCCACATGATCGGGGCGGCGGGAGCCCTCGATGCGCTCGTCGGGGTGCTGGCGATCCGGGACGGGCGGATTCCCCCCACGATCAACCTCGAGACCCCAGACCCGGTCTGCGACCTCGACTACGTCCCCCGCCAGGCCCGCGCCGCCAGGGTGCGCCTGGCCCTCGCGAACGCGTTTGGATTCGGGGGACAGAACTGCGTCGTGGCCGTCCGGGCGGCGCCGGGACGGTAGATCGCCGCACCCCCACGTCATCTTCCTGGAGGCAGCCGCGGTGTTCGAAGGGGCGTTTACCGACAAGATCGCGCTCGTGACCGGGGCATCGCGTGGGATCGGACGGGCCACCGCCCTCACGTTCGCGCGCGGCGGGGCCGACGTCGTGGTGCACTACCACCGCAGCCAGGCCATGGCCGAGGAGGTCGCCGGGACGGTGCGGGGGCTCGGCCGGCGCGCGGTCGTGGTGGGGGCGAACCTCGAGGCGCCCGAAGAGATCGCCCGTCTCTTCGATGAAGTCGGCGCCATGTTCGGCGCGCTGGATATCTTTGTCGCGAATCACGCGGCCACCGCGTTCAAGTCGACCCTGGAGGTCAAACCGCATCACCTCCAGCGGACGTTCGACCTGATCGTCCGGTCGCTCGTCCTGTGCGTCCAGCGGGCGGTGCCGCTGATGCGGGGCCGGGAGGGAGCGATCGTCACCATCGGCGGGCAGGGCACCGTGGAGTGCCTGCCCAATTATGCTCTGCTCGCCGCCGCCAAGGGGGCGATGGAGACCTGGACGCGCTATCTCGCCTACGAACTGGCGCGGGACGGCATCACCGCCAACTGCGTCAGCCCCGGGGTGATCCTGACCGACTCGGCGCGCTTCTACGGCGGCGACCGGTTCGCCGAGTTCGACCGGCTGGTCTCCGCCTACACGCCGCGGGGCCGGATGGGCAGCCCGGAAGACGTCGCCGCGGTCGTGGCGTTTCTCTGCACGCCGGCCGCGCGGTACGTGATGGGGCAGACGATCGTGGTCGACGGCGGGCTCGGACTCGTCACCGCGCCCTTCGAAGCGTTCCGCCTGGGAGGGGAGGGTCGGGCATGAACAAGGTCGTCACCTGCGAAGAGGTCGTCGCGCAGATCGAGGACGGGGCGACGGTGGCCATCGGCGGCTCGTCGCTGTCGCGCAAACCCATGGCCCTCGTGCGCGCGCTGGCCCGCAGCAACCGCAAGAACCTCCGCCTGATCGTGAACGTCGGGGGCCCGGAGGTCGATCTCCTCATCGGCACGGGACGGGTCGCCGAGGTCATCTACGCGTTCGTCGGGTTCGAGGTGATGGGGCTCGCGCCCCACTTCCGCCGCGCCCGGCAGGACGGCTCGGTGCGGTTTCAGGAGTGGACCGAGTACACGGTGATGGCCGGGCTGGACGCGGCGATCAAGCGGGTCCCGTTCCTCCCGACCCACGCCGGGCTGGGCACCGACGTGATGCGGGTCAATCCGGCCTTCCGCACCATCCAGGATCCGTTCGAGGGAACGACGCTCCTGGCCGTGCCCGCCCTCCGGCCGGACGTGGCGCTGATCCACGTCAACCTGGCGGATCCCCAGGGGAACGGCGTCATCCTGGGGGACGGCCACATGGACGCGCTGTGCGCCAAGGCGGCGCGCCGGACGTTCCTCTCGGCGGAGCAGATCCTGCTGCCGGAGCGGCTGCAGACCTACGGGCACGACGTCCGGATCCTGCGCCCGCTCGTCACCGGGGTGGTCGAGGCGCCGTGGGGCGCCCATTTCACGGGGTGCGCCCCCGACTATCGGGCGGACCTCACGCACGTCCAGGAGTACCTGGGCGCCGCCCGCGACGGCCCGGCCTGGCACGAGTACCTCGAGCGCTACGTGTACGCAAGCGATCAGGAGTACCTGCGGGCCCTCGGCAGCGAGCGGTCGCTGGGGGAGCGGCTCAGAGTGTAGGAGGGAATCATGCCGGAGTACAGCATCGACGAGTTGATCATCACCTGCATGGCCCGGGAGCTTCGCGGCGAGGTCATCGTCACGTCCGTGACCTCGCTCGGCGCGCTGGCCGCGCACCTGGCGAAGAGCACGCACGCGCCCGACCTGGCCGTCCTCTCGACGCCGGAGTCCGGGATGGACGCGATCCCCATGCCCACCCTCTCCCTCGGCCAGTTCCTCACCGACAACCAGCGGGCCATCCCCCTGACGATGGAAGATATCTTCGACGCGATCTTCACGGACCGGTTCCGCATCTGGATCAATCCCGCCCAGATCGACCAGGCGGGCAACGTGAACATCTCGGTCATCGGCCCCTGGGAGCACCCCAAGGTCGCCCTGGTGGGCTCGCGCGGCATTCCCGAGGACACGAGCCACCTCTCGCAGGGCCTCTATTACCTCACGTCGCACACACCCCGGACGGTGGTGCCGAAGGTCGACTTCATCAGCGGCGTCGGGTACACGCCCGAGCGGGAGAAGTGGCTGGGCCCGCACGGCGCGCCCACGTGCCTCGT
This sequence comes from Candidatus Segetimicrobium genomatis, assembly GCA_005882275.1. Classification (GTDB taxonomy): domain Bacteria; phylum Sysuimicrobiota; class Sysuimicrobiia; order Sysuimicrobiales; family Segetimicrobiaceae; genus Segetimicrobium; species Segetimicrobium genomatis. The sequence goes on from VBAK01000128.1 coordinate 18,952, forward strand.
CACCGACCTCGGGGTCTTCGGGTGGGATCCCCAACGCGGCACGATGGCGCCCCGCAGCCTCCACCCGGGCGTCACGGCGGATCAGGTGAAGGAGCGCACCGGGTTCCCGATCGAGGTGCCGCCCCGGCTGCCGGTGACGGCGCCGCCGGGCCCCGACGAGATCGCGATCCTCCGCGCCGCCGATCCCCTCGAGGTGCGGAAGCTCGAGTTTTCGTCCGGGAAGGACGCCGCGGAGAAGTTTGCGGCGATCTACGAGCGGGAGCGGCAGACGCTCCACGCCGCCTGGCCGCGCCGCCGGCATTGATGCGGTGATGGCCGGAGGCCCGCTGGCCGGCCGCCGGGCCGTGGTCACCGGGGGCGGCCGCGGCATCGGCCGCGCGGTCGCGCTGCACCTCGCCGGGCTGGGCGCCGATGTCGCGGTGCTCGCGCGGACGCGCGAGCAGGTCGACCGCGTGGCGCGGGAGGTCGGCGCGCGCGGCGTCCGGGGCATCGGCGTCTCGGCGGATCTCAGCACGTCCGCCGCCTGCCGGACCGGGATGACCGCCGCCCGGGAGAGCCTCGGCGGCATCGACATGTTGGTGAACAACGCGGGGTGGACGCTCACCACCCCGTTCCTCGAGGAGTCCGAAGACTACTGGCGGCGGGTGATCGACATCAATCTCTGGGGGGCCGTCTTCTGCACCCGCGTGGCGCTCGAATGGATGGTGGAGCACGGCGGCGGGGTGATCGTCAATGTCGCCAGCGACGCCGGGCGCGTCGGCACGGGGGGCGAAGCGGTCTACTCGGCGGCCAAGGGCGGCGTGATCGCGCTCACCCGATCGCTCGCGCGCGAGATGGCGTCCCGGCACGTCCGGATCAACTGCGTCTGCCCCGGCCCCACCGAGACCGAGGTCCTGGCGGAGAACCGGGCCGATCCTGCCCACGCGTCGCGGATCGAGCGGATGGTCCGCCTGATCCCGATGCGGCGGGTCGCCCAGCCCGAGGAGATCGCCGAAGTGGTGGCGTTCTTCTGCTCCGACGCCTCCCGCTATATCACGGGGCAGGTGCTGAGCGTCTCGGGCGGCCTGACGATGGTCTGATGGCCGGGCGCGAGCATCCGCTGCGGATCGCCGTGGACTGCATGGGGGGCGATTTTGCCCCCAGGGAAATCGTCGCGGGAGCCCTCGCCGCCTCGGGGGAGGAGGAGATCCGTGCGCTCCTCGTGGGCGTCCCGGACGCGATCACCCCCCTGGTCCCCCCCGACGCGCTCAGGTCGGGCGCGGTCGAGATCGTCCCGAGCGACGGCGCCATTCCCGAGGGGGCGTCTCCGCTGGCGGCCCTGCGGGCCAACCCCAACGCCTCGATGGCCGTGACGATGCGGCAGGCGGCGCAGGGCCGGGCCGGCGCCGCGGTGAGCGCCGGCAGCACCGGGCCGACGCTGCTCGCCGCGGTCCGGGAGATCGGGATGCTCAAGGGCGCGCGCCGCGCCTGCGTCGGCCGCCAGATCCTGGGCATGCACCCGGAGACGTTCCTGATCGATCTGGGCCCGACGCTCGACTCCGAACCGCGCGACCTGCTCGAGTTCGCCGTCATCGGCGCCACCTACATGCGGGTCTTCGGCGGGATCGCCAATCCGACCGTGGCGCTCCTCAGCAACGGGCGCGAGGCCGGCAAGGGGAACCGCCTCGTCAAGGAGACGGCCGCGCTCCTCGCGCGCAGCGGCCTCCCATTCGTCGGGCTGGTCGAGGGGCACCACCTGATGAGCGGGGCGGCCAACGTCGTGGTGTGCGATGGGTTTGTGGGGAACGTCGCCCTGAAGACCGTGGAGGGCCTGGGCCGGGAACTCGCCGGGTGGCTGCGGCTCGAGCTGCGCGGGGAGCTTGCGCCCGAGCGGATCGAGGGGCTCGCCGCCCGGCTGATCGAGATCACCAACCAGATCGACCTTCACGGCAGCCTGCCGCTCCTCGGGATCAACGGCAACGTCGTGATGGCCCACGGGGCCTCGGACCGCCACGCCATCCGGGCGGCGATCGCGCAGGCCGTGCTCGCCGTCCGGGGCCGGTTCGTGGAGAAGCTCCGTGCCGCGCTCGCCGAGGCCCGGGAGCGTCTGGCCCGGCCCGCGAACGCGCCCTAGCACCGGCTCCCGCAAAGGCCCACCGCGACCGGCGGATCGCCCGCCCTCGTCCGCGGTGACCTCACGGCGCGCGCGGCGTGCCGCGGTACCCGACACAGTGGAAGAGCCGGAACGTCCGGCCGCCGCCGCCGGCGAAGGGCACGGTGTACGGCGGCTGCTCGAGGAGCCGCGCGCAGTCGCGCCGGAGCGCGCCGACGGCGTCGCGGGCATCCACCGCCGCGATCCCCTGCCAGCCGGCGAACCGGTGCGGCGGCGCCCAAAAACTGAACGCGCTCCACCGGGCGGTGCTCGCGGGGAGGCGGTCCGGGGCGTAATAGCCGAAGTAGGCCGCCTGATTGTAGCGCTGGCCCACCAGGAGCACGTGCCCCGGATCGCCGAGCGCATCCGCCCGGCGGACCACCTCCGCGGTCACCTCGCGCCAGCCGTAGAGCTCGTCCCAGCGGAGGGCGGGCGGCAGCGCCGGGACGAACGGGAGGAGCGCCAGGACCGCCAGGGACAGGGCCAGGGTTGAGGCAAACGCCGCCCGGGCCCACCGGGGGGGCCACAGCGCGCCGAGCGCCAGCACGCCCGCAAGGTAGGCCGGCGCCGCCCAGTTGGGCCGATCCACCCCGAGCAGGCCGCCCAGCGCAACGATGAGCAGCGTGGGGAATCCGGCGAGCGCCAAAAACGCGAAGCGCTCGTCCCGCCGCCCCTCCCGCCAGCTCCGCCAGAGCGCCCAGAGCATCGCCGGAAACAGGAGCGGTCCCCCGTAGGCCAGCTGCACCGCGGTGTTGGCCAGGACGCCCCACCCCCTCGGGTTGCCGCCCGGCGGCCCCTGGGCTCCGCCGGCGTGCAGCCAGAAGACGAGCGAAGCCCACCCGTGCCGCGCGTTCCACACCAGGACCGGCGCGGCGAGGACGGCCGCGAGGATGCCGGCGGTGTACGGCCCGGGGGTGCGCCACCACCGGCGGTACGGCGGCCGGGAGAGGACGCCGAGCGCCGCCGCGAGCAGGACGATCATCGGATACTTGCTGAGCACCCCGAACCCGAGCGCGGCGCCGCAGAGCCACCACAGGCGCGGGCTCCCATGGACCGCGCGCCAGAACGCCCACAGGCCGAGCGCCCACCACGCGTAGAGGAGCGGATCGGGGATCGCGTCGACCGCCTGCAGCGCGAAGATCGGCACCGCGAGGTGCAGCGCGGCGGCGCGCCGGCCGGCCTGCGCGTCGAACAGATCCCGGCCCAGCAGGTAGAGGAGGGCGGTTGTCGCGAGGGTCGCCAGCATCGCCGGCAGCCGGAGCAGCCACCCGGTCCGGCCGGCCGCGGTGGTCAGCGCGTCCAGCCACGCCACGAGCGGCGGGTGATCGAGGTACGAGAGGGCGAGGTGCCGCGACCAGAGCCAGTAGTAGGCTTCGTCGTCGATGACCGGGATGCGCGCCGCGACCACCACCCGCGCCAGCGCGAGGAGCCCGATCCCCAGAACGAGCCAGCGGCCGGACGCGGAGACGCGGGGAGGCGTGCTCCGCCCCCCCGCGTCTCCTGCCACGTTCCGATGCCCGAGCGCCCTCTGGATGCGCGCGCCCCCGCTACATCGGCGGGGTTGGAGGCATGCCGGCCTCCTTTTCCTCCTCGGGCTTGTCGACGACCAGGACCTCGGTCGTGAGCAGCATCGACGCGACGCTGGCGGCGTTCTGCAGCGCCGAGCGGGTCACTTTCGCCGGGTCCACGATGCCGGCCTTGAACATGTCCTCGAACTCGCCGGTCAGGACGTTGAATCCCACTCCGGCCTTGCTCCCCCGCACTTTCTCGACGATGATCGAACCCTCGCGCCCGGCGTTCCGCGCGAGCTGACGGAGCGGCTCGTCGAGGGCGCGGCGGACGATATCCACGCCGACCTTCTCATCGCCGGAGGCGTCCACTTTGTTGAGCGCCGGGAGCACGCCGATCAGCGCCACCCCGCCGCCGGGCACAATGCCCTCTTCCACGGCCGCCCGGGCGGTGGACAGCGCGTCCTCAACGCGGTGCTTCTTCTCCTTGAGCTCCGTCTCGCTGGCCGCGCCGACCTTGATCACGCCGACGCCGCCGACCATCTTCCCCAGGCGCTCCTGGAGCTTCTCCCGGTCGTAGTCGCTCTCCGTCTCCTCGATCTGCTTGCGCAGCTCGCTGATCCGCTTCTGGATCTCGGCCTGCTTGCCGCCGCCGCCGATGATGATCGTCTTCTCTTTGCCGGCCTTCACCTGGCGGGCCTTGCCCATCATGTTCAGGTCGACGTTCTCCAGCTTCAGGCCGAGCTCTTCGGTGACCACCTGCCCGCCCGTGAGGATGGCGATATCCTGGAGCATCGCCTTCCGCCGGTCGCCGAACGCCGGCGCTTTCACCGCCACCGCCTGCAGCGTCCCGCGCAGCTTGTTCACCACGAGCGTGGCGAGCGCCTCGCCTTCCACCTCCTCGGCGAGGACCAGCAGGGGCTTGTTGACCTGCGCGATCCGCTCCAGCGCGGGCAGGAGATCCTTGACCGCGCTGATCTTCTTGTCGGTGATCAGGATGTAGGCGTCCTCCAGGACGGCTTCCATCTTCTCGGGGTCGGTGACCATGTACGGCGAGATGTACCCCTTGTCGAACTCCATCCCCTCGACCGTCTCCACCGTGGTCTCCATCCCCTTGGATTCCTCCACGGTGATCACGCCGTCTTTGCCGACCTTGTCCATCGCGTCGGCGATCAACTGGCCGATCGACTCGTCGTGGGCGGAGATGCTGGCGACCTGCGCCACGGCCGCCTTCGTCTCGACCGGCTTCGCCTGGGCGCGCAGCGCTTCCACCACCGCCTCGACCGCCCGGTCGATCCCGCGCTTGATCGCCATGGGATTGGCGCCCGCGGCGACGTTCTTGAAGCCCTCATTGACCATCGCCTGGGCCAGCACCGTGGCCGTCGTGGTCCCGTCCCCGGCGATATCGTTGGTCTTGGTCGCGACCTCGCGCACCAGCTGCGCCCCGGCGTTCTCAAAGGGGTCGTCGAGCTCGATCTCCTTGGCCACGGTCACGCCGTCGTGCGTGATCGTGGGCGAGCCGAACTTCTTTTCAATCACGACGTTGCGCCCCTTGGGGCCGAGCGTGATCTTCACGACGTCGGCCAGGCGATTCACGCCCCGCTCCAGGGCGCGCCGCGCCTCCTCATGGTACAAGAGCATTTTCGGCATGCTGGTGCTCCCCTCTAGGCTCTCGCCTTGGCTCGTTCGCGGGTCACGATCGCGAGGACGTCGCTCTCTCGAAGAATCAGGTACTCCTCGTCGTCCAGCTTGAACTCGGTGCCGGAGTACTTGGCGAAGATGATGCGGTCTCCGACCTTGATCTCCATCGGGATCCGCTCACCCTTGTCGTTGCGCCCGCCCGGCCCGACCGCCGCGACCTCGGCTTCCTGCGGCTTCTCCTTGGCGGTATCCGGCAGCACGATGCCGCCCTTCGTCCGTTCCAATTCCTCGATCACCTTCACCACGATCCGATCTCCCAGGGGCTTCAGGTTCATACGTGCCTCCTCCGCGAAAGTCTTAGCACTCACAGAGAGAGAGTGCTAATCCACCTCTCACTATAGGGAATTGCACGAGACCCAGGCAACCCCAAATTGCCCCGAAAATCAGGGGTATGTGCCCCAGATCTCCTCCACGCTCATCCACCCTCGTCCGATTTGAAGTTTAGGAAAGATTGGAACGTGCGTTCCGGGCATCCGTTCCCATCACGGCGGGACGGCGCCCGGCGCCCTTGCCGTCTCGGGCATGTCCACTCCGAGATCGAGATCGGCGTACGCCCCGAGCCGCCATGACGACCGGAAGCCCTGGGCAAGCCTCGCCGCCCCCGCCGCCGCGATCATGCCGGCATTGTCGGTGCACAAGGACGGGGGGGGCACATGGCACGCCAGCCCAAGCGCAGCGGCCGCGGCCTCCATCCGGGACCGGAGGCGCGAGTTCGCGGCCACCCCGCCCGCCAGCAGCACGGAACGCACACCCCTCCCCCGCGCCGCCCGGACGGTCTTTGCCACCAGCACCTCGACGACGTTCTCCTGGAACGCCGCCGCGATGTCCGCGGCCGCCGCCCCGTCCGGCGCGCCGGCCCCCGGGGCCGCGGCCCCGCCGGGAGCGGCCATCAGGAGACGCACGACCGCGGTCTTGAGGCCGCTGAAGGAGAAATCGAAGCTGGCCTCCGTCGCAAACGGCAAGGGGAGTTTGACCGCATCCGCCCGTCCCGTCCTCGCCACCCGGTCGATCGCCGGGCCGCCCGGATACCCCAACCCGAGCGCCCTGGCGACCTTGTCGAAGGCCTCGCCAGCCGCGTCATCCAGGGTCCGGCCGAGCACCTCGTACCGCCCGTGATCCGCCATGAGCACGAGGTCGGTGTGGGCGCCCGACACGATCAGGACCAGGGCGGGGAACGCCACGTCCGGGTGCGTCAGAAAGTTGGCGTAGATGTGCCCTTCGAGATGGTTGACGCCGATCAGGGGGCGCCCCAGGGCGAACGCGATGGCCTTGGCCTCGGCCACCCCCACGGTCAGGGCGCCCGCGAGCCCGGGGCCGCTCGTGACGGCGACCGCGTCGATCTCCCCGATCCCCACGCCGGCGGACCCGAGAGCTTCGTCGATGACGGGTCCGAGCCGTTCGAGATGACGGCGGGAGGCGAGTTCGGGGACGACGCCGCCGTAGCGGGCATGGAGGTCGACCTGCGAGGCCACCACATTCGACCGCAGGCGGCCGTCCGCGAGGACGGCGGCCGATGTCTCATCACAGGACGTCTCAATGCCGAGCACGCGCATCGGAAACCGGAACGAACCGGAGGGTCAGGGTGCCCCGAGGTCCAAGTCGGCGCGGTTTTTCTTGTACCGCTCCTGGAAGAGCTCCTCCCAGAGGTTCCCGGTCCACATGACGATGGCGTCCTCGCGGTTGTCGCTGTAGTACGCTCTGCGAACGCCGATGTCCTTGAACCCGTACTTCCGGTACAAATTCTGCGCTCCGGCGTTGGACTTGCGCACTTCGAGGGTGATCCAACGCGCCCCCCGCTTCAACGCCTCATCGACCAGGGTGACGAGGAGCCGCTCCCCGATCCGCCGCCGCCGGTAGAGCGGGTCGACGGCGATCGTGGTGACATGCGCTTCGTCGAGGATGATCCACATGCCCGTGTACCCGACCGTCCGGTGCATCTCGCGCGCGACGAAGTAGCAGGCGAGCCGGTTCTCCAGCTCGTGCAGGTAGGCGTCGCGCGGCCAGGGCGTGGGGAACGACATCTGCTCGATCTCGAGCACCCCTCCGATGTCCTCCACCCGCATCGGCCGGATCTCCACCTGATTGGTGATCACCATCTCAGGGTGGATTCCCCCGCTTCTCGGGCGTTTCCTGCCTCGGCCACGTCACCGGGCGGCGGCCGTACACCGGGAGCAGCCTGCCCGGCTCCGTCCGCTCACCGCGGGCGAGCCGCGGGAGGGCCAGGAGCCCCACCATCGACGCGCGGGCGCGGAGATCTTGCCCCGCGTCCGTGGCGCGGACGCCCAGCGCCGCCCGCAGCCGTGCGCCGTACCGCACCAGGCCGTCGCCGACCATCAGCAGGGGGCCGGGGTGGGCCGCGGCCTCGGCCCCGAGCGCCTCGGGGAGCGCGACCATCGGGGGAAGCAGGCGCTCCACGCGGCCGTCGCGCAGGGCGCGGCGCGCATCGATGCGATAGAGCGCGCCGGCGACCTCGCCGCGGTGGGCATCGAGCACGGGCAGGACGAGCCCGTCTGCGCCCGGGACACAGGCCAGCGCCTCGAGGGTGTCGACGCCCAGGACCGGGACCGACCGCGCGGCGGCCCAGGCCGCGGCGGTCGCGATGCCGATGCGCAGACCGGTGAATCCCCCGGGACCGCAGCTCACCGCGAGCCCGTCGATCGCGGCGGGCCCCACGCCGAGCCCGCCGAGCAGGTCGTCCGTGGTCGCGAGCAGCCCTTCGAGATGGCGCATCGGGGAGCGCAGCATGGCTTCCGCGAGCACGCCGGAACCGTCCACGACCGCGACGCTGGCCACGGGGGTGGCCGTTTCTATCGCGAGGATGCGCATGCGCGGAGGACCGCCACACACCGCTCGGCCAGGGGGCCGCGGGGGATGAACCGGAGGCACCGGTCGGACTCCCCCGGGCCGAACTCGAACTCGATCAGCAGATGCTCCGGCGGGAGCGCCCCGGGCGCCCGATCCGCCCACTCGATCGCGACGACGCCGGCCCCATCGAGGATCTCCTCGAGGCCGAGCCCCTCGAGGTCCGACGCCTCGAGCCGGTAGAGATCCACGTGAGAGAGCGGCACCGGCCCGCGGTGCTCGTGGATGAGGGTAAACGTGGGACTGCGCACGACGCCGCGCACCCCGAGGCCGCGGGCGAGCCCCTGCACGAAGCAGGTCTTCCCCGATCCCGGCGGGCCGGCCAGCCCGAGGACCGCCGCCGGTCCCGCCCCTGGTCCCGCGCCCGGAGCGTCCGCCGCGCGCCGGAGTGCGCCGCCGAGCGCCTCGCCCAGCGATCGGGTCTCCTCGGGCGCGCGCGTGCAGATCGCGAACGAGGGGGCCGCCGTTACGTGCTCCGGTCTTCCATCGCCTTCTTGAGGAAGGGGGTGATGATGTCGATGGGGATCGGAAAGATCGTCGTCGAGTTGTGCTCGGTCGCGATCTCGGCCAGCGCCTGCAGGTAGCGGAGCTGCAGCGCCACCGGCTGTTTTGAGATCTTCTCCGCGGCCTGCACGAGGCGCTCCGCGGCCTGGAACTCGCCCTCGGCGTTGATCACCTTGGCCCGGCGCTCCCGCTCCGTCTCGGCCTGTCTTGCCATCGCCCGCTTCATGGTGTCCGGCAGGATCACGTCCCGCACCTCGACGAGGGCGACCTTGATCCCCCAGGGCTCGGTCGTCTCGTCGATCACCTGCTGGAGCTGCTGGTTGATGCGGTCCCGCTGGCTCAGGAGCTCATCGAGCTCGTGCTGGCCGAGGATGCTGCGGAGGGTGGTCTGGGCGACCAGGTAGGTGGCCTTGGAGAAGTTTTCGACCTTGACGACCGCGTCCTCCGGATTGACCACCCGAAAGTAGACCACGGCATCGACGGTCACAGGGACGTTGTCCCTGGTCATCATCTCCTGGCGGGGCACATCCAGGGTGACGACGCGGAGGTCGATCTTGATCATGCGATCCACCATCGGGATCAGCCAGATCAGCCCCGGTCCCTTCGCCCGCACCAGGCGGCCGAGGCGGAAGATGACGCCCCGCTCGTATTCCCGGGCGACCTTGACGATGGACGAGATCAGGGAGAACCCGATGATCAGGACGATGACGATCAGCGGGCCCACCAGACCGTAGATGCTCACGATGCCGATGCCTCCTCCCGTTTCACCTGCAGGCGCAGCCCCTGGATGCGCGCCACCCGCACCCGGGCGCCGGCGGGGATCACCCCGTCGAGGCTCTCCGCGCTCCAGATCTCTCCCTGGACGAAGACCGTCCCCTCCGGACCGAGCTGGGTGCGCGCCACCCCGACGGCCCCGACCAAGCCTTCCCTGCCGGTCTGCACCTTCCGGCCCTGCGCCCGGAGCCCGGCGCCGACCGCGAAGGCAAAAAACCCGCCGGTCAGGGCGGCCATGCTGAAGATGAGGGCCAGGCTGATCCGGAGAAACGGCGCCTGGCGCTCGGTGAGGAGCAGCGAGCCGATGACGAACGACACGATGCCGCCGGCTGTGAGGATGCCGTGACTCGGGACTTTGATGTCGGCGATGAACAGGATGAGCGAAAACCCGATCAAAAGGAGCCCGGCCACGTTGACCTCCAGCACGGCGAACGAGGCCAGCGCGAGGATCAGGGCAAGCCCGCCGATCACCCCCGGGAAGACCGATCCGGGGTTGCTCAACTCGAAGATGATCCCGTAGATCGCCATCGTCATCAGGATGAATCCGACGTTCGGGTCGCTCAGCAGCGCCAGGAACTGCTCGGTCAGATCCATCGGGATCTCGACCATCCGCGCGTTCCGCGTGTGCAGCCGGCGCGTGCCCGAGGGCGTCTGGACCGCCCGGCCGTCGATCTTCGCGAGCAGGTCCCGGGGACTGTCCGCCACGAGGTCGATCACATGGAGAGCCAGCGCCTCGGTCTCCGTGATGGAGACGCTCTCCCGCACCGCCTTCTCCGCCCAGGCCGCATTCCGGCCGCGCCGGATGGCGAGCCCGCGGATCCCCGCGACCGAGTCGTTCGTGATCTTGGTCATGAGCGTCTTGTCCTCGCCGCCCGGGCTTCCCCCGCCGGCGGTGACGGGGTGCGCCGCGCCCAGGTGCGTGGTCGGCGCCATCGCCGCGATGGTCGCCGCGTAGGTGATGAAGACGCCGGCGGACGCGGCGCGGGATCCGCTCGGGTAGACGTACACCACCGTCGGCATCTCGGTGTTGATCATCGCCCGCGTGATGTCATCCATGGACTTGAGCAGCCCGCCCGGGGTGTCCATCTCGATCAGGAGCGCGTCCGCGCGGTCCCGCTCCGCGTCTCGGATCCCCCGCACCACATATCGGCCCGTCGCGGGCGCGATGACGCCGTTGAGGCGGATAACGTCCACAAGCGATGCGGCGGCGGGGGGATCCGCGCCCTGCCCCGGGAGGGCCGGCGTCCCCCCGGCCGGGGAGGCGGCCCACAGCGCGAGCGCGACAAAGAAAGCGGCCGTCGCGATCCGACCTAACACCGCGATCCGACGTACCATGGGGTGCTGTTCTACGCCCCGGAAGGGCGCTCCTTTCCTCGCCGCTCGCGGGGGGCCGCCCCGGAGGTCTTGCGATAGAGCTCCCGCACGTCGTCGAGCGTGTTGATCTCCTCGGGGGGCTTGTCGTCCCGCAGCCGCACGATCCGCGGAAACCGCAGGGCGAATCCCGAGGTATGCCGCCCGCTCACCATGATCTTGTCGAACGCGACCTCGAGCACGATCCGGGGCTCCACCGTCCGCACGCGGCCGAGATCCTCCACGGTGTGGGCGAGGAACCACGCCGTCAGGCGGGCGATCTCGTCGTCGGTCAGCCCCGAGTAGGCCTTCCCGATCGTCACCAGGCCCTGCGCGGCGCGGACCGCAAACGTGTAATCGGACAGCACCCGCGCGCGCTTGCCGTGGCCGTATTCCGCCGCCACCACGACCACATCGAGGGTGCCGAGCCCGGGCTTCCACTTCAGCCACAGCCGTCCCCGCCGGCCGGGCTGGTAGGGGGACTGGGGGGACTTGAGGACGATCCCCTCGTGGCCCGCCTCCCGCGCCTCGCGGAAACGCGCCTCGGCCTCCGCGGGCGTGCGCGCCGGCGCCGCCCGGCTCAGCCGGACCGACTCGTCCCAGGCCAGGCCCGTCATCGCCGACCGGCGCGCCTCCAGGGGATGTTGGAGAAGCTCTCCGCCGTCGAGGCGGAGGAGATCGAACGCCATCAGGACGACCGGGATTTCCTGGGCCAGCGGACCCGGGGTCAGCCGGCCCAGCCGCCGCTGCAGCTGGCCGAACGGCAGCGGCCGGTCTCCCCGCCAGGCGACGATCTCTCCGTCGAGGATGTAGTCGCGGGCGAGGCCCTCGAGCGGCGCCTGCAGCTCGGGATAGGCGCGGGTCACGTCGTCCAGCGTCCGAGAATAGATGACGAGCCGCCCGGCGTTCCGGTGGACCTGGACCCGGATGCCGTCATACTTGTCCTCCACCAACAGCGGCGCCGCGTCTTGCGCAAATGCCTCGTCCAGCGTGGCGATCGACCCCGCGAGCATGAACCGAAACGGGGACCCGGAGGTGAGCGTCACGCCGTCGAGCGTGCCCGCGCGGGCCCGAGCGGCCACTTCCCCGGGATCGGCCACGAGCAGCGCCGCCTGCCGGACCGCGTCCGCGTCCCGGCCGAAGGCCTGCGCGATCGCCGGCAGGAGCAGCCCTTCCCGGAACCCGATCCGGAGATCGGAGGTGAGGATCTTCACCAGAAACTTGGCCTCGAGCGGAGCCGCGTCGCGCAGGAGCGACCGAAGCACCGACTGCTTGGTCCGCCGGGACGCGGGGCCCTGGGCCGCGGCGATGGCGCCGAAGGCGCCGTCCACCGCCTCCAGGGTGAGCGGGCGGGGAAAGAGGGACGGCGCGGGCGGATGCTCGTGGAAGAGCGCGGCGGCGGTGGCGCCGAGGTCCCCGTGCGCCAGGTAGACGCGGTGGAGATCCTCCTGGGTCGTCCCGGTGATCTCGGTCAAGACCTCGGCGATCGCCACCCAGCCGACCTGGAGCCGGCGGGGATCGCCGGCGGGGAACGCGGCGCCCGTCAGGTAGGCGCAGGCCCGCCGGAGGTCCGCCTCCTCCAGCGTGGCGAGGTATCGGCCGAGCCGGTCGATCTTGGCCTGCGTCCCTGCGATCGCCGCCACCTCGTCGAGGGCGGCCGCCAGGATCGCGAATGGCGCGGCCGTGGCGCTACAGGGTGGACCGGGCCAGCACCAGGCACGCCATCGTCACGCTGAACGCCTGCTCCACGTCGCGGGCCTTGTACGCCACGGTCCGGGGGTGCACCCGGGTCGTGCCGGGGATCAGCATGCACCGATCGGCCATGGCCGTGTACGTCCACTCGAGCTCGACGGTGAGCGGGCGCGGCAGGATCAGCGGCTTCAGGTCTTTGGCGCGCTTGAGCGCCCGCGTCGCGCCTTCTTTGATCCGCCGCCGCGCTTCGACCGGCTGATACGATCTGGCGGCCAGGCGGCCGATCGGCTCTTTGATCGCCACCGCTTCCACCTGCGGCAGCAGCTTCTTCGTCTGCGTCACCGCGGTGACGTCCCCGGTGACGAGGGCGACCGGGACCTTGAAGTACCCGGCCAGGGCGGCGTTGAGGCCCGCCTCGCCCACGATGAGGTTCCCCAGCTTGATCTGGCGGACCGAGGCGCTGCTGTAGGTGTGATCGAGGATCCCATCCTGGGTCCCCGCCGCCGCATGGTAGCCGGTGAAGAAGACCGCGTCGAAGGTGTTGTCGATGCCCTGCATCATGCTGCGCGGCTTGGGGCTGCCGCTGATCAGCTGGGCCTGGGGGTGGAGTTCCTCGATGAGGAGGTTGCGCATCGTGTTGTGCGAATCGTTGACCACGATCTCCTTGGCGCCGCCTTCCAGCGCGCCGAGGATGGCCGCGTTGACCTCCTCGGTCATCAGCCGCCGGAACCGCGCGTAGTCCGGCTTGTCCGGCATGACCTGGTCCCAGTCCGTCACACCCGCCGTGCCTTCCATGTCCGCTGAGATGAAGACCTTCATGAGGCCTCCTGGGGACCGCCGTGTGAACCCGGGACGAATACGCGCCGGGGCGCCGGGATACCTCCTCCGGCGTGTTGCAGGCGCTTATCCAACTCGCTTGCGGGACGCCGCCTCGATGAGGGCGGTGAACAGCCGGGCGCACGCCGGCACCTGCCGCCACATCCGCTCCGGGTGCCACTGCACCCCCAGGGCGAAGGCGCGCCCGCGCACTTCCACCGCCTCGATCACACCGTCGCCGCGCGGCTCGACGGACCGGGCCACGACCGCCACGCGGGGCGCCGGCTTGTCGAGCACCTGGTGGTGGAAGGTGTTGACCCCAAGCCGCTCCCCCTCCACGATCTCCGCGAGCCGGCTCCCGGGGGTGATCGTGACCTCGTGGATGGCGGCGTCCTCGGGGGGTTCGGGCGTGATCTCTCGCTGGTTGTGGGTGGCCCGACCGGCGCCGGCCAGGACGATGTCCTGTAACAGGGTGCCGCCGGCCGCGACGTTGAGCACCTGGATGCCGCGGCAGATCCCGAGCACCGGCAGGTCGCGCTCGAGCGCCCGCCGGGCCAGGGGGATCTCGAGCGCATCCCGCGGGGCATCGACGTCGACCCCGAGGCCCGGCTGGAGCTGCTGCCCGTACAGCTCTGGATCGATGTCCTTCCCGCCGCTCAGCACCAGCCCGTCCAGGCTGTTCAGTACGGCGTCCCCGGAGCCGGCGCCGGGTGTGAGCGGGACCGCCTCACCCCCGGCCGCTTCCACGGCCTCGATATAGTTCTTGAGCTGGACCGCATTCAGGCCCGTGATCCCGATCCGCGGCCGCATGACGCCCCGGGCCGAGGTCCCTCGAACGCTCCGCCTGCGCATGAACCTACTCTACCGCGCAGGGCCGGGCGAAGTCAAAAATCCGTCACGCCGGCCCGATCACCCCGTGACCCGTTCGAACCTCAGCGCGGCAAGGTACGCCGCCTCCTCCCGGGCCGCGTCGTGCGACACATCCCAATCCACCGCCCGAAACCGGATCGTCTCCCCGCGGCGGGCCTGAGCGACCCGGCGGAGATCCGGCCCCACCACCGCGCCGATCTTCGGATAGCCGCCCGTCGAGGGGCCGTCGGGCATGATGACGATCGGCTGACCGCCGGAAGGGACCTGGAGGGCCCCCGGGAGCAGCCCGTCGGACAGCAGTTCCGCGCGCGCGCGGTGCGCGAGGCGCGGCCCGTCGAGTCGATAGCCCGCGCGGTCGAACTCGCGGCTCACCTGGAACGGCGCCTCCACGAGGGCGCGCACCGCGTCCTCGGTAAAGTAGTCCTCCTGCGGGCCGAGCACGACCCTGACCTCGCAGGCGCCGAGGGATGGCCACAGGCGCTCCGGCAGGCGGAGCATCGACGCGGGCGCCATGCGCCCGCACCCGATGCGGTCCCCGGCCTCGAGACGCCGTCCTCCGTGGCCCCCCAGCCCTGCCGGCAGGTAGGTCGCCCGGCTCGCCATGACCTCGGGCACGTCCACGCCGCCGGGGAGCGCGAGGTATCCCCAGGTCCCCGCGCGCGGCGCCCCGAAGGCCAGCACATCCCCGGCCTCGAGCCGGTGGGCCGTCCATATGCCGGCGGTCCGGCCGTTGACCGTCGGCGCATGGTCCGCGCCCCCGAGCGCGATGGCGACTGGGCGGACGGCCCGCAGGCGGGGCCCCGGGAAGGTCAACTCCAGCGCCGCGGCGCCGGGGCCGTTGCCGATCAGCAGATTCGTCACGCGCAGCGCGAGCGAATCCATGGCGCCGCTCTGGGGGAGCCCGAACCGCCGGCGGCCGCCGCGGCCCAGATCCTGGACCGTGGTCAACAGCCCACCGGACTCGACCAGCAGCGCAGGACGCGGCGAGGCGGGGGGCGGGGACGCGCGCGCGTCGCCCGGATCCCGTTCGTACTCGGCGTCGGAGATGGGGACGAATCGCACGCGGTTCCCCGCCTCCAGCAGGAATGGGTTCGAGCGCGATGGATCGTAGATCCGGAGCGGGGTCCGCCCGATCAGCCGCCACCCTCCCGGGCTCTCGATCGGGTAGACGCCGGTCTGGAGGCCCGCGATCGCCACGGAGCGGCCGGGGACGCGGATGCGCGGAGACGCCAGCCGCGCCACGCGCAGCCGGGGCGGCAGAGTGCCCATGTAGGGAAAGCCGGGCGTAAACCCGAGCATGAAGACGCGGTACTCTTGCCCCGAGTGGAGGGCGATGACCTCGGCCTCGGACAGTCCCGCCTCCTGCGCGACGGCGGCGAGGTCGGGCCCCGGGGCCCCCCCATAGGCCACCGGGATCGCGATCGGACGGGCCGGGGGCAGGTCCGCGGGATCGGCTCGGGAAGCGATCTCCGCAACCGTCCGACGGAGCTGCGTGGCCGTGGTCCGCAGGGGGTCGTAGACGATCAGGAGCGACCGGTAGGTCGGCACCACCTCCACCACGCCGTCCGGAGGGCCGGACGCGACGGCGCGCCCGAGGGCGAGGACGGCGGCGTTGGCCGCCTCGGAGATCTCATCTCCCCCATACTGGACGACGAGCCCGGCATCCCCCAGCGGCAGCAGGCGGGGGGCCGCCGGGCCCACGGCGTGAGCCAGGACGTCGCGGGGGCGCGCGCTCACGACGGCGCGGGCGCCGGTGAACGCGGGTAGGAGCCGAGCACGCGGAGGAACGTCGTCTGCCGCTGGAGGTCGTCGAGCGCCTCCCGGATCCGGACGTCCTCCACGTGGCCGTCGATATCGACGTAGAAGGTGTAGTCCCACGGGCGGGTCCGTCCCGGGCGGGACTCGATCTTCACGAGGTTGATCCGGCGGGTGGCCAGCGTCCCGAGCGCGCGGTACAGGCTGCCGGGCTCGTTCGCGACGACGAACACGATCGAGGTCTTGCTCTGCGCCGCGCGCGGGGCGGCGGCCGTGCCGATGACGAGGAACTTGGTATAGTTGTTGGGGTTGGTCTCGATCCCCTCGTCCAGCACTTCGAGATCGTAGAGCCGCGCCGCCCGCCGCGAGGCGATGGCGCCGCACCCCAGCAGGCGCTGCTCCTGAATCATCTTCGCGCTGCCGGCCGTGTCGTAATACGACACCGGTTCCATCCCGGCCCGCCGCAGGTAGACATCGCACTGCGCCAGCGCCTGCGGGTGCGAGTACACGCGCGTGATCGCGGCGCGCGCCTGTCCCGGCAGCGCCATCAGGCAGTGCACGACGCGGTGGTCGAATTCTCCGGCGATGACCAGGGTGTAGGCGAGCAGCAGGTCGTAGGTCTCGTTGATGCTGCCCGCCTGCGAGTTCTCCACCGGCACGACCCCCCGGTCCGCGCGTCCGCCCGCCACCGCCTCGAACGCGTCGCGGAGGCTCGCGCACGGAACGACCTCCACCTCCCCGAAGAGCCGCACCACCGCCTCCTCGCTGTGGGCCCCCCGCTCACCCTGAAACGCCACCCGCACCGCCGGCCTCCTCACCCGCCCTCGGCGAGCAGGGTCCGGACCCCCACGACCTGCCCGTCCTGGACGAAGACTCTCGGGACCCGCCGGCCCACGTGCGTGAGCACCTCGTAGGCGATGGTCTGGGCCGTGGCGGCCACCTCCTCCACGGGCACCTTCTCTCCCCAGATCTCCACCTCGTCGCCGACCTCGACGGGAAGGACGCCGGCGTCGACCATGCATTGGTCCATCGCGATCCGGCCGACGACCCGGGCGCGGCGGCCGTTCAGGAGGACCTCCCGCGTTTCGCCGGCAAGACGCGGATACCCGTCCGCGTAGCCGATCGGGATCGTGGCGATCCGGGTCTCGCGCGGGGTCCGATAGGTGTGCCCGTACCCGATCGGCGTCCCAGAGGGGACGCGCTTCGTGTGCGCGACCCGCGCCCGCAGGCGCATCACGCGGCGCAGCGGGACCCGCCCGGCGAGATGCGGGGCCGGCGGGACGCCGTAGACGGCGATGCCCGCGCGGACGATATCGAAGTGCGCTTCCGGGAGGGCGAGGAACGCGGCGCTGTTCGCGGCGTGTCGCAGCCCGATCGGCAGCCCTCGCCCGACCACCCCCCGGAGCACCGCGAGAAAGGTCTCCAGCTGCTTTCTCGCCGGTCCCAGATCCGCGTCGTCGGCCGTGGCAAAATGCGTGAAGCACCCCTCCACCACGATCCCCGCGTAGGCGCTCACCTGCCGGAGCACGGCCGCCGCATCGCTGGGGGCGACCCCGATCCGGCCCATCCCCGTGTCCACCTTGAAGTGGATCTTCGCCGGGCGGCCGGTCCGAGACGCGGCCTGGCTCAGGGCCCCCGCGATCTCCGGCTGGAACACCGTGACCGAGAGGTCGTGCGCCACCGCCGTCTCGGCGTCCTCGGCCGGCGTCGATCCGAGCAGCAGGATGGGCGACGTGATCCCGGCCCGGCGCAGTTCCACGCCTTCATCGGTGGTCGCCACGCCGAGCCACTCGGCCCCGGCCGCGAGGGCGGCCCGGGACACGGCAACCGCCCCGTGTCCATAGGCATCGGCCTTCACCACCGCCATGAGCCGGGGCGTGCCGCGCAGCGCCGACCGCAGCGCGCGCACGTTGTCGCGGACCGCGCCGAGGTCGATCTCGGCCCAGGCGCGGCGGGTCGCCCGTCCCCGCAACTCTTGCAGATCCGGACGACCGGTCCCCGTCACGGGGACCGGGTCACGGGACGGCGGTGAAGGCATCGTCGACTCCGCCCGCGCGCACCCGCGCGAGCGCGCGAGGAATCTCATCCGCGACTTCATGGGCCAGCAGCCCGAGCTCGCCTCGGACGGCGGCGGCCAGGTCGCCCGCGAGCCC
>VBAK01000189.1 GCA_005882275.1 Candidatus Segetimicrobium genomatis
CACGGAATTGGCCACCGACCTGGCTAACAACACGGTCGCCAGCTACAACTTCATCACGCCGAACCTCATCGACGACATGCACGATGGCACCATCGCCCAGGGCGACACCTGGCTGGCCACCCACGTGCCAGTGATTCTCAATTCCGCCGCCTACAAGCAGGGTGGCGTGATCTTCATCACCTGGGACGAGGGGGAAGGGGGGGACGGGCCGATCGGCATGATCGTGCTGTCGCCGAAGGCCAAGGTCGGCTACCAGAACTCAATCCACTATGACCACAGCTCGACGCTGCGGACGGTCGAAGAGATCCTCAAGGTCAGTCCCATGCTGGGCGGTGCCGCGAACCAGACGGACTTGAGTGATCTGTTTACCTCGTTCCCCTGAGCGCCGTAACCCAACTCGCGCACCGCCTGGGACGCCGAGACCGCCCGCTGAGGTGCGGGCGGCTCGGCGATACGCGTCAGCGTTTTTGTGCCCCAACAGACTGAAAGCATGGACCCAGTGGTTGTTGCGAAGCCCGTTGCTGGGCGGCGTCCGCCTTCATTTGCTTCCGGCAGCTGTCCGCGATCTACGGCGATCAGCATCGTCTAGTGCGATGCTGGGCTATTGAGGGTTCCGTAGAAGACCTTCTCAGCGTCACTGATGAGCGATACTGCCAAATCGCCCGCTCCGCGACGAGCGCGATGCGAGGCGAACTTCAGCAGTGCGGCCGTCCGGTACCAGCGGAGCCGGGCAGGATCGACGAGGTCATCGACTTCATCGAGGAACACGGCGATCGCGCGTTGCGTGGCGCGCTCATACTCTGGCTGATACATCTCCCAGCGGGCGGCGGCGCACAGCATCCCGGCGTCGACCTCGACAGGTCCCTGCCGAAAGGTGTCCCAATCGATCACGCCCGGCCCGTCAACGAGATCGAACACATGGCTGAGGTAGAAGCCGCCGTGTCGCAAGTCGGTATAGCCCGGTGGCGGCATGTTCGCTGCGAGCTGGTCGCGCACGGCGCCTGCCCGCGCACGGAGTTCTCCTGCCGCGCTTCCGATGGTGCGCACGTAGCGCTGCACGTCTTCGAGCACGTGCGGCGGATCGTAGGGATCACCCAGCGCAACGCCGGGCTTGATCGCCGCCCGCAGCCATTGAGCGGCGAGCCGCCCTGCTCGGTCGGCGTCGCCCCGCTCGACGAGCTCGGTGGCCGGAACCGCGGCGTACATCTCGGTGACGATCAGGGCTGCGTCTGTATCCAGGCCGACGAGTCTGGGCACCGTCGGTCCCCGTCCCGAGGCGAGCCCGGCGCCGGCCAACACTTTATGAACGGTGGACACGGCGAGCACTGTAGCCGCATCGGCGAACAACTTGACTATGTAGCGATCCGTGTCCGATACGACGGCGAGGGTGCACCGCTTACCCGGGTTATACCTCAGAACAGAGATTGCACGAGCGCCCTGCAAGCCGACGCGGGCGAGCGCCGCGGCGAGCGCCTCGTAACGCGCGCTCGCGAGCGCGGGCAGCGCCGCGTCGACGGGGAGCGGTTCCTGCATGGTGCGAGCCTCCGCCGGCCATGGTCATGCCGCAACGGGATGTTGACCCATGATCTTCACAGCCCGCGCGACAACGCTGTCCCAAGACAAGCTCGCCACCGCGTGGCGACGAGCGTTGGCGCCCATCACGATCCGGCGTCTCGGGTCTGAGAGAAGTGAGTGCAGGCTCTCGACGAGAGCTTCGAGATCACCCGCGTCATAGAGCAACCCGGTAACGCCGTGGTCGATGAGCTCATTGAGCTGACCGAGTCGCGGCGCCACGACCGGTCGGCCCGCCGCGAGCGATTCGAGCACCTTGAGTGGAGAGAAATAGAAGGGTTGCTCAGCTGAGTACGGCGCGACCGTAAGATCCATCGCAGCAAGGTACGCCGGCATCTCCTCATGGCGGACCTTGCCTGCCAGCAGCACGTCCTCCTCGAGGGCATCGCTCCTGACCCGCTCGCGGATATGCTCCAGTCCCGGGCCCTCGCCGACAATCAGCAGTCGCTGATCGCGTTGGCGCCTTCGCAACTGGACCATGGCATCCAGAAGGAAGTCCATCCCGTGCCAGGGCTTCAAGCTTCCCAAGAAACCGACAACTGGCTGCTTCCCGAGCGAATAGCGCGTTCGAATCGGCTCAGGATCTATGTCCGGATGGAATCGTCGTGTATCAACCCCGTTGGCCAGGCAGGAGACACGGTCAGCTGCGATTCCGTGCGCCTGCAGGTATTGTTTCAGCGGTTCCGATACGGTGATGAGGGAGTCTGCTTCGCGGAAGCATCGGGTCTGCATCTCCTGTGCCAGCGCCTTGAGCCTCAACACCCGATAGCGTTCTTGTTCCTCGATCAGCGGCGAATTCACCTCGAGGACGTACGGCACTTCGAAAGTCCTCGCGATGCTCGCGCCGGAGGCGTGGAAGAGCGAATAGCGTTCGTATACAACGTCAGGCCTGAACTGCCTCTCCGCCAGCTCGGCCAGAGCACGCGCCGCGAATTCCGTGTCATACGACAGCTTGTCGAGCTCGTGGCACATGGCCACATCCTGCGGGTCGAACGCCAACCCCAGCCGCGCCGCCTCCTTCTCACGCCTTTCTTGACTCAACTGCGGCTCGATTTCGATCACTGTCGCGTGCGGATCGGGATTACCTTCGCCGCGATCAGTGCACAACAGCCAGACCTCGTTGCCACCGCGGGCGAGCGCGTCTACGAACTCTCGCACGTGCACGGACGCTCCCTTGAAGCCCCTGATCGGTATGCCCCAATCCGCGCAGATGTAAAGCACGTTCACAAGGCCTTCCTCCCCCGGTGCAGGAATGTATTGAATTGCCTTCGCGTTGCAGGAACTGACATGGTTACAGGGACTCCATGGTTGCAGGGACTTATTACATGGATGTGATCCCTGCGATACTCTGTTCCGGTCCGCTCACGCCGAGACCCCCTCGGCGTCGATGAGGTCATCCACCTCCTCGAGGAACACGGCGACAGCGTTTGAGCGCGTCTGACAGGCCCCGGCCGCTTCGCAGACAGCATTCCAGCATCGACCTCGAGGGGTCCCTGCCGGAAAGAGTTCCAGTCGATAACCGCTCAGCGATCGGTTCCTTCATGCTTGCGCCCGTTTGATCGGAGGCGCCCCGCACACCGTGCTGTTTCCCCGGCGCAGAGCGTCAAGTAAACCGCGTGTACGCATGAACCGTCCATACAGGTTGTAGCGTACGTCCCGACCCGTAGCAGGGCGGGCGAGTGGCAGCCAGAATTGCCTCAGGTGAAACCCTACTAATGAATGCGTTGCCTTACCTGAAATGTCACCATTGCTGTCCTCAACGGGAGGTCACGATCGACACGCAGCTCACCCATGCGGCACGAATTCAACTCTCAGATATCGGCCATAGGCACGTAGGAGGGCCTCGGCGTATTCGGTTGAGCCGGCCCGAGCTAGGTCCGGATTGCATTGG
>VBAK01000190.1 GCA_005882275.1 Candidatus Segetimicrobium genomatis
CACCGCCGCGGCGGCTGCGATCTCAAGTGCGCCGACTACATCGAGTACGTGCTGGGCAAGGAAGGCGACGTGGCCGCGGTCGTCGCCGAGACGGTGCGCGCTACCCCGGTGATCCCGCACCCGCAATTCTGGCAGGCGGTCCGGCGCGCCTGTGACCGGCGCGGCGCGCTGCTCATCCTCGACGAAATCCCCACCGCGCTCGGGCGGACGGGGACGATGTTCGCCTGCGAGCACTACGGGGTCGTCCCGGACATGCTCGTGGTGGGCAAGGGCCTGGGCGGCGGGATCCTCCCGCTCGCCGCGCTCATCGCCCGCGACGGCCTCGACGTCGCCGGCGACCGGGCGCTCGGCCATTACACGCACGAGAAGAATCCGGTCGCCTGCGCGGCCGCGCTCGCCACGATCGACTATCTCGAAGGCCACGGGCTGCTGGCGCGCGCCCGCGACCTGGGTCGTTCCGCCCTCGACCGGCTGCGGGCGATGATGACCGTTCACCCGCTGATCGGGGATGTGCGGGGCCTCGGCCTCCTGCTCGGGATCGAGCTGGTCGCGGATCGGTCCACGCGCGCCCCCGCCCCGGAGCAGGCGGAAGCGGTGATGTACGCGGCCCTGTCCCGGGGCCTGAGCTTCAAGGTCACCATGGGCAATGTCATCACGCTTGCTCCGCCGCTGACGATCAGCGACGAGGAGATGAACCGGGCGCTCGGCATCCTCGACGAGTCCCTGACCGAGGTCGAACGGCGCGGACCGGGATAGCGGCCCGCGCCGCGCGGCCGGCCGTCAACATGTGGCGGTCCGCGCGGTGCCCGCGACCAGGATCGCCCCGGTGAGGAGGGCGGCGGCGGCCGTGAGCGACGGCGCGAGGAAGCTCCCGGTGGCGTCGTAGACGGCGCCGCCGAACGCGGGCCCGATGATCTGACCGAGGCCGAAGGCCGCCGTCATGACGGCCAGCGTGCGCCGCGGATTGCCGGTCGAGAGTCGCCGCCCTCCGATTAAACCGAGCGCCGTAATGCCCACGAAGGTCCCGCCGAGGAGAATCGCCGCGAGAAAGACGCCGGCCGGCGCGATCCAGAGCACGCCCGCCGCCACGCCCACGGCTTCCGTTGCGCAGGCCAGGGCAAACGCGCGGGCGATGCCGATCCTCTTGCCAACGGCGGTCCACAGGGCCACCGACGGCGCCGCGGCGACCCCCACCACGACCCAGACCGGCGTCTCCAGGAACCGCACAGCGGGCGACCCACGGATGATCGCGATGAGAAACGTCGCGGTAATAACGTAGCCGAAGCCAAAGAGGCCGTAGGCCGCCACGAATGCGGTCAACCGGCGGCTCGCGGGCGCCGCCGGCGATGGTTGGCCATCGGCCGTCTCGAGCTGGTCGGGCATGAGACCGGCCGCGACGGGGAGCGCGAGCAGGGAGACGAGCCCGCCGGCGAGCCAGAGCGCCCGCCAGCCACCGCCCCAGGCGGCGACCACGAAGACGAGCACCGCCGACACGGCGATGCCGGCGCCGACGCCGGCAAAGTGGACGGCGGCAAGATCGGGCCGGCCGGCCGCGCTGAGCCGATCAAGCACGAGGGCCGAAGCAAAGACGAGGACGAACGCGCTCGCGACACCGCCGGCGAAGCGCAACGCGGCAAGCGTGACGATCGACGACGGAAGCGCCATGGCGCCTGTCGTGACGGCGCTGGCGGCCAATCCCAGGAGGAGCCACCGCCGCCCGGCCCCTCGCAGCGCCGGGGTGGCGGCGAGCAGCGCTCCGGTGAGATAGCCGGCAAAGTTTGCCGACGCGAGCAGCCCGGCAGCGCTCTTCGTCATCCCGAGATCCTGCGTCATGCGCGGCAAGATCGGCGTGTAGACGAAGCGGCCGATGCCTATCGCGGCGGCCAGGGCGGCGAGGCCGCCCAGCGCGAGCGCCGCCGGACGCGGCTCGCGACGATCCTTGGGGGTCGCCGGCTCGATCACTACCGGGCGGCTACACGTTCCCGCTGGCGTAGAGCCACCGGGCGACCAGCGCTTCGGTGTCTCCGCCGAAGGCCTCGCGCGATCCTTCGGTCACGATCGCGCCCGTGCGCATCACGTACACGTAGTCGGCGATCTCCAGCGCCCGCTTGATGTTCTGATCGACCAGCAGGATCGCCTTGTCCTGCCGCGCCAGGTCTTTGATCAGATCGTAGATCAGCGCGGCCACGCGCGGCTCGATGCCCGCGGTCGGCTCGTCGATCAGAAAGACGGCGGGATCGTGCATCAGGCTGCGGGCAATTTCCAGCTGCCGCTGCTGGCCGCCGCTCAGCGTGCCGGCGGCCTGCCGCCGCCGTTCCGCCAGGATGGGGAACTGCCCGAGCGCGCGCCGCACCAGCGCCTCGACCCGGCCGCGCTGCCTCCGGTACTGCCAGGCCCCCAACCGGAGGTTGACCTCCACCGAGAGATACGGAAAGATGCTGGGGCGCTGCGGGAGATAGGCAACCCCGTGCCTCCCCATCTCGTGGGCCCCGAGACCGTTGATGGGCCGGCCGTCCAGGAAGACCTGGCCCTCCCACGGCG
This sequence comes from Candidatus Segetimicrobium genomatis, assembly GCA_005882275.1. Classification (GTDB taxonomy): domain Bacteria; phylum Sysuimicrobiota; class Sysuimicrobiia; order Sysuimicrobiales; family Segetimicrobiaceae; genus Segetimicrobium; species Segetimicrobium genomatis. The sequence goes on from VBAK01000190.1 coordinate 2,542, forward strand.
GGAGAAACCCGAAGAGCACCCGGAGGAGCGTCGACTTGCCCGTCCCGTTGGGCCCGAGCACGCAGCGGATCTGCCCCCGCGCGGCCTCGACGGATACCCCCTGCAGGATGTTGATGCCGGGGAGGTACCCCGCCACGAGGTTCCTCGCGGAGAGCGAGGGGATCACGCCGATCGGGGCGATCACGCCGGGCGCCGGGGGGACCATGCTCAGAGACCCGAGTACGCCGCGAGCACGGTCTGGTCCGCGCGCACCTGCGCCGGGGGGCCGTCGGCGAGCTTGCGCCCTCGGGCCATGACCACGAGGCGCCGCGCGATTCTCAGGATCGACTCCATGTCGTGGTCGACGACGACAAGCGTCCGGCCCGACTGATGCAGCTGCTGGATCCGCTTGATCAGCTCGCCTCGCAACAGCGGGTGGACGCCGGCAAACGGCTCGTCGAGGAAGAGGATCACCGGGTCCAGCATCAACGCCCGCCCGAGCTCGAGGAGCTTCTGCTGGCCGCCCGAGAGGTTCTTGGCGGACAGGTGCTCCAGGTGCGCCAGGTTCAGGAACTCCAGGGTGGTGCGCGCGCGCTTCGTGACCGCGCCCCACGTCGAGCGCGGGCGCGTCAACCCTGGGACGAGCAGATTCTCCAGCACGGTCATGCGGCCGAACAGCTGCGTCAGCTGAAATGTCCGCGCCACGCCGTGCGCGGCGAAGGCGTGCGCCGGGAGGCCGTCCGCGCGGCGCCCGCGGAGGTAGACCTCGCCGGCGTCGGGGGTCAGGTGGCCGGTGAGCAGGTTGATGAGCGTCGTCTTCCCGGAACCGTTCGGCCCGATCAGTCCGATCAGGTCGCCCTCCGCCACGGCCAGCTCGACGGCATCGACCGCCACGATGCCGCCGAACCGCTTGCGCAGCGTCGCTCCATGCACAAGCGCTGCGCCGTCCGTCATATCCGCGACCCTTCCTGGCCGACGCTCCTCGGCGCCGGCCGGGCGCCGCGCACCTCGCCCAGGCGGACGAACTGCAGCCAGACCGGCGTCAGCAGGCCGTTGCGGGCAAAGCGCATGGTCAGGAGCAGGATGACCCCGAAGAGCACGAGCCGCCACTGCCCGTACGCCCGCAGGAACTCCTGCAGCACCTCCACCCCGAACGCGCCGCCCACGGCCGTGGGAATCCGCTCCATCCCGCCGATCACGGTCATGACCACGACCACGGCCATGAGATCCAGCGACCCGAGGCTGGGGGTGAGGATCCCGATGTAGTGCGCGTAGAATCCGCCGGCG
>VBAK01000103.1 GCA_005882275.1 Candidatus Segetimicrobium genomatis
CATCGGCGACTTCATGGGCCAGCAGCCCGAGCTCGCCTCGGACGGCGGCGGCCAGGTCGCCCGCGAGCCCGTGCAGGTACGCCGCGCACACCGCGGCGTCGAACGGAGGCAGCCCCATGCCCAGCAGCGCGGCCAGGGCGCCGGTCAGGACGTCCCCCATCCCCCCGGTGGCCATCGCGGCGTTTCCGGACGGAATGATGAACGCGCGCCCCTCCGGGGCGGCCACGACCGTCCGCGCGCCCTTCAGGACCGCGACCCCGCCGGCCAGCCGCGCCGCCTCGCGCGCCGTTCCGAGACGGTCCTCCTGCACCGCGCGCACCTCCCGGCCCAGCAGGCGGGCCATCTCCCCCGGGTGCGGGGTGATCACGAGCGGGCCCGGCACATCCCGCAGACGGCGGGCATCTCCGGCGACGGCGTTCAGCCCGTCCGCGTCCAGCACGACCGGTCGCTCGACGCGCGGGAGCAGGCGGCGCACGAGCCCGACCACGTCCGGATGGGTGGTCAGTCCCGGTCCCACCGCCGCGGCATCGGAGGCGGCGATCAGATCGACCGCCGCGTCGTACGCATCTTCGCCGAGCGTGCCCGCTGAGTTCTCGGGGAGCGGCCTGGTCATCGCCTCGGGCAGCGAGCTCGCCGGGACCGCCGCGAGCGACGCCGGGAGCCCCACCGTCACCAGCCCCGCGCCCGCGCGGATCGCGCCCCGGGCCGCGAGCACCGGGGCTCCGGGAAATCCCTGCGCGCCCCCCAGGATCGCCACCCGGCCGAACCGGCCCTTGTGGCTGTCGGCCGCCCGGCGCGGAAGCGTGCGGTCCACCCATGGGGCGGTCGCCAGCTCGGTGGGGATCGGCGCGTCGCGGACGAGGGAGGCGGGCACGCCGATGTCGGCCACGTACAGGCGGCCCACATGCGCCGCGGCCGGGTACTGCACCGTCCCTACCTTCGGCAGGGCCATCGCCACCGTCGCGGCGGCGTGGATGCAGGGCGGATCGGCTCTGCCGCTCGACGCGTCTAGGCCCGATGGGAGATCGACCGCGAGGATGGGCGTCCCCGATCCGTTGGCCGCCTCGATCACCCGGGCGGGCAGCCCCCGGGCCGGGCCGCGGAACCCCGTCCCGAAGACGGCGTCGATGATCAGGTCGGTCTCGCGGAGCGCCTCCGCGAGACCGGGGGCCGGCAGCGGCTCGGCCTCGTCGACCCGCACGCGGCGCTCGAGGACCGCCTTGAGGTGGCGGGCCGGCTCGCCGCCGAACTCCGCCGGCGGCGCCAGCAGCAGCACGCGCACCACGGCCTCGCCGGCGAGGCGCCGCGCGGCCACCAGGCCGTCGCCGCCGTTGTTCCCTTTGCCGGCCAGGACGACCACCCGGCGGGCCCCCCGCGGCCCCAGCAGGAGCCGGGCCACCTCCGCCGCGCGCAGCCCGGCCTGCTCCATGAGCGCGGCGGCGGGGATGCCGTACTCCTCCCGGCACCGCTGTTCCAGGCCGGCCATCTCCTCGGGCGTGGGCAGCTTCACAGGCTCGCGGAAGACGCCGTCCGGCGGCCGGCCATCGATTACTCGGCGAGGGCGTGCGCGATGGCCAGCAGGCGCGTGTGGGAGATCGCGAGCGACCAGGCGCGGACGCCCAGGCGCTCGGCGACCGCCGCCGCGCGGCCGCTCAGCCGCACGCCCGGCCTGCCGACCGGATCGGTCGTGATCTCGATCTCCTGCCACCCGACGCCCGCCAGGCCGACCCCGAGCGCCTTCATGACGGCCTCCTTGGCGGCGAAGCGCCCGGCCAGCCGCGGAGCGGCGTCGGGGGACATCCCCGCGCGCGCCAGTTCCGCGGCGGTGAAGACGCGGTACAGGAACGGCTCGCCCCACCGCGACACCGCCCGGCGGATGCGGTCCACTTCGACGATGTCCACGCCGAGCCCGCGGATGGCGCCCGACGGCCTTCGGGACCCGCCGGAGGCGGCGCGGCTCACGGAGCCGGCTGCTCCGCCTCGTCGATCAGCATCACGGGAATGCCGTCCCGGATCGGATAGCGGCGGCCGCACTTGGTGCAGACGATCCGATCGGCGCGCTGTTCGACGGGCGCCCGGCAGGCCGGACAGGCGAGGATCTCCAGCAGTTCTTTGTCGATCACCCGGACGCGCTCCTCTTCTTCAACCATTCGACGGTCCGCCGAAGGCCTTCCTCCAGCGAAGTCCGCGGCCACCACCCCAGGACCGCCTCCGCCCGTTCGGTCGCCAGCGCGATCCGGTGCACCTCTCCCGGGATGGCGAGGCCGTTGGTCGGGCGCACCGTCGTCCCGGTCAGCGCGACCAGCCGGGCCGCCAGGTCGTTGACGGAGATCTCCACACCGGTGGCGATGTGCACCGGCTCGGCGATCGACCGTCCCAGCACCCGCACGTTGGCCTCGGCCACGTCGCCCACGTAGACGAAGTCCCGCGTCTGCGTGCCGTCTCCGAAGATCACCGGCGCGCGGCCGACGAGCATCGCGTCGGCGAAGATGGAGATCACCCCGGCCTCGGTCGAGGGATCCTGGCGCGGGCCGTAGACGTTCGCGTAGCGCAGCACCGTCGCCTCGAGCCCGTGGACGCGGCGGTAGTATCCCAGATACTGCTCCCCGAGGTATTTGTGGAACCCGTACGGGGACAGCGGGAGGATCGGGTCGTCTTCGCTCACGGGGATCGACCGCGGCTCCCCGTACAGCGCCCCGCCCGTCGAGGCGAAGATGAACTGCCTGGCCTTGTGCCGGACGGCCAGGTCGAGCACCCGGAGGGTCCCGAGGACATTGACCTCCGCGTCGCCGGCCGGGTCCTCGAGGGAGCGCCGGAGGTTCGCCTGGGCCGCGTGGTGCGACACCACCTCCGGGCGCTCTTCGCGGAAGACGTCGGCGAGGTCGCGGCTGCGGATATCCACCGGGTAGAACCCCGCGCCCGGCGGCGTGCGGTTGCCCCCGCCGCTCACCAGCGCGTCGACCACCGCGACGCGGTGACCGGCCTTGAGGTACGCGTCCGCCACATGGGAGCCGATGAAGCCCGCTCCTCCGGTCACGAGGATCCTCATTCCACGGTCACGCTCTTCGCCAGATTGCGCGGCTGGTCCACGTCGTGTCCCCGCAGCCTGGCGATATGATACGCCAGCAGCTGCAGCGGGATGACCGAGAGGATCGGGGCCAGCAGCGGGTCCACCGCGGGGACCACGAGCAGCTCGTCGACGTGCGGACGCAGCGCGTCCGCGGTCTCCTCGGTCGCGACCCCGACGACCTCCGCCTTGCGCGCCCGGACCTCCTGGATGTTCGCGGCCGTCTTCTGGATGATGTCCGGCTGGGTGCCGATCGCGACCACCACCACCCCGGCGACCACGAGCGCGAGCGTCCCGTGCTTGAGCTCGCCCGCGGCCAGCGCCTCCGAATGAATGTAGCTGATCTCCTTCAGCTTCAGCGACCCCTCCATCGCCACCGGATAGTCGAGCCCCCGGCCGATGAAGAACGCGTCGTCGATCTTCTGGAGACGCTTCGCCAGCGCGATGATGGCCGGCTCCATCCCGAGCACCGCCTGAGCCTTCGCCGGCAGGCTCCGGAGCCCCCGGATGAGCGCGGACGCGCGATCCGGGGGGAGCGTCCCCCGGGCCCGCCCGAGGTAGGCGGCGAGCATGGCCAGCGCGGCGAGCTGGGTGAGGAAGGCCTTGGTCGAGCAGACGGCAATCTCCGGCCCGGCGCGGGTGTAGAGGACGTCATCGGCCTCGCGCGCCAGCGTGCTGCCCACGACGTTGGCCACCGCGAGGAGCCGGGCGCCTCTCGTGCGCGCCTCGCGCGCGGCGGCGAGCGTGTCCGCCGTCTCCCCGGACTGGCTGATGGCCACGGCCAGCGCGTGTTCGTCGGCGAGCGGGGACCGGTACCGGAACTCGCTCGCCAGATCGGCCTCCGCCGGGATCCCGGCCAGCCGCTCGGTGAGCGCCACCCCGACCAGGCCGGCGTAGTAGGCGGTCCCGCAGGCGACGACCCAGATCTTGCGCAGTGACCGCACCAACTCCGGCGGCAGGTCGACGCCGTCGAGGGCGATCTCGCGGTCGTCGGGCAGCCGCCCCATCATCGTCTCCTGCAGCGCCCGCGGCTGCTCGTGGATCTCCTTGAGCATGAAATGCGCATGCCCGTCCTTCTCGGCGGCTCCGGTTTCCCAGGTGATCCGCACCGGCCGCCGGTCGACCCGGCCGCCGCCGATGCGGGAGATCGCCACGCCGTCGCGCGTCAGGACGGCGAGCTCGCCGTCCTCGATGATGATCACCTCGCGGGTATGGGGCAGCAGGGCGGGGATGTCGGACGCCAGGAAGATCTCGCCGCGGCCCATCCCGACGATCAGCGGGCTGATCCGCCGCACCGCCACGATCCGGTCGGGATCGTCCGCCGACAGCACGACGAGGGCGTAGGCACCCGAGGTCTGGGCCACCGCCCGCTCGACGGCGGCGGGCAGATCGCCATGGTAGGCTTCCTCGACGAGATGCGCGAGGACCTCCGTGTCGGTGTCCGATCGGAACCGATGGCCGCGGGCGATGAGGCCCTCCTTCAGCGGCAGGAAGTTCTCGATGATGCCGTTGTGGATGACCACGACGCGGCCGTGGCAGTCGGCGTGCGGGTGCGCGTTCTCATCCGACGGATGGCCGTGGGTGGCCCACCGCGTATGCCCGATCCCCACCACCCCGGTGAGCGGCGTGCGCTCGACGATCTTCACCAATTGCGAGAGCTTTCCCGCCGACTTCCGCACCTCGATGCCGCCGTTGGCGATCACCGCGACCCCGGCGGAATCGTACCCCCGATACTCCAGGCGCCGCAGTCCGTCCAGCAGCACCGGGACCGCCGGCCGCGCCCCAATATACCCCATGATGCCGCACATGTGAATGCCTCCCGATCGCCCCTGCAGGGCCGCGCGGGCACAGAATCCCCTCACGATGTCCTCCGGGGGCGAAACATGGCAGCGGCGGAACCACCCGCTCGCGGCGGCGCGGAGGTGGGGCACCCACCGCACCACCCGCTGCCTCGGAAACTGCGCGTCCCGGACGCCTTCTGTCCCCAGGGTCGCCCCCGGGTTTTGGCGGCGTCCATCAGGCCGGACCAGCCTAGGGTCACCCGCCGAATGGGAGCCCGGGTGGGCTCCGCTCGAGATCCCCTCCCTCGTCAACTCGCCCCGCGCGTGCCGGCGGCGAGTTCCGGCGCTTGTTGAAACTGGTTTCCTGGCCCCGCACCCCCTCCCCGCCTCAACCCGCCCGGTGGAGGTTCCGTCCTCCCCGAACCGGGTCTCCCGGCCACTCGATAGTCAAACCGTTCCGCACATTCGACGGAAAATCCCAGGGCCCTGCCGCAGGCACGATCGGCCCTACCTTGGCTCTACTCCACGCTTCGATCGGCTTTCACGCCGCGGGGCCGGAGGCCGCGGCCCGCTTCCCGGGCGCCGGGGCGGCCGTGCCCCCCAGACGGCGGCTCACCAGGTCGCTCAACTCCCTGGCGAGCTCCTCCGCCATTCCCGCGTCTTCGCACTCGGTCATGATCCGGACGAGCGGCTCCGTGCCGGAGGCCCGGATGAGCACGCGCCCCCGCCCGCGCAGGCGGCCCTCGGCCTGGGCGATCGCGCGCTGGATCTCGGGATCATTGGCCCACCGTTCCGGCTGGGCCACCCGCACGTTGAGCAAGATTTGAGGATAGCGGATGAACGGCGCGCGCAGCTCCTCCAGCGGGCGCCCGCTCTCCAGCATCACATTGACGAGCTCGAGGGCCGTGACCAGCCCATCTCCGGTCGTGGCGCGATCCAGGAAGATCACGTGCCCGCTCTGCTCGCCCCCCACGCTCGCGCCGGTCTCCAGCATCCGCTCCAGCACGTACCGGTCGCCCACCCTGACCCGCTCGAGCTCAATGCCGGCCGCGCGGAGGACGCGCTCGAACCCCAGATTGCTCATGACCGTGCCCACCACGCGGCGCCCCGGCAGCCCGCCGCGCGCGTCCCGGTGGAGCGCGGTGATCCCCATGATCGCATCGCCGTCGACCAGCTGTCCGTGCCGGTCCGCGGCGATGACGCGGTCCCCGTCCCCGTCGTACGCGAACCCGACATCGGCGCCGTGCGCGACGACGGCGGCCTGGATCACCTCGGGGTGCGTCGAACCGCTGCCCACGTTGATGTTCGTCCCGTCCGGCTCCGCGTGCAGCGGCGTCACCGCGGCGCCCAGGCGCTCCCACAGCGCCGGCGCGATGCGGCTCGCCGCCCCGTTGGCGCAGTCCACGACGATGCGCCAGCCCTCCAGCCGCCCCCGCGCCAGCCCCGCCACGAAGGCGAGGTAGCGCTCCGCGGCGTCGGGCACCTCGACGATCCGCCCGACCTCGCCGCCCGTCGGCCGGGGCAGCGCCGTCACCCGGTCGAGGGCGCCCTCGATCTCGGCCTCCACCGCATCGGGCAGCTTGAACCCGCTGGGGGCGAAGAACTTGATCCCGTTGTCTTCCATCGGATTGTGGGAGGCGGAGATGACGATGCCGGCGTGCACCGCGAGCTGCCGGACGAGGTAGGCGACCCCCGGCGTGGGGAGGATGCCGAGCCGCAGCATGTCCGAACCGGCCGAGCAGAGGCCGGCCGCCAGGGCGGCCTCGAGCAGATCGCCGGAGATCCGTGGGTCGCGCCCCACCGCGAACCGGCCGCGCGCCCCCGGAGCGAGCACATGCGCGGCCGCCCGCCCCACGCGGTCCACCAGCTCGGTGGACAGGTCGGCGTTGCCGACCCCCCGGATCCCGTCGGTTCCAAACAGCCGTCCCACCGGCGCCTACGTGGGAGAGAGGATGATCATGACCTGCGGGGGCTGGATGATCAGGACGCGGACGCCCTGCGGGAGGATCACGCGCGGGCTGACCGAGTGCGTGCCGGGCCCCAGGCCGGCCGCGCTCACCTCAACGGTCACGATCTGCCCGGTCAGGCGCCGCACGAGGTCCTGCGGTCCCTCGACCTGGACCAAAACGCGGTCGGGCACGATCCGGGAGGCCGTGCCCGCCGGCACGTCCACCACATGCACCGGCACGTCCCGGAAGACCGTCGAGAGCATCTCCCGGCCGACGCGGACGTTCACCGCCACCTGACCGGCGGAGGAGGAGATGCCGGGGGGGAGCTGCAGCGCCACGCGCCGGGTGAAGTCCGCGCGCGCCCCGGTCACGTCCACCGGCATCGTCGCCGCGGTCTCGGCCTTCTGCAGCACTGCGCTCGGGCCGGTGAGCGTGACGGTCGCGGGCTCGGCCATCGCCGCGGAGACCGCCAGCGACTGCGGGGGCGTCCCCACCAGGGTGGGGACCACGGAGACGACCTTGCTGATCACCGCCTGGCGAACGGACAGCGTCATGGCGACGGCCCCCGGGCTCACCGCGACGCCCGTCACCACCTGGCCCCCCCCATCGGCGGGCACCACCTGCACCGAGGCCACGACCTGCTGACGCACGGACGCGGTGTCGAAATAGACGATCGCGTGCCGCACCTGGGCCACCTGCCGCGATGGCCCGCTGACGGTCACGGACGCCGGTGCGGTGCGGGCGCCCCCCAGCGCCACCCCCTCGGGCGGGGCGTCGAGCAGGCTCACCTCCACCGGCAGCCGCTTGCTGGTCAGGGAGTCCAGCACGACCAGCAGCCCGGACGGCTTCTGGTCGGCCACCCGCACGTCGAGCGCCGAGGAGACGATCACCGGCACCTCGGGGTGCTCGCCGGGCTCGAGGCCCGACAGGTCCACGTACGCGTCGATGAGCTTCGGCGTCAGGAGGGCGATCTGCGAGCGCGGACCCTGGAGCCGGACCGTGACCTGCGGCGGGGATTTCGGCGAAGGCCGGACCACGACCTCATTCGGCTCGAGGTTGCGGAGCTCGATGTCCACCTTCAGCGAACGGGCGACCACCGGATTCTGGGCGGTGGCGACGTACAGCCACATCACGAGGGCGATGCCTCCGGAGAGGATGAGGTAGAGCGTCCGCTCGTCCCAGAACCGCTTCATCCGCCGCGCCGCCTGGCCCACTGCCAGATCCCCGGGACCCGGACGGGCACCGGCACGCGGAAGGACGGCACCCCCAACGACGCCCGGGGCAGCGGCTGGGGGCCGGAGAGCGCGAGCAGGGTCCCTTTGAGCTCTTCCTCGGTCAGGCCGCGGGTCAACCGTCCCTCCCGGGCGAGCGAGATCGTGCCGGTCTCCTCGGACACGACCACCGCGACCGCGTCCGTCTCCTCCGTGATCCCGATCGCCGCCCGGTGGCGGGTGCCGAGCGCGCGGCTCAGCCCCGGCCGCTCGGTGAGCGGGAGCAGACACCCCGCGGCCACCAGGCGGTCGCCGCGGATGATCAGCGCGCCGTCGTGGAGCGGAGTGTTCGGGAAGAAGATGTTGATGAGGAGCTGAACGGTGGCGACGGCGTCGATGCGGATCCCGGTCTCGATGAAGTCCGCCAGCCCGACGCTGCGCTCCAGCACGATCAGGGCGCCGATCTTGCGGGACCCCAGGATGCGGGCCGCCCGGGCGACGTCGTTGACCAGGCGGATCCTCGCCTCGCGGTCGAGCCCGTGGGTCGTCAGGCCCACGAGCGACACCCCGCCCCGGCCCAGCTGCTCCACCATCCGGCGCAGCTCGGGCTGGAAGAGCACCAGCAGCGCGAAGGGCAGCGCGAACGCGACGCTCCGCAGCACCCACTGCAGCGTGTACAGCTGCAGCGTCTGGCTGATCAGGTAGGCGGCGAACAGCACGCCGAGGCCGGCGACCAGCTGCACCGCGCGGGTGCGCCGCACCAGCATGAGGATCTGGAACACGATGAGGGTGACGACCAGGATATCGATCAGATCCCAGGGCCACCGGAACGGCGGCAACGGCGCCGGCATCGCGCTCACAGCACCTCCGCCAGCAGGGCCTTCTGCGTATGGAGCCGGTTCTCCGCCTCGTCCAGGGCGGCCGACCGGGGGCCGTCCAGCACCTCGCCGGTGATCTCTTCCCCCCGGTGCGCCGGCAGACAGTGCGTCACCACGGCATGGCTCGGCGCGCGGGCCAGCAGGGCGGCGTTGACCTGATACCGCTGAAACACCCGACGCCGGGCGTCCGCCGTGGCCTCCTGGCCCATGCTGGTCCAGACATCGGTGTAGATAACGTCCGCTTCGCGCACGGCGGCCGCGGGGTCATCGGTGACCTCCACCGCGCCCCCGGACGCCGCCGCGGCCGCGCGGGCCCGGACGAGCGTCTCCGAATCGAGACGGTACTCCTTGGGCGTCGCCATCGTGATCGACATGCCGAGCCTCGTTCCTCCCAGGACGAGCGAACGCAGCGTGTTGTTCCCGTCGCCGATCCAGGCCAGCCGGATCCCCTCGATCCGGCCGAGGCGCTCCCGGACGGTCAGCAGCGCGGCGAGCGCCTGGCACGGGTGCTCCCAATCGGAGAGGGCGTTCAGGACCGGAATGCGGGCGTGCTCGGCGAGGGCCTCGAGCGTGCTGTGGGCGAACGTCCGCGCCGCGATCCCATCGACCCACCGCTCCAGGTTCCGGGCGACGTCCGGCGGGCTCTCGCGGGTGCCCATCTGGATGTCCTGAGGGCCGAGGTAGACGGTGTGACCGCCCAACTGCAGCATCCCCACTTCGAACGTGGTGTGTGTTCGCAGCGACGGCTTCTCGAAGACCAGCGCGAGGACCTTGCCGCGGAGCGGAGCCGTGCGATCGCCGGCGCGCGATCGCGCCTTCAACTCCCCGGCCAGGTCGAGGACATGCCGCAGCTCGTCGGGGTCAAGGTCGCAAATGCTCAGGAAGTCCCGCCCCCGCACGGTCGGCATCGTTCCTCCTTGCGCTACGCGTCCCCTCCCCGGCGCGAATGAAAGAGGGGACGCCCGGCGCGGCCGCTACATACTGTGATGCCCGTGGAGGCGGTCGGTGAGACCGGGGCCAACCCCTGCTTTACCTTCGCTCCCTTCTTTACCTTACCGCTTCGAGTACTGGAAGCCCTTCCGCGCGCGTTTGTGGCCGTACTTCTTGCGCTCTTTCTCGCGGGGGTCCCGGGTGAGGAGCCCCGCCTTCCGGAGCGGCGCCCGCAGCTCCGCGTCGTGGGCCAGCAGCGCCCGGGCGATCCCGTGCCGGACCGCCCCCGCCTGCCCGTGCACCCCGCCGCCGGTGACGTGGATGATGATGTCGAACCGCCCCTCGGCGTTGGCGACCACGAGGGGCTGCCTGATCGCCGTCTGCACCGGCCCTTTCGGGAAGTACTGGTCGGCCGGACGGCCGTTCACCTGGATGCTGCCGCTCCCCGCGACCATCCGGATCCGCGCCACCGCCTCCTTGCGGCTCCCCGACGTCATGATCGGCCCTGGGGTCGCCATCAGGCGTCACGCTCCCCGCCCGGCAGCGCCGCCGGCTGCTGCGCGGCGTGCCGGTGCGCCGCGCCGCGGTAGATCCTCAGCTTGCGCAGGCATTCGCGCCCCAGCGGGGTTTTGGGCAGCATCCCCCGCACCGCCTCGCGGAGGATGTATTCCGGGCGCTTCCGTAACAGTGTCCCGGCGAGGGTGGCGCGCAGCCCGCTCGGATAACCGGAGTGATGATAGTAGACTTTCTGCTCCGCCTTCCGTCCGGTCAGGCGGATCTTCTCGACGTTCACCACGATGACGTGGTCGCCCCGCACGTACGGCGTGAACATCGGCCGGGCCTTGCCCCGAAGCACCGAGGCGACCCGGCTGGCGAGCCGTCCGAGCACCTGGCCCGTGGCGTCGACGACGAACCACTGCCCCGGTTCCCTGGGTGACGCCATCGGCGTTCGCATGATCTCCTCCGACCGCTTGACTGCGGGAATCCCTCGCAGGAACAGGCGTGCCGCCGCGCCTGCGCGACGGCACCAGGGCTCATTCTAGGGTCTCCCAGGTGCCGCTGTCAACACGCCGATGCGCCTCATGCGCCTCATCATTCCGGTGACCGAGACGGCCCTGATGGCTCATCCATCCGGTGACCAACCGGTAGCGATGCGCCGGGGCGCCTGGTAGAATTCTGACGACGAAGCCCGCCCGCCTCGACATCAACCATCGATGGGGGAAGAGACATCGCCTCGAGCAGGCCTCCCGGTCCTTCGCCGCGCCCTGACCCGGCGCCGCTGCTCAGCCTCGGCGCGGCCCTGGCGATCCTGGCCCTTCTGGACTGGCTGGCCCTATTGCCCATGGTGCACCGGTGGGACGAACGCGTCACCATCTGGCTGCAGCACGCGGCGCCGACCTTCGACTGGCCGGGGGCGATCGTCGTGTTCTTGGGGAATGCCGAAGTGCTGATCCCGGCTGTGGTGGCCGGCGACGTGCTCCTGGGCCGGAACCCGGGACGGGTGATGCCCATCCTGGTGTTTGCGGCGGTGCTGAGCGCCGCGAGCCTCCTGGCCGTCATCCTGAAGCATCTCATCCCTCACCCGGGACCGCCGGAGGCCTTCCAGCGGCACCACCTTCCCGGCCTGCACGTGCCAACACCCTACAGCTTCCCGTCGGGGCACACCCTGCGGACGACGGTGCTGTGCGGGACGGCGCTCCGGAACAGGCCGTGGCTCGCGGGCGCGCTGATCCTCTGCATGATGGTCGCCCTCGTCTATATGGGCGATCACTGGCTCTCCGATGTGCTCGGAGGCCTGTGCCTGGGGTGGGTGCTCCTGGAAGCCGGCGGCGTGATCAGGAAATCTCGATCTCGGAGCTGTCGCCGAGGTTGATCCGCCCGCGCTGGCCGGTCACCGAGGCGTTGTCGCCGATGATGGAGTGCTCCAGCAGGACGCTGTCCACCCGGGCGTTGGCATTGATGATGCTCTCCTTGATGACGGCGTTGGTGACCCGGGCGCCGTCGGCCACCGTCACGTAGGGGCCCAGGACCGAGCCCTCCACCACCGCGGTGGCGGCGATCGCCGACGGCGGGATGATCACCGAGCCCGGAATCCGCTGAGGTGCCGGCGGCGCGTCGCCGAGCAGCGCGCGGTTGGCCCGGAGCAGCGCTTCCGGAGTGCCGCAGTCGTACCACTGGTCGATGGGAAACGTCTGGAGCTTCTCTCCCGAGTCGATCATCATCTGCAGCGCATCGGCAAGCCAGTACTCGCCGCGCACCATCCGCCGTCCGTCGACGAGCCGCTCCAGCGCCTCGCGAAACGGGGCGGGCCGCTGGATCATATAGACGCCCACCGCCGCCAGGTCGCTGGGCGGGTCCTCGGGCTTTTCCCACAGGTGCTTCACGATGCCGTTGCTGTTCACCTCGACGACGCCGAACGCCCGGGGGTCGGGCACGCGATGGACGCCGATGGCCGAGTGCGGCAGCGCGGTCGCCGCCCGCAGGTCGCCTTTCACGACCGTATCGCCGAAGACGATCAACGTGGGCCGGTTGAGGTGCTCGCGCGCGAGGTAGACGGCGTGTCCGTTTCCCATCGCCTCGTCCTGATGGACGAAGTGGGCGCGGAACTCGTAGCAGTCCCGGACGTACTCCTCTATCTTCTCCGCGAGGTACCCGACCACCAGCACGATCTCCTCGACCCCCAGGGCCTTGAGCTGGTCGAGGATGTAGGCGAGGATGGGCTTGCCCGCGACGTTCATGAGCACCTTGGGCTGCGTGTGCGTGTGGGGCCGGAGACGCTTCCCGCGCCCGGCCACAGGGATGATCGCGTTCACCGAATGGCCCTAGCCTTCACGAAAGAGACTCAAGAGCCGGCGCTGCATCTCGGAGGCGACTTCGGTGACGTCCTTGATGGTGTCCACACCGCGCCAGTAGGCCGGGGACTTGAACGCGCCCAGCTTGCCCCCGCGGGCGAGGTCCGGGAAGGTCGTGGTTTCGTGATCCCCGCGCTCCGGCAGGCGCTCGCGGATGGCGCGCGCGAGCACATAGATTCCGCCGTTGATCCAGTACGGCAGTTCAGGTTTTTCGCGAAACTGCGTGACGCGGTCGTCGCCGTCGGTCTCCACGATGCCGTAGGGGCTCACAAACGGGGTGAGGTAGATGGTGGCCAGCATCTTTCGCGCCCGATGGGACGCGATCAGCGGAGCCAGCTTGAGGTTGGTGATCACGTCCCCGTTCGTCGCGATCACCAGGTCCTCCCCGTCCGGGACCTGGCCCAGCGCCAGCCGCAGCGCCCCGCCCCGCCCCAGCGGTTCATGCTCCACGGAGTACCCCACGCGCATCCCGAGGCGCTCCCCGTCGCCGAAGTAGCCTTCGATCACCTCGTGCCGGTACCCGCAGGAGAGGATCACATCCGTGACGCCCTGCCCCCGCAGCCACTCCAGCTGGTACCCGAGCATCGGGATCCCCATGATCTCGACCATGGGCTTCGGCCGGTCCTCGGTAAAGGGGCGCAGGCGCTCCCCTTTCCCGC
>VBAK01000129.1 GCA_005882275.1 Candidatus Segetimicrobium genomatis
CGCGGCGGTCGAGGACGCGCCCGAGCACCCGGGGGATCAGCCCCTGCCGCCGCCGGCAGAGGTGGTGGGGGATCCCCGGCACCCGGGCGGCCGGGTCGTCCCGGCAGCAGGCGCAGTTGACCGTCTCCTGGGAGATGTTGTAGCGGCTCATCATCGCCGGGTACATCGCCGCGAAGTCCAGCTCGCCGACCCGCTCGTATGCGCCGATGAGCGGCGTGTACGTCAGCCCGCCCCGGTCGGTGAGGAGCAGGTCGCTGCCCGACTTGAACGCCTCGGGGCGCGACTTCCGCCAGGGGATGAGGATGCCTTCCTGGTAGGCCTGGTCGAGCTGCATGGACGTGATCGTGGTCCCCACGCTGGTCCGCGCCGTGTGCTGGACCGGCATCCGGCCGAGGCGCGCCAGCTCCAGGAGCCCCGGCAGCTCCGCCTCTTCATAGGTAAACGAGTTGGCGGTGTCCAGGTGCCAGCGGCCCCGCAGGTACGATCCTCCCGCGGTGTAGACGATCTGGCCGTACGTCATGTACGAGCGCGGGCGGCGCGTCCGCATCCCCGCGCCCCCGTCGCGGTTCAGCGACAGCGGACGGCCGCACAGCTGCATGAGGCGCCGCAGCCTCGGCATCAAGAACGAGTCGCCCCACTCGGTCAGGATGATGTCGGGATCGTACCGGCGCAGCCACCGGTCGAGCGCCTCCAGCAGGTCCGCCGGCGTGTCTCCCACGAGGGCGCTCTCTTCGCCGTCCACGCCCACGTGGAGCACCGCCCGGTGTCCGTGGTTCGGGTTCACCGGATCGCCGTCGAGGCGCAGGCGCAGGATCATGAGCGGCGGCACCGTGTACTCCGCTTCCCAGGGAGACTCCAGCGGCGCGATGTCCCGGATCGTGCCCTCGGGCGTGGCCTCCACGGCGCACCGCCCCAGCGGGAACAGCCGGCGCTCGTACAGGTACATCTGCGGCAGCGGGATGTCGCAGTTATAGAACGTCAGGCCGTCGACCCGCGCCAGCCGGGCGACGAGGCGCGGGAACGCCGGGGGATCGGCCACAGTGACCTCAACGACCTCGACCTCGCCCTGCAGCAGGTCCTGCCGTTTCGTGCGGCGGACCGTGACCGGTTCCCGGACGCCCCGGCGCGGCGCCGGGTCCCCGGGTGACATGGAGTCGCGGAGCGCCGCGCTCCCGAGCAGCGCCGCGGCCTGCCGGAGGGCCGCGGGTGCGCCGGCGTAGTACAGGCGGGGCGACCACGGGTGCACGAGCCGCAGACGGGCGCCCCCTTCCGCGAGGAGCCAGACGGCCATCCCACCCGAGGCGGGATAAACGTCAAACAGGCGGGCGGAGAGCAGGCGGCTTCCCATGAAGCGGGTCTGCGCGGCCGGCGGATGGGTCTGCGCGGAGCGCGGTGATCTCGGCCTCCAGGTGCTGGATGGCCTTCATCGCTTCCAGGAGCATCGACAGCAGGATCGCCTCGAAGGGCACGGGCCGGGCGGCGTAGCCGGCGACGGCGGCGTAATGCCGGGCGGCGGCAAAGAGCCGGTCGAATGCGACGCGGTCCTCCGCCCTGAGCGCGCGGCGGAACGGGGCCCACAGGTCTTCCTCGCTCTGGACGAGCTGCGTCATCGTGGGAACGGTGCGGCCCATCTACGGCCTCCTCCGGAAGGTGCGGTCCGGCCCAAGGCGCAGCGCCCACTCCCACCGGGCGGGATCGGGCCGCTCCCGCGCGATCCAGACACGCCCGCCGTCCGGCCGGGCGGTAAAGTGCCAGCTGGCGAGACCGCGCAGCCGGTCGCCGAACGTCCCGCGGGCGTCCGGCCGATCGCGATCGGGCAGCGCCGGGTCGGGGCAGGCGGCCAGGATGGGGAGGCGGGGGGCCATCTCGGCGATCGCGGAGGCGAGGCGCCGGAAAATGCGGGAGGCTTCAGTGACCGGGACGTCCTCGTCGTACAGGAGATCGAGCAGGCCGAGGCAGAGGATCGCTCCCGGGCGGAACGCGGCGATCGCCTGAGGGAGATGCTCGGTGAACAGCGCTTCGAGCTGGTGGCACGTGTACGCCCGCGAGAGGTGCACCGCGTCCAGCACCCGGCGGAGGTCGAGTCCCTCGGCCCGAGCGGCGTCGGAGAGCAGGTAGGGGTTGAAGGCGTTCGCCCCATCCACCAGCACGACCGGCTCGCCGCGCCCGAGATATTGGAGGCACAGAAGCTGGCTCAGCGGCAGGACGCTCTCGTCCCCTGTAAACAGCACAAGGCCGCCGAGCGGCTGGGGAAGGGGGATGGGCAGGCGGGACACGGCCATTGGCACCACCTTCAGGAGTGGTTCCAGTATAATACCGAACATATGTTTGTATCAACAGGGACTGCCGGCATCTGCCCTGGGAGCGCGCCTCAAGGATCTGAAAAACCTGGAAATTCCCGGAGTTATCCCATGCCTGCTTGCAATCCCGCAAACGCGCTAAGCCGGCGCCGGTGTTATGGGGGAGACCCGCCGGCGCGCGTGGAAAGTGTGTCGAAGGACCCCGCACAACCCAAGGGATGAGCCGATTGGAGCAGATGAGCCGAGTGGAGCAAATGTAAGCGGTGGTCGACGAAGCCGGGGTCGTGGTCATTGGGTCGGGCGCATTTGGCGCGAGCACCGCCTATCACCTCACCGCGCTGGGGCAGGAGGGCGTCGTCGTCGTGGACGCCCATGAGATCGCATCGCAAACCTCGCCGCGGGCGGCCGGGTTGACCAAGCAGGTGCGGCCCGATCCGGACGTGTCCCACATGGCCATCTTGAGCGTCCAGAAGATCCTGCGGTTCACCGAGGAGACGGGGCAACCGCTCACCTTCGTTCAGCCGGGCAGCGTCAACATCGCGCGGGGCGAAAAGGATGAGGCGGTGATCCGGGCGGAGATCGCCGCCGGGCAGGCCTTGGGCCTCGAGACGTCCGAACTGTCCTTCGACGAGATGTCGCTGCTCGCCCCGCTCATCCGCCCGCGGGACATCCGCCTCATCGCGTACACCCCCACGGATCTCTACCTCGAGGAGCCGGGCCAGCTGCCCCTGGGATATGCGCGGGCCGCCGAGGAGCAGGGCGCCGTCCTCCTTCCCCACACGCGCGTCACCGGGATCGGCATCGAGGACGGGCACGTGGTCAACGTCACAACGAGCCAGGGGGAGATCCGCACCGCCATCGTCGTCGACGCGGCCGGCGCCTGGGCCAGGCTGGTGGCGGAACAGGCCGGGATCCCCGTCCCCATCGTTCCGGTGCGGCACCAGTTCTTCATCACGCAGCGGATCCCGGGTGTCGATGCGACCCACGCCATCTGCCGGATCTACGACGCCTGCGTCTACATGCGGCCCCATCAAGGGGGGCTCTTGATGGGCGGCTACGAGCGGGATCCTCAGTTCTACGACATGAGCACGGCATCACCCGATTTCCAGATCGGGGATCTGCCGCTCGACATGAGCGTCCTGGAGCGCCTGGCGCAGTCGGTCCGCGATCAGGTGCTCGTCGACAAGAGCGTCGGCGTGCGCGAGCACCGCGGGGGGCTCCCGACGATGACGGCCGACGGCCGCCCCATCGTTGGGCCGGTGCCCGGGATCGAGGGGTTCTTCGTCGCGTGCGGCTGCTGCGTCGGCGGGCTCTCGATTTCTCCCGCGGTGGGCGCGACGCTCGCGGAACTGATTCTCACCGGCCAGCCGTCGCTCCCGCTCGACGCCTACGCCATGACCCGGTTTGGGGCGGCGGTGGAATCAGAAGACGCGCTGCGCGCGGCCTGCGCCCAGCAGTACACGGACTGGTATGCCCGGGTGCCTACGGCGTAGCGCGCGTGGCGGCCAGGAGTTCCTCGAGGAGGCGCGGCAGGTTGCCGGCGACGGCACCATTCGTGGCCACAAGATCGCACCCGGCGGCCCGCGCGGCGGCCTGGCGTGAGGCGTCGGCGTGCCCGCAGAAGCCGAGGAGGGGAATCGCCCGGGTGGCCGGGTCGGCTTTGGCCTGCCGGATCGCGGCCGCGGCATCCAGCCGGTGCGACGCCAGGTTGAGGATGGCGGCATCGGGCCCCGCGGCAAGGGCGGCGTGGAAGCCGGCGAGCGAGCCGACGAGACGGGGCCGGTGGCCGCATCGGGTGAGGGCCGACGCGATCCGGGTCGAGAAGAGCAGGTCGTCGCCGGCCACGACGACCGCGAGCCCCGCGCTCATCTCAGACCGGAAAGCCCATCGCCTGCAGCGACAGCCGGCCGTCGTCGCTCAGCCGCTCGGGCGACCACGGCGGGCTCCAGACCATCTCGACTTTGCAGTCCTCGACGCCGTCGGTGCAGGAGATCTTCGCTTCGATCTCGCTGACCAGCTGCGGGCCCAGCGAGCATCCCACGGCGGTCAGCGTCATCTTGATACTCACGGCCCCGCCGACGATCGTGATGTCGTAGATCAGCCCCAGATCCCAGATGTTCACCGGGATCTCGGGATCGAAGCAGGTCTTCAGCACGTCAATGATCTGATCTCGCGTGACCATCGTGTTCATCTCCTGATCATGCCGTTCGGGAATATTGTACCATGATCTCCGGGCCGGCACGGCTCCGTCGCGCGCTCCTCGTGCTCCTGGTCATCCTCCTCTTCTTGCTGCCCAGGCTCGCCCGCGCGTACACGGAATGGCTGTGGTTCGGGGAGGTCGGCTACCGCGCCGTCTTCTGGGTCCCGATCGCCTCGGCGGCCGCCGTGGGCCTGGCGGCGGCGCTGGCGGTGTTCCTCATCCTCTGGCTCGACATCCGCCCGCTCCTGCGCCTGCGCCCGATCCCGCGGGTCATCGACCTGCGGCCCTCGGGGAGCCGCGGCTACCAGCAGGGGATCCGCCTTCGTCCCGGCGTCCTGGCGGCGTTCGGCGCCGCGGTGGTGAGCGCGCTGGCCGGCCAGGCGGCCGCGGGGTCCTGGCCGACGTTTCAGGCCTGGCTCCACCGCGTCCCCTTCGGGATTCAGGACCCGATCTTCCACCAGGACGTCGGATTCTACGTGTTCACGCTGCCCGCGTACACCGCGGTGTACGATTGGCTGTTCGCGTGGACGTTCGTCGCCCTGCTCATCGCGGCGGCCGGCTACTATCTCGACCTCGCGCCGTTGATGATGCGGGGCGTCTGGGCGATCCCGCGGGGAGTCCGCATCCACCTGGCCGTCCTCGGCGGCGCGCTGCTGCTGCTGCGGGCCGTGGGGTTCTGGCTCGATGCCTTCGGCCTCTTGTTCTCGCCGCGCGGCGCCGTCTTCGGCGCGGCGTACGCGGACCTGCACGCCACGCTCCCGGCCCTCCGCCTCCTGATGGTGCTCGCGGCCGCGTCCGGCCTGCTGCTGCTGTCCTCGGCGTGGCTGCGGACCATGCGGGCGGCGATCGGATCGCTGGCCCTGACGATCGTCGTCTGGATCGCCGGCACCGGCCTCTACCCCTCCGCCGTTCAGCAGTTCGAGGTGACCCCCAACGAACTGGACCGGGAGGCTCCCTATATCCGCAACAGCATCGAGGCGACCCTGCACGCCTACAACCTCGATCAGGTGCAGGAGCAGCTGTTCCCCGCCACCGAGAGCCTGACCCCGGCGAGCGTCCAGGCCAACCGCGCGGTCCTCGACAACGTCCGGCTCTGGGACTACCGGCCGCTCCTGCGCACCTACCTGCAGCTGCAGGGGCTGCGGCTGTACTACACGTTTACGAGCGTGGGCATCGACCGGTACCAGATCGACGGGCGGGAGCAGCAGGTGATGCTCTCGGCGCGGGAGCTCGACATCTCGCGCCTCACCGCCGCGGCGCGGACGTGGGTCAACGACCACCTGGTGTTCACGCACGGCTACGGGCTGGTGATGACCCCGGTGAACCGGATCTCCGCGGAGGGCCTGCCCGACTTCTACATCAAGGACATCCCGCCGCAGAGCCCCATCGGGCTCCGCATCGACCGGCCGGAGCTGTACTACGGCCTGCTCGCCAACCAGTACGTGATCGTGAAGACGCGCACGAAGGAACTGGACTACGCCCGGGGCGACCAGAACGCGTACACGTCATACGCGGGGAGCGGCGGCGTGCCCCTCACCGCCCCGCTGGCGAAGCTCGCGTTTGCGACCCGGTTCGGGGCCTCGCAGCTGCTGCTGAGCAACGATGTCACGGCCGAGAGCCGGGTGATCTTTCACCGCGAGGTGACGGAGCGGGTCGCCCACCTGGCGCCGATGCTGACCCTGGACCACGATCCCTACCTGGTGCTCGCCGACGGCCGCCTGTACTGGATCGTGGACGCCTACACCACCAGCGGCGGGTATCCGTACTCGCGTCCGGTGGGCGGGGTCAACTACATCCGCAACTCCGTGAAGGCCGTGGTGGACGCCTACGACGGCGCGACCCGGCTCTACGTCGTGGATCCCGAGGACCCGCTCGTCCAGGTCTACGGCAGGATCTACCCCGGCCTCTTCCGGCCGATGGAGGCGCTGCCGCCGTCGCTCGCCTCCCATCTCCGGTATCCCGAAGACCTGTTCACGCTCCAGGCCGAGGTGTACTCCACGTTTCACATGAAGGATCCGCGGGTCTTCTACAACCGCGAGGATCTCTGGGTGTTCCCCAATGAGCTGTTCACCGGCGCCTCCCAGCCGCTGGAGCCCTATTACGTCACGCTGCGGCTGGACCCGGCCCAGGGCGAGGAGTTTGCGCTCATCCTCCCGTTCACCCCGGCGGGCAAGGACAACATGGTGGCCTGGATGGCCGGCCGGAGCGATATGCCGCACTACGGCCGGCTGCTCGTGTACCGGTTCCCGAAGGACCGCACGGTGTTCGGGCCGATGCAGATCGAAGCCCGGATCAACCAGGATCCGGTGATCTCCGCCCAGCTGTCGTTGTGGAACCAGCAGGGCTCCCAGGTCATCCGCGGCAACCTGCTCGTCATCCCGGTCGCCGACGCGCTCCTCTACGTCGAGCCGCTCTACCTCCAGGCCTCGGGCAGCGCGCTGCCGGAGTTGAAGCGGGTGATCGTCGCCTACGGCGCGCGGATCGCGATGGAGCCTACGCTGGAGGCCGCGCTGGCCCGCATCTTCGTCGGCCTGCCCTCCGAGGTCGCGGCAGGGGGAGCGGGGAGCGGACCCGCTGCCGCGCCGGCGCCGTCCGGGGGCACCACCGCGGTCCCACGCGAACGCGTCGCGGCGCTGGCCGCCGAGGCCAATGCCCATTACGAGCGCGCGCAGGCGGCCCTGCGGGCCGGAGATTTCGCCACCTACGGGCGGGAGATCGACGCGCTCGGACGCGTGCTCGCGGAGCTCAAACGCGCGGCGGGATCGCCGTAAGCGCTGCCATCTCCGCAAACGAGAGCGTCTCCGCCGCGGCCTCGCCCCGGCGCGATCGTCACCGCGATCCGGCCGGCCGGGGCGCGGGCTCCCGCAGGCGAGCGTAGTCCTCCGGGGTATTCACGTTCACGAAGGAGCGGAGGTCGGGGTCGAACCGGCGGATCTCCTCCACCTCGACCACCCGCACCCGGACATCGCTGAGGAATCGCGTGTTGCGGCCCTGACGCTGCGCGCACCGCCGGATGGCGTCCAGGCAGGCCGGAGTGTAGACGGCGTGCAGCGGCTCGTACTCCCCGCCGTGCCTGGGGATCACGACGTCGACGCCGCCGGCCAGCGAGCCCAGGTACGTGATGAGCGCGGGGTGGAGGAACGGCATGTCGCACGCGCAGACGAACGCCGGCCCACCCGTGTGGAGGATGCCCGTGTAGATCCCGACGAGCGACTGCCGTCCGGGCAGGGCGTCGGGCACCATCCGGACCCCAAGGTGACGGTAGAGTTCCGGTGTGTTGGTGACGATCAGGATTTCGGGACAGGCCTCGCGCAGGCGGGCGATCACCGCCTCGATCAGCGTCGTCCCCCCGACCGGCAGGAGCGCCTTCGTCCGGCCCATCCGGCGGCTCTCGCCGCCGGCCAGAATGACCCCGCCAAGTCTCATGGGCACGACGTTTCCCGCCTGGCCCCCGGAGTCCTCCCGAGGATCGATGCCGCGGCGAGGCCGGCGGGCACGCAGCCCCGGCCGTCTCGCGCCCAAGCCTCCTCGGAACCGGCGTGAATCCTCCGCTGTGCTTCCATCGCCGATCCTTCCCGCCGCCGAGGGGGACGGCGGGGCCCATGTCCTCTTCCTCCCGAAACACGGTATACACATCATAGTGACAGAGGACCTCTCGAAAAGGTAAA
This sequence comes from Candidatus Segetimicrobium genomatis, assembly GCA_005882275.1. Taxonomy (GTDB): domain Bacteria; phylum Sysuimicrobiota; class Sysuimicrobiia; order Sysuimicrobiales; family Segetimicrobiaceae; genus Segetimicrobium; species Segetimicrobium genomatis. Next base: position 8,169 of record VBAK01000129.1, read on the forward strand.
CCCGGAGCGATCCGGGGGCGCAAAGCGACAGGGCCACACCTACAGTGGCTGGCTGCGCTGCCGAAGAGGGTGGCTCCACCTCGGACGGGGCGTACCCTCTTTTCGTTGTCGGACGGATGGGGAGGGGGGGTGGAGCGTATGGCGAAGCGCGCGATTCTCACGCTGCTTGTTGGAGCCTTGTTCTCCTCGATGGGAGTGCCCACCCCGTCCCTGGCCGTGATCAACGAAGCAGGCCCGTCCGGCGTGGACCAGCCGTCCGGCTGGATGGTGTGGTACGAGGACGAGACCTTCGAGGACTGTGGCGGCGCTCTTACGCCAGACCTCTGCACGGATACCTGGCAACCGGCGCTCCCGCGCTTTGCGGCCACGGAGGAGCAGTGCCGCTCGACCGCCTTCGACTACAACCGGAAGGCCAGGGAAGAGTTCCAGTGCGCCCGCGGGCGGCCGCCGGCTAAGGTCGACGACCTCACGACGCACCCCTAGCAACATCTATTTGCCGTTTTCTCTATTTTGGTAAGGAGTCCCCAAAGGGGGCAACATCTATTTGCCGTTTGCCCCAGTCTGGTCAGGAGCCCCCATGCTTCAAGGGTTTTGGAGCGGGGAGGGGGAATCCTCAGGTCGGGTCTTGCCTCACTTGGAGGGCCGCAAATGGACGACCTTGAGGCGCGCAAAGTGCTCAAGGTTTTCGGCATGCAGGTGACCGACTTCATGGGGCGGCGCCGCGAGCTGACCGAGCAGGCCGCCACCGCCATCCTGGGACAGGACCGGCAGACGCTGACCCAGTTGCTTGCCACCTTGATGACCGAGACCTCGGAGCTGCACCGCCGGTGGCTGGAGGTCACCAACCTGGTCCTCCAGGAGGAACGGGAAGCCTACAGCGAGATGGCCCGGCTGCTCGAACAGGCCGGTCAGACGGAGCGCACCCTCCCCGAGGTCTGAGCGGGTTTATCCCCAGCCCGCTGCTTTGCCAGGCTGGAGCGCGGTCTGCAGCTCTCCCGAGGTCGTGAAGGTCGCGAAGGGCATCCTCGCTCTTGCGATCCGGTCTGTTACCGCGCCGGCTCGCTCTTCTTCATCCGCGGCCCGGTGTACCGCTCCTCCACGGCCTTGACTTTGTCCAGGCGCACTTGGTGGCGGCCGCCCTCGAAGGATGCGTCCAGCCAGGTGCGCACCGCCTCGCGCGCGATATCCACGCCGATCACCCGGGCCCCAAGGGCGAGGACGTTGGCGTCGTTGTGCTCGCGGGCCACCCGCGCCGTGTAACTCTCCCAGCACAGCGTGCAGCGCACGCCGGGCACCTTGTTGGCGACGATCGCCTCGCCGTTGCCGCTGCCGCCGATCACGATCCCCCGGTCGCACTGCGCCGAGGCGACCGCTTCCGCCGCGGGGACGATAAAGTCGGGGTAATCGACCTGATCGCCCGAGTGGGTCCCGAAATCCCGAACCTCGTGCCCCAGGTCTCGCAGCATCCGCTTCAACTCTTCCTTGAGCGTATAGCCGGCATGGTCGCTCGCGATTGCGATCCGCATGCACGCTCATTTCGCTGAGGCACGGGAGCGCCCCTGCCTTCGGTGTGACCCTGCGCGGGCCGCGGCACGGGCGGCATCACGCGGGTACTGAGCGGATGGACCCCGCCGCGAGCACGTGGCGCAGCCCCGCGTCCAACTCCGGGTGGCGGAACGCATATCCCCCGGCGAGCAGTCTTCCGGGATGCGCGCGCTGGCTGCCGAGCAGCTCGCCGGCCGCCTCGCCGGCCACGGCCCGGAGCACGGCGCCGGGCACCGCAAGCACCGCGGGCCGCCTGAGGACTCGGGCCAGCGTGTTGGTGAACTCCCGGTTGGTGACCGGCTGGGGCGACACCAGATTGACCGGTCCGTGGATCGTGTCCCGGCCCAAGGCGTGCGCGATGGCTTCCACCTCGTCATCGAGGGTGATCCAGCTCATCCACTGCCGTCCGCTTCCGAACCGCCCCCCGAGGCCCAGTCGAAAGAGCGGCAGCAGCGCGCCCAGCGCCCCGCCGGTGGGGGAGAGCACGAGGCCGGTCCTCACGTGGACGACCCGGATGCCTGCCTGCCGCGCGGCCTCGGCGGCCGCCTCCCACTCCCGGCAGACCTCGGCGAGGAAGCCCTGTCCCGGCGCGCTCTCTTCCACGAGGATCTCATCCCCGCGGTGCCCGTAATACCCAATCGCGGAGGCGCAGATCAGGACCCGCGGCCTGCGGGTGAGGCCGGCGAGGGTGCGGGCCAGGAAGCGTGTGCTCTCGACACGGCTCTCCCGGATGCGGGCCTTCTTTGCCGCCGTCCACCGCCCGCGGGCGACGCTTTCCCCGGCCAGGTGGATGGCGGCATCCAACCCTTCCAGGGCGCGTCCGTCGATCGTTCGGGCCTGGGGATCCCAGCCGGCCTCCTGCGGACCTGGGGCCGGTAGACGCCGCACGAGCCGGATAATCCGGTGGCCCCGCCCGGCGAGCAGGGAGACGAGGGCGGATCCGATCAGCCCGTGGGATCCTGAAACGAGGATCTTCATTTTGACTGGACGGGTGCCTCTTCGAGCAGTATTAGCCGGCCAGCCTTCGCACCCCTATCGACCCGATGTCCTTCCGGAGCTCACCTGTATTTGACACAGGCAACTCCCGTTGGGCGTATCCCGTCAGTTGACTAAGGGAACAGCCTGCATCGTCCGCACAGCATAATGAATTTCCTTTCATGAATGCCATGCCATTACCTGATTCCGGCACGATGGGCTGTAGTGTGTCCTATGGTCATGAAAGTTTTTTAATGTGCAGACCCTGAGCCCAGGTTGGGGCGGGTCGACGCTCCGGCCGATGTCGCAACCGGCAGCGGGATCTCGAAATAGTGTAACTCGATTGGACGGAGATGATTCTCGATGATGCGGTGGATAGTCGGGTCGAGCCTGCACCTCCGGTTCCTGATGGCTGTGATCGCTGTGGCGGTGATGTTTCTCGGCATCGTCCAGCTGCGCAGCATGCCGGTGGATATCTTGCCGGAGTTCGCGCCGCCCTACGTCGAGATCCAGACCGAAGCCCTCGGGCTCTCCGCCCCCGAGGTCGAGAACCTGGTCTCCCTGAACATCGAGGAGCTGGAGGCCGGTGTGTCGTGGGTGAAGACAATCCGCTCGACATCGGTGCCCGGGATGTCGTCGGTCACCCTCTACTTCGAGCCCGGGACGGACTTCATGCGCGCGCGGCAGCTGACGTCGGAGCGCCTGACGTCGACGTTCATGCTGCCCAACGTGTCATCGGCGCCGACCATGCTCTCACCCAAGTCGGCCACGAGCCGGGTCCTGTTGATCGGGTTCTCTTCGAAAACGCTCTCCCCGATCGAAATGGGGGTGCTCACGCAGTGGACGATCAGGCCCGCGTTGCTGGCCGTGCCCGGCGTCTCCAACGTGTCCGTCTGGGGCCAGCGGGACCGGCAGCTGCAGGTGCAGGTCGATCAGGCGCGGTTGCGGGAGCACCGGGTGACGCTGGACGAGGTCGTCGAGAACACCGGGAACGCCATGTTCGTCTCGCCATTGTCGTTCCTGACCGCCTCGACACCGGGGACCGGCGGCTTTTTCGATACCCCCCAGCAGCGGTTCGAGGTGCGGCACGTGCTGCCGATCTCAACGGCGGCCGACCTGGCCAAAGTGCCGGTGTCCGACCGAAAGAAGAGCGATGGTTCGCCCCTGCGCCTGGGTGACCTGGGCGAGGTGGTGGAAAGCCATCAGCCGCTCATCGGGGACGCGATCCTCCGGGGCGGCCCCGGGTTCCTGATCGTCGTGGAGAAGCTTCCCTGGAGCAACACGCTGGACGTGACCCGGGCGGTGGAAGCCAAACTGGACACGCTGCGGGCCGGCCTCCCCGGGGCGACCCTGGATTCCTCCGTCTTCCGGCCGGCGACCTTCATTCAGACGGCGATCGATCGGCACGCCCGGGCGCTGCTCCTGGGCGCCCTGCTCTTGACGCTGGTCCTCCTGGTCTTTCTGGGGCACTGGCGTCCCACGCTGATCGGCATCGCGGCGATCCTGTCGTCCCTGGCGGCCGCCCTGTTCGTCCTGCACCTGCGCGGCGAGACCCTCAACGTGATGGTGCTGACGGGGCTGGCGATCGCCATCGGCGTGCTGGTGGACGACGCGGTCGTGGGCATCGAGAACATCCTGCGGCGCCTGCGGCAGGCGCGCGCGGAGGGGGACGGCGGGGGGCTCGCGGCCATCGTGCTCGACGCCGCGCTCGAGACCCACAGCATCGGTTTCTTCGCGGCGCTGATCCTGCTGCTGGCGATGGTTCCGGTGCTGTTCGTCGAGGACGTGCTCGGCTCGTTCATTCAGCCGCTCGCCGTTTCCTACATGCTGGCGGTGGCGGCGTCCATCGTGGTGGCGCTGACCGTGACGCCGGCCCTGAGCCTGCTGCTGCTCGGCGGCGCAGCCCTGCGGCGGCGCGAGCCCGCCCTCATCCCCTGGCTGCAGCGCGGGTACGACAGGATGCTGGAGGGGACCCTGCGCCGGTCGGGCGCGATCTTTGCCGCCGCGGTGGTGATCGCGCTGGCCGGCCTCGCGGCGCTGCCGCTGCTCAGGCTGTCGCTGCTGCCGTCGTTCAAAGAGCCGGACATCATGATCCGGCTGGAGGCCCCAACCGCCACGTCCCAACCGGAGATGGCGCGGATCACCGCCCGGATCGGCCGCGAGCTGCAGGCCATTCCCGGGGTCAGCAACTTCGGCGCCCATTTTGGACGCGCCGTGCTGGGGGATCAGGCGGTCGGGATCAACTCCGCCACCCTCTGGGCCGGCATCGATCCGTCGGCCGACTATGACGCGACGGTGGCCGCCATCCGGCGGACCCTCGACGGCTACCCGGGGCTCACGCACCGCGTGCAGACGTACACGGAGCAGTCGCTCAGACAGGTCCTGACGGGATCGAACGACGACATGGTGGTGCGCCTCTACGGGCCCGACTGGCCCACCCTCCGCCGCAAGGCGGAGGACGTGCGGCGGGCCATCTCCGGGATCAACGGCGTCGTGGGACTGCACACCGAGCGCCTGGTCGAGGCCCCCCAGCTGGAGGTCAAGGTCGACCTGGCCAGGGCGGCGCGCTATGGGCTCACCCCGGGCGATGTGCGCCGGCAGGCGGCCACGCTGGTGAACGGCATCCAAGCCGGCAGCCTGTACGAGGGGCAGAAGGTGTTCAACGTGGTCGTGTGGAGCAGGCCCGAGGACCGGCGGAGCGTGACCGGGATCCGCAATCTTCAGATCGACACGCCAAGCGGGGGGCACGTGCGTCTGGCGGATGTGGCCGACACCCGCATCGCGCCGGCGCTGACCGCGATCCACCGTGAATCCATCTCGGACCGCATCGACGTCGGGTTCAGCGTCCGCGGACGCGATCTCGGCTCCGTCGCGCGCGACGTCAGGCATGCGCTCCTCAGCGTCGAGTTCCCGCTGGAGCACCGCGCGGTGCTGCTCGGCGAGTTCGAGCAGCGGCAGGAGGCCCGGCAGCGCACGCTCATCGCCGCGGGGGTCGCGGTGATCGGGATCTTCCTCCTCCTCCAGGCGGCGTTCCGAAGCTGGCGGCTGGCGACGCTGTTCCTCCTCACCTGGCCGGCGGCCCTGGCGGGCGGCGCGCTGGCGGCGCTGGCCGGCGGGGGCATCCTCTCGCTCGGCTCGCTCGCCGGATTCCTCGCGGTCGGCGGCATCGCTGCGCGGAACGGCATGACGCTGATCGGCCACCTGCAGCGTCTCGAGGAAGCGGACGGCGAGCCCTTCGGGCCGGGGCTCATCCTGCGCGGGTCCCGCGAGCGGCTGGCCACGATCCTGATGACGGCGCTGGGGACGGGACTCTTGTTCGTGCCGTTCGCGCTCTCCGGCAATATTCCCGGCTTCGAGATCGTGTATCCGATGGCCCTCGTGGTCCTGGGCGGCCTCGTCACCTCGACGTGGGTTCACCTGTTCGTCGTTCCCTCCCTGTACGCGCGGTTCGGTGCGGGGAGCGCTGACCCCGTTCTCGATCTTCCCCCGGCCGCCGTCGCCGGGCCGGCAGGCAACGCGTGACGGCAATCCAGATCAGTCAGGACAAGGAGGTCTCTCGACATGATCCGTGATCCAAGGACGTTCAGCGGGCAATCGAACGGGAGGAAAGCGCTCACCATCCCCGCCTCGTTCATTGTCCTGTTCGTGGTCCTGGCGGCGGCCATCGCCATTCGCGCGCAGGTGGCCAGGCCGAATGCTGTTCCCGCGGCCGCGGCGGCCGGCGAGAGTGAGCCCGCCAAAGTCGAGCCGCTGGGGACAGGCAACCTCAATCGCGTGACCTTGACCTCGGAGGCGGTGGCGCGGCTCGGCATCCAGACGGTCTCGGTGCGTGAGGCCCAAGGCGCGGGGCATGAGACGGTCGTTCCCTACGGTGCGGTGTATTACGACGTGCACGGCCAAACGTGGGTGTATACCAACCTCCAGCCCCTGGTCTTCGTCCGGCACCGCGTCGCCATCGACCGCGTCGACGGCGACCGCGCGCTGCTGTCCGAGGGGCCACCCCCCGGCTCGAAGGTGGCGGCGGTCGGCGTGGCCGAGTTGGTGGGGACCGAGTTCGGCGGGTTGGTCGAGCAATAGCCCAAGCGCGACAAGCGTGATCACGGCGTGAGGTAAATCCATGCGCTGGATGGTGGGGGCGAGTCTCCAGTTTCGACACCTGGTGGTGTTTTTCGCCGCGATGCTGGTGCTCTTCGGCGTGGCCGAGGTGCCCCACATGCCGGTTGACGTCTTTCCCGAGTTCGCGCCGCCGATCGTCGAGGTGCAGACGGAAGGCCAGGGCATGTCCACGAGCGAAGTGGAAGAGCTGGTCACGAGCCAGCTCGAGGAGTCGTTCGCCGGAACCCCCGGGCTCGACGTCATGCGGTCCCAGTCGGTGCCCGGACTGGCGTCGGTCCGCCTGGTCTTCAAACTGGGGACCGACCCGCTGCTGGCGCGGCAGTGGGTGCAGGAGCGCCTGGCCCAGGTGATCCCGACGCTGCCGCTGTCGTCCGGGATCTCGTGGATGATGCCGCCCTTCTCGTCGACGAGCCGTGTCTTGAAGATCGGGATGTCCTCCAAGACGCGGTCCCTGATGGATCTCTCGATGATCGCCTACTGGACGATCCGGTTCCGCCTGATGCAGGTCCCCGGCGTGGCCAATGTGGCGCTCTGGGGCGAACGGGTCAAAGAGATGAATGTGTTGCTCGACCCGAAGCGGCTGCGCGCCTACGACGTGTCGGTGCAGGACGCCATGAACGCCGGTTCGGACGCCCTGGAAATCGGGCTCTTGAAATATACTCCCAACGGGAAGGTCCTGACGGGAGGGTTCTTCGATACCCCCAATCAACGGCTCGAGCTCCGCCACGCCCTGCCCGTCATCGGCCCCGAGGACCTGGCGCGGGTGACCATCGGGGGCCATCGGAAGCCCGACGGGGCTCCGCTGCGCCTGGGGGACGTCGGCAATGTGCAGTGGGATACGTGGCCGCTTATCGGCGACGCCGTGGTGAACGGCCATCCCGGCCTCCTGCTCGTCGTGGAAAAGTTCCCCTGGAGCAACACCCTGGACGTGACCCGGGGGGTGGAAGCCGCGCTCAACAATCTGAAGCCCGGCCTGCCCGGCATCGAATTCGACACCCACATCTTCCGGCCGGCGACGTTCATCGAGATGGCGGTCCACAACCTCACCACCTCGCTGCTGCTCGGGGCGCTGCTCGTGGCCCTGGTGATCCTGGCCTTCCTCTACGAGTGGCGGATGGCGCTGGTGAGCTGCACGATCATCCCGGTGTCTCTGGTGATCGCCGTGCTCGTGCTGCGGCTGCGCGGGGCGACCCTCAACGTGATGGTGCTGGCGGGCCTGGTGATCGCCATCGGCGCCGTCGTCGACGACGCGATCGTGGGCATCGAGAACATCCTCCGGCGGCTGCGGCAGTCGCACGCGGAGAGGAGCGGGAAATCGCTCGCGGCCATCGTGCTCGACGCCACCGTCGAGGTGCGGGGCGCCGTCGTCTACGCGTCGCTGATCGAGATCGCGGCGCTGCTGCCGGTGTTCTTCATGTACGGGCTGACGGGCTCGTTCTTCCGGCCGCTGGCGGTCTCCTACGCGCTGGCGGTGCTGGCGTCCACGGTGGTCGCGCTCACCCTCACGCCGGCCCTGAGCCTGATGGTGCTGTCCCGCGCGCCGCTGGAGCAGCGCGAGTCCCCGCTCATCCCCTGGCTGCACCGCGGCTACGACAGGATGCTGGCGTGGACCATCCGCAGCCCGCGGACGGTGTTCGCCGCCACCGGGGTCATCGTGCTGGCCGGCCTCGCGGCGCTGCCGTTCCTCGGGCAGTCGCTGTTCCCGGATTTCAAGGAACTGGACTTCCTGGTCCACTGGGTGACCAGGCCCGGCACGTCCCTTCCGGAGATGGTGCGGAGCACGACCGGTGTCGGCCGCGAATTGCTGGCCGTTCCCGGCGTTCACAGCGTCGGCGCCCATATCGGGCGCGCCGTCCTGGCGGATGAAATCGTCGGCGTCAACACCGCCGAGAACTGGGTCAGCGTCGATCCCGGGATCCACTACGGCAAGGCGCAGGACGCCATCCACGACGTGGTCGACCGCTACCCGGGGATCGTGCATGATGTGGAGACCTACCTCCACGAGCGCATCGATGAAGTGCTGACGGGATCGACCCATCCCATCCTCGTGAACATCTTCGGCCCCGACATCCAGGTCCTCCGCAGCAAGGCGGAGGAGGTCCGGGAGGCTCTGACGCCGATCCCCGGCCTCGTCGATGTGCACAAGGAGTTCCAGATCGACGTCCCCCATGTGCAGATCAAGGAGAACCTCGGCGCGGAGCAGCGGTATGGGCTCAAACCGGGCGATGTCCGCCGGATGGCCGCGACGTTCCTGGCCGGGATCGAGGTCAGCGACGTGCACCGGGACAACAAGGTCTACGATCTCTGGATGTGGAGCACTCCCGAATCGCGCCGGAATCCGCAAGATGTCCGCAACCTTCCGATGGACACGCCCCGCGGCGGCCGCGTGCCGCTGGCGGAGGTGGCCGACGTCAGCATCCAGCCGATGCCGAACATCATCAACCGCGAAAACCGCTCACGGCGCATCACCGTTGAGGCCGACGTGAGCGGGCGGGACCTCGGCGCCGTCGCGCGCGACGTCCAGCGCGCCCTCGGGCGCATCCAGTTCCCGCTCGAGTACCACGCGGAGCTGGCGGGAGAGTACGCGGAGCGGGAGGCGGCGCAGCAGGGTCTCCTCCTCCTGTCTGGGGTCGCGGTGATCGTGATCTTCGCCCTCCTGTTGACGTCCTTCGGCCACTGGCGGCTGGCGATGCTCACCTTCTGGACGCTGCCGTCCGCTCTGGTGGGCGGCGTGCTCGCGGCGTTCGCCACCGGCCGCATCCTTTCGCTGGGGTCGCTCGTGGGATTCCTCACAGTGCTGGGCATCGTGGCGCGCAACGGCATCATGCTGATGAGCCACTATCACCACCTCGAGCAGTACGAAGGGGAAGCCTTCGGTCCGGCGCTGGTCATTCGCGGGGCGCGGGAACGCCTCCGGCCGATCCTGATGACCATGGCGGCGACGGCGCTCGCGCTCGTCCCCCTGGTGGTCGCCGGCAATGTCCCCGGACACGAGATCGAGTACCCGATGGCCATCGTCATCCTGGGCGGCCTGGTCACGTCCACGCTGCTCAACCTGTTCGTTGTCCCCGCCACGTACCTGCGGCTTGGGCGAGGGGGGGCGGTGATTTCAGGCCCGGCGGCCGGCGCAGTGCATTAAGTCGCGCAGCGGCCCGGACGCGGGCGTAAGGGGGAGGGGGTATGCAACGGTATAAGTCGCCGGGTGGGCGGTGGGTCCCTCGCGGCGCCGTGGCCGTGTTGGCTCTCGCGCTGAGCGCCCTGGCGCGCGCTCCGGAGCCGGCTCTGGCGGCCGGTGAGGCGTTTGCCCGCGAGGTGGCGAAATGCGAGCAGGGGATCGGGTCCGTGCCCCTGCAGGTCTCAGGCGCCTTGACGTATACGTCTACCAACGCCGCGGTGGCGGCTCCGGCGGACAGCAACTACACCGGTCCCACCCCGGCCATGCCGCGGACCACGGAGCCCGGGCTGGAACTCTGCTTCACGCTGACACCGGGCCCAGGCGCCGCCCTCTTCGCCGACGTGTCGGCCAAGGCGCCATCCGATGTTCCATCGGCCATCGGTATCGACCGGCTGTACCTGGACCTGCCCAACACGCTCGGCGTGCAGGATCTCCGCTTCCGGATCGGACGGGACCGGGTCACCCTTGGGCCCTCGGGGCTGCTGCTGAACGAGGTCGACATCGAAGGCCAGCGTGACGGATTCCAGACGTGGCTGCCCTCCATCGGCCCGGTGCGCCTCTCCGGGTTCTTCCAGTATGCGCTCGACGATGACTCCACAACCCGCCGGGTGTGGGGCGGACGCGCGGAATCCCAGGTCTCCCCCGGGCTGACGCTCGGAGTCAATTACCGGGCCGACATCGCGGCGGCCGCCGATGTCGGTTCCTGCCCGGGCATCGACTGCGCCACCGGCAGCGGATACAGCCTGGACCTCGATGGGACCATTGGACCCGGCCTGGCGCTCACCTTGAGCTACGGCAGCTACACGCAAACCGGCGATGTGGTCAGGGAGTATTACAATGCCGAGGCCGCGTTCGACTTCAAGGCCCTGGCCGGGGCGCCGCTCCATCCGGTCCTGACCGTCTGGTACAAGAACCTCACGCCCTACACGATTCCCGGGTCGGACGGGACGGTCCCGCAGGGCGGGTTTCTGACGCCGGATGACTTCAAGCTCTTCAACGTCAACGATAACCTCGAGGCCTTTGGGGGGAGCCTCGAGCTCCACCTGGCCGATAACGTGGCGTTGTTTGCGCTGGGCGAGTGGGGGGCCTACAAGAGCGGCCCGCCTTACAGCGTGACCTCGGCCGGCCTGGACTTCATGTACCCGGACAGCAACATCGAAGTGAAGCTGACGTACAACGCCTACACGGTGGCCGGGGGCAGCGTGGTCACAAGCCCCGTGTCCGGGCTCGCGTTGAGCAACGCCACCGTGTATCAGATCGAACTGACGAAGAGCTGGTGATGGGAGACGCGCGGTCGGTAGCTCACGGAGGAGGGGTGACGATGGATCCACGCTGGAAGCGGACGGTCACGGTCATGCTCGTCGGTCTGCTCCTGGCCGTCCCTGTGGGGCTGATCCCTCACCCCGTCGCCGCCGATAGCCCCGACGTGCAGGCGGCGCGGGCGGCCTTGGACGCGGCCAGGAAGGCCCAGGAGCAGGCGGAGTCCGACTACAAGGCCCTCGCCGCGCATCTGGACGCGGTGAAGCGGATGCAGCTGGACGACATGGAAAAGGTCCTGGTGAAGGGCGCGGACCAGACGGGCGCCGTCGTCAAGACGCTGTTGGAGACGAACAGGCAGCTGATCGGTGCGCTCGATGCCGTCCTGAAGATGCAGTCGAAGTAACGTCAGGGCCCCACCCGGTAGACGAGGATCACCGTGCCGAACGGCGCGGTGGTCGTCCGCCGCGCCACTTCTTTGCCGGCGCGGAGGACGAAGACGGTCAGTTCGCCGTCCTCCCGCTCTTTCGTCACGCTCACGACGGCCGCCACCGCGGTGCGCACCGTGAACTCGGCGGGGACCTGGCCTTCGATCGACTTGTTGATGTTGCCCGTCCCCAGGGAGCCTTGGAACGTGACCCCGGGGGAGCCGGAGATCTCGATCACGAGGTCGATGCCGGACGGCGGCATCTCCTGGTGCTCCGGGACGAGCGCGACCGTGCAGCCGGTGAGGAGGAGGCCGGACAGGAGGACCGCCGCCGCGGATCGCCACATGGCGATGCGGACCTACGCGGCCGCTAGTGCCACCGAATGGAGAAGACCGTGGTCCAGGTGGAGACCACGAGCCACAACCCCAGTCCGAAACTCCCGGAGGCGATCTTGAGGAACCCGGGCGTTCTGCGCACGGGGGTGCGCTCCAACAGCATCCATCCCATCAGGCCCGCGGCGAGCGCGAGGACGAGGCCCAGCAGCGGGACCACCGGCGGGTGAAACCTCACGCCCACGCCGAGCAGCGACTGGGTGAACAGCGCTCCCGAGAGGAAGAACGCGGTGCCTGACCCGAACGATCCTGCCGGCGCCCCCTGGCGCCTGGTCTCCGCCCACCACGCCCAGGCCAGGCAGACCGCCAGCGTGGGGGCAAACAGCGGAGGCCACCCGAAGATGCTGTGCCACCGCTCCCACCGCGACATGAGCTCGTTCGCCAGGATGATCCCGACGGCCAGCAGGCTCGCGCCCCATGCCCACTGGGGTTCCCCGGCCCGGATGTGCCGCGAGGCGACCCTCCCACCGTCGAACAGGATGGCCGCATAGAACAGCGCGGCAACAATCGAGGCCGTGCTGACGAGGGTCTGCGAGATGTCCACGCTTTCTATTTTGCCCGATTCCGCGCCCGTCGAGACCTGGCCGGCTCCTCCCGCGCTGGGGGAGGAGTGCGGCGGCCGTGCCCGGGGCGGCCGTGCCCGGGGCGGCCGTACGGCCCGAGGGTCTGTTACCCGGCCAGGGTCGCGGCGATGCTGAGTCTGACGTTCCCCTTGAGCGCCTGGGAGACCGGGCACCCGTCTTTGGCGCTTTCGGCGGCCTTGCGGAAGCCCTCGGCGTCCAGCCCCGGCACCCAGCCGCGCACGGTGAGCGCGCTCGAGACGATCCGGAAGCCGGCCTCGACCTTGTCGAAGGTCACCGCCGCGCTGACCTCGAGTTTCTTCGGCGGCTTCCCGGCGTTGGCGAGCCCAAAGGACAGCGCCATCGCAAAGCAGCCGGCGTGGGCGGCCGCGATCAGTTCTTCGGGGCTCGTCTTCCCCACGGTCGCCTCGTTGCGCGCGGCCCACGAGATCGGCAGCGCGGTGAATGCCCGGCTGGTGGCGGCGCTGACCGCGCCCTTGCCCTTCAACAGATCGCCTTCCCAGGTGACATCGGCCCGGCTTGTGGCTGGCATCGCTGACCTCCTTGGGGGGTGTTGGGATGAAACCGATCGTCTTCTAGCGTACCATAATTAGGAAGGACAAGGCTGCGCCGCCGCGGCCCGCTCGACGGCCGGCGGCGTAAGCCGGGAGTCCGTCGACGAAAGGAGGCCCGGGATGTCAGTGGAGGTAGGTCAGCAGGCGCCGGATGCGACGTTGGTGAGCGGGGAGCGCAAGCCGGTGAAGATCAGCGAGCTCCGCGGCAAGACGACCGTGCTCGCCTTTTTCCCCGCGGCGTTTACGGGGACGTGCACGAAGGAGATGTGCCGGTTCCGGGACGACTACACGAGGCTCGATGCATTGAAGGCCCAGGTGATCGGGATCAGCGCCGACACCCCGTTCACCCTGGCCGAGTGGGGCAAGCAGCTCAATCTCAAGCAGCTGATGTGGAGCGACTTCAACCACGAGGCGATGAAGGCGTACGGGGTGCACGACGGCGCGTTCCTCGGCGGGCTGCTCAACGGCATCGCCAGGCGCTCGGTCTTCGTGATCGACCGGTCCGGCAACGTCGTCTACAAGTGGATCGCGGACAAGCCGGGCGTGGAGCCGCCGTATGAGGAGGTGGAGGCCGCGGTCCGGCGGGCGGGGTGATTTCAGGCGGCCCAGCCGCTCGCAGTGACTCCGCGGCGGGCCGTCGCCTCCCCCGCTGTGCTGCGCCTACGATCGCCCCCGCCGGAGGCGCTCCAGCGTCGTTCGCAGCACCAGCCGGTCCTCGCCGTTCGGCCCCCGTGCCAGGTCGAGCACGGACTCCCCAAGGAGGTCGCCGACCGCGGTCGCGAGCACGGACGGGGGCCATCCGAACAGCCCCGCCGCCTCCTCGGGGCGCGGAGCCCCGGTGATCCGCACATACTGTTCGAGCACCGCCGCGGCGGCGGCCCGGTGCGAGATCCCGGCGGCCCGCCCGGCCACGTCGGGGAGCCACCGCGCGAGCAGATCCCAGACATAGGCGTAGTTCCCCGGGTTGTCGCCCACTTCGCCGATCCGGGCGAGCAGGAAGAGATTCTGCAGTTCGGCGAGCGCCCGAAGGAGGCGCGCGCTGCTCCCCCTGCGGTCCGGCTCCACCGCCGCCCGGATCTGCCGGGTCGTCAGCGGCCCCCCGGCCGCGACGACCTCGTAGACCCGCTTTGCGAGCGCGGAGAGGCGCCCCGCTTCGTACAACCGCAGGTAGTCGTCCGGCTCACCCACGTTACCGGTGAGCGCAAAGAAGTGCGGCAGAAACTCGAGCGAGATGAACGTCGGCTTCCGCGCAAGGATCCGGCCGTAAAACACCCGCTTCTCCGTCGGCAGCGCGTCCTTCCAGTCCCAGGCCCATGCCCAGCGCCGGTCGTCGCTCCTGGTGTCGAGCACCTCAAAGAGGCTCGGCAGCCTTCCTGGGCCTGGAGTGAACGCATAGCAGTACCCCACCGTCCTGATAAACCGAAATGCCTTCGATTTTGACCTTACGCGGTGCTGGCGTAGAATCTGCTCTCTCAATCGCCTGATTACTCGTTCGGACATGCTAAGGGATGTCCTGATGGGGATCACTCGACCGGGAACAGATGCCCCTCCCCCCGCCGTTCTTGGTGGCAGGGGGGCATATCTATGGGGCCGAAAGGAAGGGCGATCCCCGGATGCCCCGCCGAGCCGTGCTTTGCTCTCCGGAAGACGGTGCGGACCGGCAGCGCCGCGGAGACTGGGAGGAGCCGCATGGAGCCCACAACTCGAAGCGTGCTGTCGAACGGCCTGGTCGTGCTGCTGCGCGAGGTCCACGCGGCTCCCGTCGCGACCTTCTGGGCCTGGTACCGGGTCGGGAGCCGCAACGAGGTTCCGGGAATCACCGGCATCTCTCACTGGGTTGAGCACATGCTCTTCAAGGGCACGCCCACGCTGGGGAAGGGAGAGTTTTCCCGTCTCGTCAACCGCCACGGCGGCAGCTGGAACGGGTTCACCTGGAAGGATTTTACAGCCTACTTCGAAACCCTCCCCGCCGAGCACATCGGCCTGGGAATCCAGATCGAGTCCGACCGGATGACCCACTCGCTGTTCGACCCCGAAGAAGTCGAGAGCGAGCGCACCGTGATCATCTCGGAGCGCGAAGGGGCCGAGAACAACCCCGAGTACGCGCTGTACGAAGAAGTCGAAGCGGCGGCGTACCGGGTGCACACCTACCGGCACGCGGTCATCGGGTACAAGAGCGACCTCCTGGCCATGACGCGCGACGACCTGATCCGGCACTACCGGACGTATTACACCCCCAACAACGCCGTCGTGGTGGCGGTGGGCGACTTCGACAGCCAGGCCCTGCTCGCCCGCGTGCGGGAGGCGTTCGAACCCATTCCGGCCGGCCCGAAGCCGCCGGCGGTGAGGAGCGTGGAGCCGCCTCAGGAGGGCGAGCGCCGGGTGATGGTCCGGCGCCCGGGCGGAGCGGTGCCGCAGCTCCAGATGGCGTTTCACGCCCCCGCCGCGACGGATCCGGACTTCTTTTCCTGTCTGGTGCTGGACGGCGTGCTGTCGGGGTTCAAAGGGCCCGGGGTGTTCGGCGGCGAGGCGATGGGCGTGCGCAGCAGCCGGCTGTATCGCGCGCTGGTGGAGCAGCAGCTCACCGTCGACGCCGGCAGCTCCTTCCGGCCGACGCTGGACCCCACGCTCTTCGAGATCGGCGCCGCGCTGCGGCCCGGCGTGCCCCCGGAGCGGGTCGAAGCGGCGGTGCTCGCCGAGCTCCGGCGCCTGTGCGAGGAGCCGGTGGGCGCGGAAGAGCTCGACAAGGTGCGCAAGCAGGCCCGCGCCCAGTGGGTCTACGCCGCCGACGGCGTCTCGGGGCAGGCGGTGCTGCTCGGCAGCAGCGAGATCGTGGCGGACTGCGACTATCTCGCACGGTTCCTGGACCGGGTGACCGCGGTGACGCCCGAGGCGATCCGGCGGGCGGCCGCCAACGTGTTCGCCGAGGCGAACCGAACGGTCGGCTGGTACATCCCCGAGCCCGCGCGGGTCCCGGAGGCGGAGGCGGAGGCGATGGTGCATGCGTAACGTCAGCACACGGGGACCGGCCGTCCCGATCACGCCCGAGTCCGTGGTGCGCCGGCCGTTCGGGGATGGGTCCGTGGCGTTGATCCGGGAGAAGCGGGCCCATCCCGCCGTGACCGTTCTCGGCTACCTCCGCGCGGGGGCGGTGTACGATCCGCCCGGGCGCGAAGGGCTCGCGCTCTTCACCGCCTCCATGCTCACCCGCGGCACCGCCGCGTACACGTCCCAAGACCTCGCGCTCCTCCTGGATTCCCTCGGGGCGAGCCTGAACGTGCGGGCGGATCTCGAAGGCGTCACGGTGTCGGCGCGGTGCCTGGCGGAGGACACGGAGCGCGTCCTCGAACTGCTGGCGGAGGTGATGCAGCGGCCGACGTTCCCCGCCGAAGAGGTCGAGAAGCAGCGCGCCCGGATCATCACCGGCATTCGGGAGGGCCGCCTCGACACCCGGGTCGCCGCGGAGAAGGCGTTCCGGGCATTGGCCTTTCCGCCCGAGCATCCCCATCACCGGACTCCCGAAGGCGACGAGGAGACCGTCGCCGCCATCACCCGGGAGGATCTGATGGAGTACCACCGCCGCCTCTACCGGGCCAACGGGCTGATCCTGGCGGTTGTCGGAGAGGTGACGGCCCCGCGGATTCTGGACCGGCTCGAGGCGCTGTGGAACGGACGGCGCGCGGGCGGCCCGATCGCGGCGGCCGCGCCCCCCGCGGCCGGGCCCGCCTCGACCGTCCAGCGCCGGGTGGTGGAGATTCCCGGAAAGAGCCAGGCCGACATCGTCCTCGGGGTCCCGGGGTTCAGCCGGATGAGCGACGATTTCTACGCGGGCATGATGGCCGACCTCATTCTCGGACGGCTCGGCCTGATGGGGCGGCTCGGCGCGACGCTCCGGGACGAGGAAGGCCTGGCCTACTACGTCTACAGCCAGGCCCAGGGGGGATTCCTGCCCGGCCCGTGGGCGGTGCGCGCGGGCGTCAATCCGAAGAACGTCGACCGCACGGTGGAGGGGATCGTCCGCGAGATCCGCGGCCTGCAGCGCGAGCCGGTGCGGAACGGTGAACTGCCGGATGCGCAGAACTACGTCATCGGCTCGCTCGCCCTGCGCCTGGAGACCGACGCCGGGGTGGCGCAGGCGCTGCTGGAGATCGAGGTCTTCGGGCTGGGGCTGGACTACCTGCTGCGGTATCCGGGGTTGATCCGGAGCGTGACCCCGGAGGCGATCGGCGCGGCGGCGTCGCGCTATTGGGATCTCGGCGGCTACACGGTGGCGATGGCGGTTCCGGCGTGACGCGGGTCGCGCTGGGGCTGGGCGGCACCCTGCCGGTCCGCGCGGCGGTGGAGTTCGCCCGGTACGCGGAGGACCAGGGGTTCGAGTCCTGCTGGCTGCACGAGGCGTACTGGAACCGGGACGCCCCGACCTACCTCGCCGCGATGGGCATGGGCACGCGCCGGCTGGGGCTCGCGGCCGGATGCCTCAATCCGTTTACCCGGCACCCCGTCCTCGTGGCGTCGACGCTGGCGACGATCGATGAACTGAGCGGCGGCCGGGCGATCCTCGGGTTCGGGACGGGTTATCCCGCACGGCTCGATGAGCAGGGCATCCCGCACGATCGTCCCCTCGGCGCGATGCGCGAGAGCATCGGGCTGATCCGACGCCTCTGGCGGGGGGAGAAGATCACGGTCACCGGCCGGCGCTTCTCGCTCGAGAACGTCGCGCTCACCGTCCGTCCCGCGCACCCCATTCCCGTCTACCTCGCCGGGTGGAGGCCCGGGATGCTGCGCATCGCCGGCGAGGTCTGCGACGGCTACCTGGCGCGCGCGCTGGAATCGCCCGCCTCGTGCCGCCGGCTGATCGCCGGCGTGCGCGCCGCCGCCTCGCGCGCGGAGCGCGACCCGGACGGCGTGGACGTCGCGGCGTATCTGCTCTGCGCCGCGGACCCGGACCGGCGCGCCGCCCGCGACGCCATGCGCCGCGATCCGTTCGTCAGTTACCAGTTTGCGGTCATCGACGAGGCCGTGCTGCGCGAGAGCGGCGTGGATCCCGAGAGCAGGCGGCGTATCGCGGAACCCTTCTTCCGCGGGGACCTCGAGGGCGCGCGCCGGCAGATCGGCGACGCGCTCCTCGACGCGTTCACCCTGGCCGGCTCCCCGGACGATCTGCTGGGACGCCTCGGCGCCTATGCGGAGGCCGGGGTGCGGCTGCCGATCTTACAGCCCGTCGCGTCCGACGCGACCGGGGTGCGGCGGGTCATCGACGTGGGGCGCGAGCACGCCCGCGGCGCGATCGCCGCGCATTGACGGCCGCCGCGGCGCGCGCCGGCGGCACCACCCTGGGGAGACAGGATGCCTGAGTTCGCCTATTTCTGCGGCACCGAACAGTTCCAACCCGAGGTGCTCCTCGAGCAGGCCGTTCAGGCGGAGGCGGCGGGGTTTGATGTCCTGACGGTCTCCGACCACTTCCACCCCTGGGTCGACGATGTCTCCGCCGCGCCCTTCGCCTGGAGCCTGCTCGGGGCGCTGGCCCTCCGCACGCGGCGCGCGCGGATCGCGACCGCGGTGACCTGCCCCCTGTTCCGCTACCATCCGGGATTCGTCGCCCAGGCGGCGGCCACCGTGGACCGGCTGTCCGGCGGCCGCTTCGCGCTCGGCGTCGGGAGCGGCGAAGGGATCAACGAGCGTCCGCTCGGCTGGGAGTTCCCCGGGAACAAGGAACGGCGCGCCCGCATGGCGGAGGCCGTCGCGATCATGCGGCGCCTGCTGGACGGGGAGAAGCTCGACTTCGCCGGAGAGTTCTACCGGACGCGGGCGGCCAGGCTCTACAGCCCGCCGCTCGGCCGCGTCCCCATCTGGATGGCGGCCGGCGGGGAGCAGGCCGCCGCGCTGGCCGGCCGGATCGCCGACGGGCTGATCGTCAGCGTAAAGGCGCCGCGGGAGGCGCTCGACCAGGTCATCGACCCGTTCTCACGGGCCGCGCGGGAGGCGGACCGGCCGAAGCCCACGGTGGTCGCCCAGCGGTGGTCGATTCTGGCCCGGGACGAGGACGAGGCGTGGGCGGCCCTGGCGGCCTGGCGCGGGCTGCGGGTGGAAGGCCGGCTCGATGAGGTGGACCCATCGGTCCTGCGGGCCCGGGCCGACGCGATGGACCGGCGCGAGATCATCGGAAAGTACGCGTGGGCCCGCACCCCGGCGGAACTGGTCGAGGTGTACCGCCCGCTGGTCGAGGTGGGGGCGGATATCGTCTCGATCCAGGTGACGTCGGTCGACCAGGCAGCGACCATCAGGCTTCTCGGCAAGGACGTGCTCCCCGCGCTCCGGCGCCTTGGTCCTCCCGCGTGACTGATGCGGCCCTGATCGCCGTCCCGGGGATCCCCGACGTCCGGCCGGGCATGTCGCTGCCCGACCTGCTCGTGCGGGCGCTCGACGCCGCTTCGCTGCGGCCGGCCGCGGGCGACGTGCTGGTGGTGGCGCAGAAAGTCGTGAGCAAGGCCGAGGGCTGCGTCGTCGATCTCGCGGAGGTGACCCCCACGGAGGAGGCCCGCCGCCTGGCCCCCGAGGCGGGCAAGGATCCGCGGCTCGTCGAGGTCATCCTCCGGGAATCCACCAGGATCGTCCGCGTCCACGCGGGGGTGCTGATCACCGAGCACCGGCTTGGGTTCATCTGCGCCAACGCGGGCGTGGACCACAGCAACGTCGGGCTCGGCCCCGACGCGGTCTGCCTGCTGCCGCGCGATCCGGATGCGTCGGCCCGGGCCATCCGGGCGGCGGTGCGCGCCGCGTTCGGCGCCGCGATCGGGGTGATCATCAACGACAGCCACGGCCGGCCGCACCGGGAGGGCGCGGTCGGGGTGTGCATCGGCGCCGCCGGGCTGGAGCCGCTCCACAGCCTGGTGGGGCGCCCGGACCGTTACGGCTACACCATGCGCACCTCGATCGAAGCGGTGGCGGACGAACTGGCCGCCGCGGCGACGCTCCTCCAGGGGCAGTGCGACGAGGGCATGCCCGCGGTCCTGATCCGGGGCATCCCGATCGCCGAGGGGGAGGGCGAGGCGAGAAGGCTGCTGCGGGATCCGGCGCTCGACCTGTTTCGCTGATCATCTCCTCGGGCGGGATCAGTCGATCGGCACGACCCGCTTCGCCTTCAGGTCGAATCGCGGCAGCGCCCCCGCCGGGACCGCCGCGGCGTCGATGCGGATGCCGCAGGCCAGCCGCAGCTGATCGCGGAGCTGGGTCAGGGTCGCGGCCACGACCGCGGCCCCCCATTTCGGCTCGTCCACCTCGATCACCACCCGCAGATCGGTCATCTCCGCGCGCCGCCGCACCTCCAGGCGAAACTCGTCCACGCAGTCGAACCGGCGGACCACGTCCTCGATCACGCTGGGGAAGACGTTCATCCCGCGCACGACCAGCATGTCGTCGACCCGGCCCAGGATCCCGCCCGCCAGCCGCGCAAACGTCCGCCCGCAGGGGCACCGCGCATCGACGACGCGCACCCGGTCGCCGGTCCGGTAGCGGATCACCGGGGAGCCCTCCCGGCCGAGATTGGTCAGGACGAGCTCGCCTTCCCCCGCCGCCCCGGCGGTTCCGGTCGCGGGATCCAGCACCTCGACGATGAACTCGCTCTCGTTCAGGTGGACCTCTCCCGCGGCGCACGTGAACCCCGTGGCGCCGACCTCGGTCAGGCCGGTGTGGTCGATGCAGCGCGCCCCCCAGGCCGCCTCGATGCGCCGGCGCGTCGCCGCGATGCTGGCCCCCGGCTCGCCCGCGTGGATCGTGACGCGCAGGCCGAGCGAGGCGGTGTCCACCCCGGCCGCGCGGGCGGCTTCCGCCAGACGCAGCGCGTAGGAGGGCGTGCAGACCAGCGCCGTCGCCCGCGTCTCGACCAGCGTCTTGAGGCGCAGCGCGGTGTCCAGGCCCCCGCCCGGGATCGCGAGCGCGCCGATGCGCCGCGCGGCGTCGAATCCCGCCCAGAATCCGATGAACGGTCCAAAGGAGAACGCGACGAAGATGCGGTCGCCGGCGCCCACCCCGGCCGCGCGGTAGACGAACGTCCAGCAGCGGGTCCACCAGTCCCACGACTCGGCCGTGTCGAGCCACCGGATCGGCCGGCCGGTCGTTCCCGAGGTCTGATGGACGCGGACATAGCGGTCGAGGGGATAGGTCAGGTTGCTGCCGAACGGCGGATGCGCGTCCTGGTCCTGCGAGAGCTCCGCTTTCGTCGTGAACGGCAGGCCGCGAAACTGCGTCCAGTCCCGGACCGCCCTCGGATCGATTCGGGCGGCGTCCCACTTCCGGCGGTAGAAGGGGTTGCTCTCCCCGATCCGGACGAGCGCGGGCCAGAGACGCTGCCCCTGGTAGGCGACGAGGTCCTCCCGCGCCATGGATTCCAGGGTCCGGTCCACGAAGAGCGAGGGATCGTCGACGCGGAGCGACGGCGCGCTCCCGGGCCGGCCGCCCGGCGTGTCAGGATCCGGGGGCTGCGATCGCATAGCCTTTGCCGAGGTAGGCCAATTTGATCCCCGGATGGGCGACCAGCTCGCCCGGGGCGCCCCGGAGCACGATCCGGCCCCGCTCCATCACGCAGACGTCGTCGGCGATCGCCATCGCCGCTTTGACGTTCTGCTCGACCAGCACAACGGTGAGCCCTTCCGCCCGGCGCAGGCGCTCCAGGGCGTGGACGATCTCGCGGACCACGAGGGGGGCGAGCCCCAGCGAGGGCTCGTCCAGCAGGAGGACGCGGGGGCGGGACATCAGCCCGCGGCCGACCGCCAGCATCTGCTGCTCGCCGCCGCTCAGGGTGCCGCCCGCCTGCCGGTCGACGACGGTGAGCCTGGGGAAGATCGCCTGGGGACGGGCGACGTCGGCGTGCACGGCGGCGCGGTGGCGCCAGTACCGGTGGTAGCCGCCGAGGAGCAGGTTCTGGCGGACGGTCAGGGTGCTGAAGATCTGCCGGCGTTCCGGGACGAGGCTGATCCCCAGCCGCACGACCGCCTCCGCCGGGAGCCCGGTGATCGGTCGGCCGTCCAGCACGACCGCCCCGGCGGACGCCGGGTAGGCGCCGGCGATCGTCCCGAGCAGGGTGGACTTCCCCGCGCCGTTGGGGCCGATGATCGCCAGGATCGCGCCGGCCCGGACCTCCAGATCGATCCCGTGGAGGACCTCCACGCCGCCGCGCCGTGCGACGAGCCCTGACACCGAGAGGAGGGGGGCTGTCATGATGGGCGGGTCTCGGGGGGCGTCGCGGCGGCCGGCGCGGCGGCGGCCGCCGCCGTACCGTCCGGGGCGGCGTCCTCCTCCCCGAGGTACGCGGCGATCACCCGGGGGTCGCGCTGCACCGCCTGCGGCGGTCCCTCGGCGATCTTTTCCCCGTAGTCCAGGACGATCACGCGGTCGGCGGCGTCCATGACGACGTCCATGTTGTGCTCGATGACGACAAACGTGACCCCGCCGGCGCGGAGGCGCCGCATCAGGGCCACCAGGCCGCGGGCCTCGGACGCGCTCAGCCCCGCCGTCGGTTCATCCAGGAGGAGGACGGCGGGGCGCGCGGCGAGCGCGCGGGCAATCTCCAGCAGACGCTGCTGGCCGAAGGGGAGATCGCGCGCCGGGTCCTGTCCGCGGGCCTCCAGCCCGACCAGGGCGAGCGCTTCCCGCGCCGCGTCGTAGACCTGCCGATCTTCCCGGCGCGCGGCGGGAAGGGCGAGCGCGGCCTGGAGCAGGCCGGTGCGGGTCCAGCGGTGGCAGCCGGCCATCACGTTCTCCACCACGGTGGCCTCGCCGAAGAGGAGGAGATTTTGAAACGTGCGGATGACGCCGAGCGCCGCGACCCGAGAGGCGGACCACCCGGTGATCCGCCGCCCTTGATAGTAGACGTCCCCCGATGTCGGCGGCAGGAACCCCGTGATCAGGTTGAACAGGGTCGTCTTCCCCGCGCCGTTGGGGCCGATGACGGCGACGATCTCCTGGGGGGCCACGTCGGCATCGACCTCGCGGACGGCGACGACCCCGCCGAACCGTCTGGACAGGGCCGCCACCCGGAGCGCCGCGGTCACGCGCGCCACTCCTCGGCCGGTTCCGCGTCCGCCGTTCCCCCGGGGACCGGCAGCGGGTGCGCCTGCGCGTGCCGGAGATCGATCGCTCCCCGGACGAGCCCGCGCGGGAAGAAGATCATGATCACCACCAGCAGGACGCCGTAGATCGCGGTCTGATACTCGCCGCCCACCCGCGGGAAGACCCGGGGCACCTGGGCGCGGATCACCTGATCGAGCACGGTCACCGCCGCCGCGCCGAAGAGCCCGCCCCAGATGTTCGTGAGGCCACCGACCACCGCCATGATCAGGAAGAACAGCGAGGCGTACAGCGCGAAGGGCGAGGGGCTGATGAACCGGATGTAGTGGGCGTAGACGGCGCCGGCGAGCGCGGCGTAGGCCGCGCTCGCGACGAAGACCTGCATCTTGTACCGCGAGACCTCGACCCCCAGCGCCGCCGCGGCGACCTCGCTGCCGAGGATCGCGCGGAGCGCGCGCCCGGTGCGGTGCGACGTGATGTTCCGGGCGAGGAGGAGGGCGCCCAGGGCGAGGGTCCAGATCAGATAGTAGAACTGGCGCTCGGTGGCCGGGCGGATCCCGGCGATCTGGAGCGGGGGGATGTCCCTGAGGCCGTTGCCGCCCCCGGTCACCGGCACCAGCTGCACCATCAGCACGTTCACGATGACGCCGAACCCGAGGGTCGCCAGGACGAAGAAGTGCCCGGCCAGGCGGAGCGCCGGCAGCCCGACGGCGTAGGCCACCCCCGCGACGGCGGCGGTGGCGGCCGGGATCGTGAGCCATGGGCTCCAGCCGAGCCCGCGGCTCAGCAGCGCGGACCCGTACGCCCCCAGACCGTAAAAGGCCGCCTGCCCGAGGGACACCTGCCCCGAGCAGCCGAGGAGGACCAGCCCCACGGTGACAATGGCGTAGAGCCCGATGATGTTCAGCAGCGCCAGCGCGTAGGCCGTCGAGACAAAGACGGGGAGCGCGGCGACCCCGGCGGCGAGCAGGGCGAAGCCGGCCCGCTCCCACGTCACGCCTGTGTCCGGTCTCCGCCGCGCGTGCCCATGTTACGCCGGCCTCCGCCGGGCGCCGTGGACCAGGCCTTCCCGTTGGAGGAAGAGGACGGCGAGCAGGACCAGGAACGTGATGGCCGTCCCATACCCGGGGGAGAGATATCCGGTGGTCAGGGCCTCGATGAGGCCGACGAGATACCCGCCCAGCACCGCCCCCGGCGCGTTCGCGAGTCCGCCGATGACCGCGGCGACAAACCCCTTGAGCCCCAACGCCAGGCCCATGTCGTAGGTCGCGCCGGTGATCGGGGTCATGACGATGCCCGCCACGGCCCCCAGCGCGGCGCTGAGGGTGAAGGCCAGGAGCGACATCCGTCTCGGGCTGATGCCCACGAGCCGCGAGGCGAAGGCGTTGTCCGCGCACGCCCGCACCGCCGCTCCCGGGACGGTGCGGGCGAAGAAGACGAACAGCGCCGCGACCACGGCCAGCGACAGCGCGATGGCCCAGATCGCCTGGCGGATGAGCACGCCGCCCAGGAGCACCAGCGCCGGCCCGGGGGTGAACTCCGGCAGCGCATACGGATCCGCGCCCCAGAGCATCAGAGCGATGCCGCGAAACGCCATGGAGACGCCGAAGGTGATGATGAGGAGGGTGAGCGGGTGCGCGCCGGACGCCGGCCGGATGGCCAGCCGCTCGGTCAGCGCGCCCACCGCGCAGACGGCCGCGGCCGCGATCAGCGCCGCCGCCCCCAGCGGGAGGTGCCAGGCCAGCAGCGTGGCGCAGACGAGCGCGCTCAGCATCGAAAACTCGCCCTGGGCGAAGTTCAGGATCCCGGTGACGCTGTAGATGAGGACGAAGCCGAGCGCGACGAGCGCGTAGATGCTCCCCGTCGTCAGGCCGGTGAGGAGGAGCTGGGGGAGGAGGGTGGACACGGCAACGAGGGCGGGCCGGGCGGGGCGCTGCGCCCCGGCTACCTCCAGATGTCCCAGGCGCCGTTCTTGATCACCACGAGCACCATGTCCTTGGTGGACAGCCCGTTGTGATTCTGCGGCGACATGGCGAACACGCCGCCGGTGCCGACGAATCCCCGGAGGTGCTCCAGATACTCCCGCACCCCGGCCTTGTCCGGTCCGACATGCCGGAATGCGTCGAGGAGCATCGTGATGCCGTCGTACGCGTGGCCGCCGAAGGTGTTCGCGGCGTATTTATTGGCCGCTTCGAAATCCCTGGCGTACCGCTCGAGCAGCGCTTTCTGGGGGTCGCCGGCCGGGAGTTTGCCGGCGACCAGCAGCTTGCCGGCGGGGAACACCACCCCTTCCGCCGCCGGACCGGCCAGCTGGATGAACGCCCGATTGGCGATCCCGTGGGACTCCAGGATGGGAACCGGCATCCCGAGCTGGCGGATGTTCTTGGCCGCGATCGCGGCCGTGGGCGGCGTGCTCCAGACCACCATGGCCTGGGGGTTCTTGATCCTGGCGCGGGCGACCTGGGCGCTCAGGTCGGTATCGGTCGCCGCGAACGGCTCGGTGTCCACGACCGTCATCCCGCGCTGGCGGGCGTACGTCCGGAACCCCACCAGACCGTCCTGGCCGAAGTCGTCGTTCCGGTAGAGGAACGCAAACGTCGTGACGCGCAGCGCGACGAGGTACTGCATGGCCGTCGCGGCGGCAACGTCGTTCCGCTGCGGCATCTGGAACACCCAGGCGCGGGCGGGGACGCTGAGCGTGGTGCTGGCCGCCACGGACATGAACGGGATCTCCGCCGACATCGCGTAGTCGGCCATGGGCTGCGACTCCGGGCTCGTCGTCCCGCCCACCACGGCGGCCACGCCGTCCTCGGTCACCGCCTTCTTCATTAAAAGCACCGCTTTCGTGGGATCCGTTTCGCTGTCGTAGGTGATGATCTGCACCGGGCGCCCGGCGACTCCGCCGGAGGCGGCGAGCTGCGCCGCCAGCATCGCCGCGGTGTCCTTCTCCGGTTTCCCGAGCGAACTGGCCGGGCCGGTGACGGCAAACACCGCGCCGATCCTGATCGCTCCGCCCTGTCCGAGCGCCGGCCGGCCGGATGCCGCCAGGCCGGCGGCGAGCGCCGCGGCCAGCGCGATGGTCGTGAGCCTTCGTGCCAGCGCCGCTTGCGTGATCATCACCCCCCCAGGTCTTCACAGAGACGGCCGGGCGCGGTGTTATACGGCCGGCGCTCAAAACCCTCCCGGGGTACGGCCGTCCTGCTATGATGAAGCCATGCGCCAGGTCCGGTTCGCCGCCGAAGGCACCGTGCACACCGGCACGCTCGAGGACGGCGTCCCCTTCGACCGGGCGGGCCGCGCCTACGATCCCGAGGCGGTGGTCTGGCTTCCCCCCGTGCTGCCGACCAAGGTCGTCGGGCTGGCCCTCAACTTCGCGGACCACGCGGAGGAACTGGGGATCCGCACCCCGGAGGAGCCCGCCCTGTTCCTGAAGCCCCTCTCGTCGCTGGTCGGGCACCGCGCCCCGGTCGTCTACCCGTCGGGCGTGGAGTACATGCACTACGAGGTGGAGCTCGCGGTCGTCATCGGGCGGACCTGCCGCGGCGTCCGCGCGGCGGACGCGAACGCGGTCATCCGCGGGTACACGATCTTCAACGACGTGACGGTGCGGGACTTCGTGAAGAATTTCTACCGGCCCCCGGTGCGCGCGAAGGGGTATGATTCCTTTGGACCGGTCGGCCCCTGCGTGGTCGAGGGGGAGATCCGCGACCCCCACGCGCTCGCGCTGCGCGCCTCCGTGAACGGCGAGCTGCGGCAGCAGGGGACCACGGCGCATCTGATCCATCGGATCCCTGCGCTCGTGGAGTTCATCTCCGCGATCATGACCCTGGAGCCCGACGACCTCATCCTGACCGGCACACCCAAGGGGATCTCGCACGTCCGCCCCGGCGACGTGATGCGGCTGGAGATCGACGGCATCGGCGTTCTCGAGAACGCCGTCGTCGCGGAGGAGGACGCGCGCGGGGGACGGGGGGCGTGAGGCCATGCCGGCGAGAACGGGCGCCCAGTTTCTAGAGGGACTGCGGGACCGCCCCCGGGATCTGTGGCTCGAGGGCGAGCGGGTGACCGACCCGACGGCGCACCCCGCGTTCCGCAACCTGGTGCGCAGCGTGGCCGCCCTGTACGACATGCAGCACGACCCCGCCCTCAGAGACGAGATGACCTACGTGTCGCCGGCGACCGGCCGGCGGGTCGGGCTGTCCTTCCTGATGCCCCAGACCCACGGGGATCTCGTGCGCGTCCGGACCATGATGAAGCGGTGGGCGGACTACTCCGGCGGGTTCATGGGCCGGACCCCGGACTACCTGAACCGCGCCCTGGTCGGGTTCGCCTCGGCGGCGCCCTACTGCGCGGAGAACGACCCGCGGTTCGGCGACAACATCCGCCGGTACTACGAGGAGGTGCGCGAGCGCGACCTGTGCCTCACCCACACGCTGGTCAACCCCCAGGCGAACCGGTCGGTGGGTCCATCGCAGCAGGCCGATCCGACTCTCGCGGCGCGCATCGTGGAGGAGACCAGCCGGGGCATCGTCCTCCGCGGCGCCCGCATGCTGGCGACCCTGCCCACGGCGGACGAGATCATGGTCTTCCCCTCGACGCTGTTGAAGACGGGCCCGGATGACGCGCCCTATGCCTTCGCGCTCGCCCTCCCCACCGAGACACCGGGGCTGCGCTTCCTCTGCCGGGAGTCGTTCGACTACGGGCGGTCGCGCCTGGACCACCCGCTGGGGTCCCGGTTCGAGGAGATGGACGCGGTCGTCATTTTCGACAACGTGCAGGTCCCCTGGGAGCGGGTGTTCCTGCTGCGGGACGTGGAGAAGTGCAACCGGGCCTTCGCGGCGACCGGCGCCGTCGCGCACATGGCGCATCAGGTCGTCACCAAGAACGTGGCGAAGATCGAGTTCATCCTGGGCGTGGCCTCGCTGATCGTCGACACCATCGCCATCGAGCAGTTCCAGCACGTGCACGAGAAGATGGCCGAGATCATCGTGAACCTGGAAACGATGCGGGCGTTCCTGCGCACGAGCGAGGTGGAGGCGCAGGTGAACCATTGGGGCGTGATGCAGCCGGCGTGGCCGCCGCTGGACGCGGCGCGGAACGTCCACACGCGGATGTACCCGCGCATGGTGGAAATCCTCCAGCAGCTCGGCGCCTCCGGGTTCATGGCGATCCCCACCGAGAAGGACCTGCGGGGCCCCCAGGCCGAGACGATCCGCACGTACTATCAGGCGGCGCGGGCGGATGCCGCCTCGCGCATCAAGCTGTTCCGGCTGGCCTGGGATATCGCCCTGAGCGCCTTCGGGTCGCGGCAGGTGCTCTACGAGCGCTACTTCTTCGGCGACCCGGTGCGCATGGCCGGCGCGATGTTCAACGCCTACGACCGCAGGCCGTACATGGAGCGCGTGAAAGAGTT